>NZ_RAPV01000001.1:2124493-2427993 GCF_003610295.1 Paraburkholderia sp. BL23I1N1
GAAACTCGGCGCCACGCGCGTGACAACCGCAGCGGTTTCGACTTCCTCGCGGCGCACCGGCTGGTCGGAGCCGATCACGCAGAGCGCGCGCGTGGTCGGAATGCCGAGGTGATGCATCGCTTCCGAACACAGATATTCGCGGATCGACGAACGCAGCACCGCGCGGCCGTCGCCCATGCGCGAATAGGGTGTGCGGCCCGCGCCTTTGAGCTGCAACTCGAAGCGTTGGCCGTTGTGTTCGACTTCGCCGAGACCGAGCGCGCGGCCGTCGCCGAGCTGGCCGGCCCACACGCCGAACTGATGGCCTGAATACACCGACGCATACGGCAGCACGTCGGCGCGCCATTCACGCGTGGCGTTGCCGGAGAACAGTTCGGCGAAGCCTGGATCATTCTGGAGCCCGGGCTCTAAACCGAGCAGCGCGGCGGTTTCTTCGGAGAACCCGACCACGTACGGCGCACTCAGCGGCGCCGCGGGCAGGCGCGTCAGAAAGGTGCTGCCAAGGCGCGCAAACGCGCTTTCGGGCGAGGTGGTAAGTGCGTCGGAAAGAGCCGACAAAGGCCCGGATAACCCTGCAATGCTTGGGGAAAACGACATATTGAGCGCCTCTGGATTAACCGATATTGTAAGTCCGCGCCCGCGGAACTGCTGGCTGGCCGTCAGCCCGGCGCCACCTGCGTCCCGGGCGTCTCTCCTGCCGAAGCGCGCCTGCGCCGTTCCAGTGCACGCCGCGAGAAACCCACCGGCGCATTTCGCGCGACTCGAACGGAGCGCGCCGAGCGGTCCCGAATTGCAACCCCAATGACGCAAACAAGGCGAGGAGACCTCTCTTTATGACGACGCCGCTGCTTGGCCAGATGATGGACGTGCCGCTCACCGTGTCCTCGTTGCTCGCGCATGCCGCGCGGCATTTCGGCGACACCGAGATCGTGTCGCGACGCATCGAAGGCGACGTGCATCGCTATACCTACCGCGACTGCGAAAAGCGCGCGAAGCAGCTGGCGCAAGCACTGATCGCGCTCGGCGTCGAACCGGGCGAGCGGGTGGCCACGCTGGCCTGGAACGGCTACCGGCATCTGGAAGCGTATTACGGCACGGTGGGTTTCGGCGCCGTGTGCCACACCATCAATCCGCGCCTCTTTCCCGACCAGATCGCCTACATCATCAATCACGCCGACGACGCCTACGTGCTGTTCGACACCACGTTCGCGCCGCTCGTCGACGCGCTCGCGCCGCAGTGCCCCAAAGTGCGCGGCTGGATCGCACTGGCCGACGAAGCGCACCTGCCGCAGATGCAAACGCCGGTGCTGAGCTACGAAACCTTGGTCGAAGCACAGGGCGGCCAATACGAATGGCCGGCCATCGACGAGCGTCAGGCGTCTTACCTCTGCTATACGTCGGGCACCACCGGCAACCCGAAAGGCGCGCTGTATTCGCACCGCTCCACGGTGCTGCACGCGTTCGGCGCGTCACTGCCCGATGCGATGAGCCTGTCCGCGCGCGACTCCGTGCTGCCGGTCGTGCCGATGTTCCATGTGAACGCCTGGGGCATTCCGCACGCCGCGCCGCTGACCGGCGCGAAGCTGGTCTTTCCCGGCAAGGATCTCGACGGCAAATCGCTCTATGAATTGATGGAAAGCGAACGCGTTACGTATTCGGCCGGCGTGCCGACCGTGTGGCTCGGCTTGCTCAACTATCTTCGCGAGGCCAGGGTGCGCTTTTCGTCGCTCAATCGCACGGTGATCGGCGGCTCGGCCTGTCCGCCAGCCATGCTGCGAGCCTTCGAGGACGAGTACGGCGTGCAGGTGATCCATGCATGGGGCATGACGGAAATGTCGCCGCTCGGCACCTTGTCGAAACTGACGTGGGAGCAGAGTCAGCGTCCGCTTGAGGACCAACGCAAGCTGCTCGAGAAACAGGGCCATGTGCTGTATGGCGTCGATATGAAGATCGTCGGCGAAGATGGACGCGATCTGCCGTGGGACGGTGTGGCGTTCGGCGATCTGCACGTGCGGGGCCCCTGGGTGATCGACCGCTATTTCCGCAAGGACGATTCGCCACTGGTGGACGGCTGGTTCCCGACCGGCGACGTCGCCACGATCGACCGCGACAGCTTCCTGCACATCACGGATCGCTCGAAAGACGTGATCAAGTCGGGCGGCGAGTGGATCAGTTCGATCGACATCGAGAACGTCGCGATCGCGCATCCGGCGGTGGCCGAAGCGGCGTGCATCGCCTGCGCGCATCCGAAGTGGACCGAGCGGCCGCTGCTGGTGGTCGTCAAGCGGGCGGGTTTCGACGTGACGCGCGAAGAACTGCTCGCGTTTTACGACGGCAAGGTCGCCAAATGGTGGATTCCCGACGACGTCGCCTTTGTCAACGAACTCCCGCACACGGCCACCGGCAAGCTGCAAAAACTCAAGCTGCGCGACATTTTTCGCGATCACGTGCTGCCGTCCGCGCTCGAAAACGAAAAGGATTGCCCCCTTACGCCGCTTGCCAGGGGAAACCCCGCCTAACGATAAATTGAACGAGCGTGCTTTTTTGTGTATTCTGCCTGCTGACCCCGGGAAATCGGAGCTAAAGTCGGACAATGAGCCGACTCGATCAACCGGACGGGCGGCGCGTCATGCGCCGCCTCATCGCACGGAGGCAGGCAGATGGCAGTGGACTACACAACTCATGACGGCGTGGCCGTCATCACGCTGAACAATCCCCCGGTAAACGGTCTCGGCCTCTCGACGCGAGCCGGTATCGTCGAAGGAATCGAGCGCGCGCAGAACGATCCGGCCATCAAGGCGATCGTGCTGACGGGCGCCGGCAAAGCCTTCTCGGGCGGCGCCGATATCACCGAATTCAACACGCCGAAGGCCACCCAGGAGCCGACGCTCGCCACGGTCATCAAGACCGTCGAGGGGAGCGCCAAGCCGGTTGTCGCCGCGATTCATAGCGTTGCCATGGGCGGCGGTCTCGAACTGGCGCTCGGTGCGCATTACCGCATCGCCGCACCCGGCGCGCAGATAGCGCTGCCGGAAGTGAAGCTCGGCATCCTGCCGGGCGCGGGCGGCACGCAGCGTCTACCGCGTGCAATCGGCCTCGAAGCCGCCCTCAACATGATTGTTTCCGGTGCGCCGGTGATGTCGGAGAAGCTGGCCGATTCGGGCCTGTTCGACGAAGTCGTTGACGGCGATCTCACCGAAGCGGCGCTCGCGTTCGCCCGCAAGGTCGGCGCTAAAACGGGCCCGCATCCGAAGGTGCGTGACCGCAAGATCGAGCATCCGAATGCCGCTGGTTTCATCCAGTTCGCGCGCAATAGTGTCGCGGCAGTCGCGAAGAACTTTCCGGCGCCGCAGAAGTGCATCGACGCGGTGGAAGCGGGCGTGCAGAACGGTTTCGACAAGGGCCTCGCGTTCGAACGCGAATGCTTCATTTCGCTCGTGCAAACGCCGGAAAGCCATGCGTTGCGTCACGCGTTCTTCGGCGAACGCGCTGCGAGCAAGATTCCCGACGTGCCTTCCGATACGCCGGTGCGCGACATCAAGCAGGTGGCCGTGATCGGTGCCGGCACGATGGGCGGCGGCATCGCGATGAACTTCATCAACGCGGGCATTCCGGTCACGCTGCTGGAAACAAAACAGGAAGCGCTGGATCGTGGCGTCGCGACGATCCGCAAGAACTACGAAGCAACGGTCAAGAAAGGCAAGCTCAAGCCCGAAGCGCTCGAACAGCGCATGGCTTTGATCACGCCGACGCTCGCTTACGACGACCTGAAAAACGCCGACATGATCGTCGAAGCGGTGTTCGAAGAACTCGGCGTCAAGGAGCAGGTGTTCAAGCGTCTCGACGAAGTCGCGAAGCCGGGCGCGATCCTGGCCTCGAACACGTCGACGCTGGATGTCGACAAGATCGCGGCTTTCACGAAGCGTCCGCAGGACGTGGTCGGCATGCACTTCTTCAGCCCGGCCAACGTGATGAAACTGCTTGAAGTCGTGCGCGGCAAGGACACGGCGAAAGACGTACTCGCCACCGTCATGAAGCTCGCGAAGAAGATCAAGAAGACCGCGGTGGTCTCGGGCGTGTGCGACGGTTTCATCGGCAACCGGATGATCGAGCAGTACATCCGTCAGGCGCTATTCATGCTCGAAGAAGGCGCGTTGCCCGCTCAAGTGGACAAGGGCATCGAAAAATTCGGTTTCGCGATGGGCCCGTTCCGCATGAGCGACCTGGCCGGTAACGACATCGGCTGGGCGATCCGCAAGCGCCGCTATCAGGAACATCCTGACATGCACTACTCGAAGATCGCCGACCGTCTGTGCGAGACGGGGCGCTTCGGCCAGAAGACCGGTGGCGGCTGGTACGACTACAAGGCGGGTGACCGTACGGCGTATCCGTCGACAGTGGTCGACGAGATGATTGCCGCGTTCTCGAAGGAAACCAACGCCGAGCGCCGCAAGATCAGCGACGAGGAAATCGTCGAGCGCCTTGTGTTCGCGCTCGTGAACGAAGGCGCGAAGATTCTCGAGGAAGGCATTGCGTCGAAGGCGTCGGACATCGACATGGTTTATCTGACCGGCTACGGCTTTCCGCTCTATCGCGGTGGCCCGATGCTGTATGCGGATACGGTCGGCCTCTACAACGTCGAGCGCGCGATTCGCCGCTATGCGTCGCGGCCGAATGGCGATGCGTGGCAATTGGCGCCGAGCATCGCGGAACTTGCGGCGAAGGGCCGTGGGTTCAACGGTTGAATCGCCGCCACTTGGGTGAAGTGAGCGAAATGAATGAAGTGGGGCGCCTGAGCGATTCGCCGGCGTGCCCACCATCAACATCTGGAAGGACCAGCCAACTGGCATGGGACCCGAGTAAGCACTAAAGCGCCAACTGGGGTCGACACAGGAGAGATGCATGACTGACGCCGTAATCGTATCGACCGCCCGTACGGGCCTTGCCAAATCATGGCGCGGCGGTTTCAACATGACGCACGGCGCGACGCTTGGCGGGCATGTGACGCAGGCCGCTGTCGAGCGCGCGAAGGTGGACCCGGCGCGTATCGAAGACGTGATCATGGGCTGTGCGAATCCGGAAGGCGCGACGGGCGCCAACATCGCGCGCCAGATCGCACTGCGCGCCGGTTTGCCGGTCAGCGTACCGGGCATGACGGTGAACCGCTTCTGTTCGTCCGGTTTGCAGACCATCGCACTGGCTGCGCAACGCGTGATTGCCGGTGAGGGCGACGTGTTCGTCGCGGGTGGCGTGGAATCGATCTCGTGCGTGCAGAATGAGATGAACCGCCACATGATGGCCGAAGGCTGGCTTAGCAAGAACAAGCCGGAAATCTACTGGTCGATGCTGCAGACCGCCGAGACTGTCGCGAAGCGCTATTCGATCTCGAAGGAACGTCAAGACGAATACGGCGTGCGCTCGCAACAGCGTGCGGCGGCCGCACTCGAAGCTGGCAAGTTCAAGGACGAGATCGTGCCGCTGACGGTGCTGGCCGGCGTCGCCGACAAAGCGACCGGGCGTCTCTACACGAAAGAAGTGACGGTTAGCGCCGACGAAGGCATTCGTGCCGACACGACGCTCGAAGGCGTGTCGAAGATTCGCACCGCGATGCCGGGCGGCGTGGTCACCGCAGGCAACGCGAGCCAGTTCTCGGACGGTGCGTCGGCGTGCGTCGTGATGAACGCGAAGGTTGCGGAGCGCGAAGGTCTGCAACCGCTCGGCATTTTCCGCGGCTTTGCGGTGGCCGGTTGCGAGCCGGACGAGATGGGCATCGGCCCGGTATTTGCGGTGCCGAAGCTGCTCAAGCAGGCGGGACTGAAGGTCGAGGATATCGATCTGTGGGAGCTGAACGAAGCGTTCGCGGTGCAGGTGCTGTATTGCGCCGACAAGCTCGGCATTGCGCACGACCGCCTGAACGTGAACGGCGGCGCGATTGCGGTGGGCCATCCGTATGGTGTGTCCGGCGCGCGTTTGACCGGCCATGCGCTGATCGAAGGCAAGCGGCGCGGAGCGAAACTGGTCGTCGTGACGATGTGTATCGGCGGCGGCCAGGGCGCGGCGGGCTTGTTCGAAGTGGTTTGATCAGGCGCGAGAGCGGGCCTGAATAGGAGCGGGTGTCGTGTGGTTCGGTGCGATGTGACGTGCAGGCATTGAATCCGCGACACCCGTTTCTAATTTGCGTGACTCCGGCTTGCATGGGTGGCCTGCATGAATCACCCGCATCGGATGGCGATGCAGACCGGGTCGTATCAGGGCAAAGCCATGCCGAGCCCCGGCAAGCTTAGTGTGCCTTGATCGACGAAGCGTGTCGTGCTTGTCAGGCCGCCGGCGAGCTTGCCGCGCAGAATGTACGGAATCTGTCCCGACTGCGCGCCGCCCGCTTGCACGGCGCCCGCGAATGCGAAAGCCTGGCGAACCGCGGCGAAGGCGGGCACCGTCAGCGGGACATTGACGACTGTTTCGCCGAAGCGCGGCACGGTGCCGCTCTGATCGCTAACGCCGCTGGCGAACGGCTTTCCGTTCAGTTCGAGAGCGAGCGACACGCCGTCGAAGTTGACCGCGGATTCATTGGGATTCTGTACACGCAGTTTGACGTTGAAACGCATTTCCAGACCCTGACCGTCGATTGGCTCGATGCCGGCCACGTTCACGCGCAAAGGGTCGCCGCCGAACAGACCGGCGCAGCCGTTGAGCGTCAGCGTGACGACGGCGAGGGTCGCGAACCGGGTGGGACGGCGGGACAGCAGTGCGCGAAAGAAGGACATGACCGGCACCTCGAAGGAAGCGGGTTGCATGCATTGTAGCGGGCGGTTCCGTGGCAGTAGAGACGTTTTAAGTGGCGCGCCGCAGCCGCGTTTTGACGAGGCTCGTCAGATCGCGCACGGCCTGGCTGATGAAACCGTGTCGTTCGTTTTCGGCCCGGCATGGCTGGACGATGAACACGGCAGATTGCGCATGCGCTGCGCTGATCGACACAACGCCGCGCTGTGCTGTGACATAGCATTCGCCTTCGGGCAGTGTGACTGACGTGACCGGGACGGTGTCGCCGAGCCACGCCAGAGAATGATCGCGGAAGTGGAGTCGCAGATCGCCTTCGACGGCCACGATCGAGGTTCGTGCACGCAGATCGTGTGCGGCCGTCTGACCGGCCGCAACGTGCGAGGTGGTGGTATCGCGAGGCGAACCGGTACGAGGTTGAGCGATGGGCACGATGGGCATGACCGTTTCCTTTAAACCGTTTTCATGCCACACAGCTTATTGACTTCGTCTACGTGAAAACAGGCGCAACAAAGGACAATGTGAACCGGTACAACGTGGTGTTTGAGCATGCTGTATCGGTTGGAATCAAGCCGATGTGTATCTGTCGCTACGTCCGAACTATCCGCACCATCGGATCATGAACGCTACGATCCTTACGCCAGATGAACCGCTTGTGGACCGCGCGGAAGTGCCGCCTGTGGCCGGGACGCCGGTCAGCCTGTCGCCGCCAACGCCGGCCATGGGCCTGCGCCCGGACCGTGTATCGCCGATTGGCGTCCCCACGGATGGCCACCCCCCGGATGGCCGGCGCACGGATGGCCGCCCCCTCTACCGACAACTAGCCGACCAATACCGCCGTGCCATCGACAACGGCGTGCTGCGTCCCGGCGACCGCATGCCGTCGATGCGCGCGTTCATGCAGCGGCACGGCGTCAGCCTCGCGACGGCTACCGAGAGCTATCGCACCCTGGAACGCGACGCGTTGATCGACGCCAGGCCACGCGCCGGTTACTTCGTGCGCGCCCGGCAGACGGCTACGTTGCCGGCCGCAACCGAACCCGACCTCGCGGCCGCGCCCGGCGCCGCGCAATTCGTCGGCATCCATTCGACAATCTCGGCAATCGTGTCGAAATTCCAGCGCTATCCGGACGCCCTGAATCTCGGCGGCGCGACCGCATCGCCCGATCTTTATCCCACCGAGGCCTTGCAGAAGGCCGCGCTGCGCGCGTTGCGCCGACGGCCGACCTTGCTGACCGCGGCCGGACCCGATCAGGGCGACCCCGAACTGCGCGCGATCATTGCGCGTCGCGCGCTCGACGCCGGCATCCAGATCGGCGCGGACGATGTGATCATGACCCACGGCGGCATCGAAGCCGTCAACCTGGCCTTGCGTGCCGTCACGCAGCCGGGCGACACGGTGGCAGTGGAATCGCCGTGCTTCTTCGGTTTGCTGCAGGCGCTCGAAAGTCTCGGCCTGCGGGCGCTCGAAATCCCGGCCAGCCCGACCACGGGCATCGCCATCGAGGCGCTGGCATTCGCGCTGCAAACGCATCCCGACATCAAGGCCGTGGTGGTGGTGCCAAATCTGCAGAACCCGCTCGGCAGTGTCATGCCGGACGCACACAAGGCGCGGCTCGTCGAACTGTGCGCGCGAGCCGGTATTCCGTTGATCGAAGACGACCCCTACCGCGAACTCGCCGACTCCGCTCAGCCGCCCAGATCGTTGAAGGCCTGGGACGCCGACGGCACAGTGATCCATTGCACGTCGTTCAACAAAACGCTTGCGCCCGGCATGCGGGTCGGCTGGATCAACGGCGGACGCTGGCATCCGCGCATCGGCATGCTGAAGTTCGCGCAGTCGCGCCATAACGAGCAGTTGTCGCAAGTCGTGCTCGCCGAATTTCTGGAAACGAATGCGTATGAACGGCATCTGCGGCGTTTGCGCGACCGTCTGCGGATTCAGCGCGAACGAATGGCCACGGCGATCGCCGCATCGTTTCCGGACGGAACACGCTTCACGCCACCGGGCGGCGGCATGTTCTTCTGGATGGAGCTGCCGCGCGACGTGTCGTCGTCGGCGTTTTTCGATGCGGCTTTGAGTGAAGGCATCCGTGTGATGCCGGGTACGGTGTTTTCGAACGCGGGGCGCTTCGATCATTTCATTCGTCTGAGTTGTCCGAGTACGGATCTCGATCAGGCCGACGAAGCGGTGCGCAGGTTAGGGCGCCTGGCGGCACGGATGGTGGCGCATGCGTGAACGCCATAGCAGTTATGATTTCTTGTTGCGCTCAACGAATCGAACAAGGTGATCCCGTGATCCGTCATATTGTGATGTGGAAGCTTAAAGAACACGCAGAAGGTGCCTCGCGTGATGAAAACGCCCTGAAGCTGAAGGCGAAACTCGAAGGCTGCCGCGACATCGTTCCCGGCATGCTCAAGTTCGACGTCGGCATCGCGGCGTCGGGACTCGAATCGACCTACCACGTCGTGCTGGTTTCGGACTTCGCCGACAAAGCCGCGCTCGACGCCTACCAGGTCCATCCGACGCACACGGCGCTGAAGGGCTTCGTCGGTGCGGTGCGCGAATCGCGTGAATGTGTCGACTACGAAATCTGAAATCAGCCATGACCGATTCACGCTCATCTAAAACGGGCAGCGCGTCGTTGCCCGAAAGCCCCTTCGTCGACCGGCTCGGCGCGCAACTCGTGTCGGTTGGCGACGGCGCCAGCGAAATCGTGTTGCCGCTTCGGCCCGATCACATGAACACGTGGGATGTCGCGCATGGCGGAGTGACCATGACGCTCGCCGACGTCGCGCTTGCGATGGCCGCGCGCAGTCTGGCCGGCGACGGCATCGGCGTGGTCACTGTCGAGATGAAGGTCAACTTTATGCAGCCCGGCCGCGGTGAATTGCGCGCCACCGGCCGCGTGCTGCACCGCTCGACCACCATGGCCTATTGCGAAGGCGAGATCCGCGATAGCGAAGGCCACTTCGTTGCCAAGGCGCTCGGCACCTTCAAATATATGCGGCGTCTCGCCGTGGGTCGCGACGTGACGCAACAGCGTCTGCGCAGCGATCCTTCGGCGAAACCCGGTCCAAGCGACGGCTAATCGCATGATGGATGGCGCGCATTGAGCACCGCGCGCGCCGATCCCGTTGTTGCAGACACCGTTACCGTTCGTTCGAATTACTCGCCGATTACATCGGTAACCCATGGAGACGATCGTCATGCCCCAGATCAACCGTCAACTCGTGCTGGCTTCGCGTCCGCAAGGCGCTGTTACGCCGGACAACTTCAGGCTCGTCGAAACCCCGCTTGCGCCGCTTGCCGACGGCGAGTTCCGTGTGCGCAATCACTTTTTGTCGCTCGATCCGTACATGCGCGGCCGCATGAACGACAGCAAGTCGTATGCGGCGCCACAGCCGCTGAACGAAGTGATGATCGGCGGCACGGTGGGCGAAGTGGTGGAGTCGAAGAATCCGAAATTCGCGGTGGGCGACAAGGTCGTCGCGATGTTCGGCTGGCAGGAGTACGGCGTCTCGAACGGTGCGGGCGTGCAGAAAGTCGACGATACGCACGTGCCGCTGTCGGCCTATCTTGGCCCGGTCGGCATGCCCGGCGTGACGGCCTGGTATGGCCTGAACCGGATCATTGCGCCGGAAGCGGGCGAGACGGTGGTGGTCAGCGCTGCGAGTGGAGCCGTGGGCGGGGTGGTTGGGCAACTGGCCAAGCTGGCCGGCGCGCGTGCAGTCGGTATCGCGGGTGGGGCGGAAAAGTGCCGCTACGTGGTCGAGACGCTCGGCTTTGACGCCTGCGTCGACTACAAGGCCGGCAATCTGTATCAGGAGCTCAAAGCGGTGACGCCGGACGGTGTCGACGGCTACTTCGAGAACGTCGGCGGCGAAGTGCTCGACGTGACGCTCGCGCGGATGAACGCATTCGGCCGCATCGCGTTGTGCGGATTTATCGCGGGCTACGACGGTCAGCCGCTGCCGCTCAAGCACCCGTCGCTGATGCTCACGCAACGGCTGCTGGTGCAGGGCTTTATCGTCAGCGAGCACATGGACGTGTGGCCCGAAGCGCTCAAACAACTCGGCACGCTGGTCGCGCAGAAGAAGCTGCACTATCGCGAGACCATCGCAGAAGGGCTCGATGCGGCGCCCGAGGCGTTTATGGGTCTCCTGAAGGGCAAGAACTTCGGCAAGCAGCTCGTCAAACTGATCTGAGCGCGGTGGCGATCGGCACGAGCCCGCTTGGTCCGTGCCGATGGCCGTCTGTCTGCCAATAAACCTGAGCCGATAAACCCAGGAGAGAAACGATGTTTGAATTCGCAGGCAAGGTGGCGGTGATCACCGGGGCGGCAAGCGGTTTCGGCCGGGCGTTCGCGGAGAAGGGCGCGTCGCTCGGCATGAAGCTCGTGCTAGCTGACGTGAATCCCCAAGCACTCGCGCAAACCGTCGACGCATTGCGCGCCGGCGGCGCCGAGGCAATCGGCGTGCCGACGGACGTGTCCGATGCCGCGCAGGTGGAAGCGCTCGCGCAAGCGGCACTCGACGCTTTCGGCAAGGTGCATCTTCTGTTCAACAACGCGGGCGTAGGCTCCGGCGGCTTCCTTTGGGAAAGCTCGGCGAACGACTGGGCGTGGGTGTTCAACGTCAACGTGATGGGCGTCGCGCACGGTGTGCGCGCCTTCACGCCAATCATGCTGCGGCAGAACGAACCCGCGCATATCGTCAACACGGCTTCGGTGGCGGGCTTGCTGTCGCCGCCCGCGATGGGCATCTATAACGCCTCGAAGCACGCCGTCGTGTCGCTCACCGAGACGCTCTATCACGACCTGCAACTCGCGCAGGCGGGCAAACCGGCACTAACGGAACAATCGGCGAATGGTGGCGAGGTCGGCTGTTCGCTGTTGTGCCCGGCCTTCGTGCCGACCGGCATCGCCGACGCGGAACGCGCGCGGCCCGCGGAACTGCGCAACGATTGCGGACCGACCCGCTCGCAGATCGCCGCCGGCAAGCAACTGCAACGCGCGGTGCAATCGGGCAAGCTGACGGCGACCGACGTCGCCGATATCACGTTCGAAGCGATCGCGGCTCGGCGGTTTTACATCATCACGCATCCGGGCATCATGGCGACGGTGAAGCTGCGCCACGAGGATATCGAGCAGTTGCGCAACCCGACCGATCCGATGTCGCTGAAGCCCGAAGTGAAGAACGCGAGTTAGGCGCGCGCGGTAGCCATTTTCTGACCCACTAATCTTCGGCGACCACACGCCATCCGACGCCCAATGCCGCTGAATCCGAAGATCGAGCAGGTGCTCGACATGATCGCGCGCGCGAAGCGCCCGCAACTTCATGAGTTGACTCCGCAACAGGCACGCGCGTCTTACGAAAAAAGCGCGCCAATTCTGGAGATCGCGAGCGCGCCCATGTTCTCGGTCGAGGACCAGCGCGTGCCGACGCGCGACGGCGCGACGATTCGCGCACGTCTTTATCAGCCTGTCGAGCCGAGCTGGGCCGAGCCCGCGCCGGCGCTGGTGTACTACCACGGCGGCGGTTTCACGGTCGGCAGTGTCGATACGCACGATGCGTTGTGCCGGATGTTCGCGCGCGACGGGAAGTGCACGGTGTTGTCGGTCGATTACCGGCTCGCCCCCGAGTACAAATTTCCCACCGCCGCTGAAGACGCATTCGATGCGTTGACCTGGCTGCACACGCATGCCGCGGAATACGGCGTCGACGCCGGGCGGCTGGCCGTCGGCGGCGATAGCGCGGGCGGCACGCTGGCAACGGTGTGCGCAGTTCAGGCACGCGACGTCGACATAAAGCTCGTGCTGCAATTGTTGATCTATCCGGGCGCCACGGGCCATCAGCAAACCGATTCGCACTCGCGCCTTGCCGACGGCTTCCTGCTGTCGGGCGACACGATTCAATGGTTCTTCGAACAATACGTGCGCGATAAGGGCGACCGCGACGACTGGCGTTTCGCACCGCTCGACGGTACGCGCGGCGCGCCCGATTTCAGCGGGCTCGCGCCGGCGTGGATCGCGACCGCTGAATACGATCCTTTAAGCGACGAGGGCGATGCGTACGCGGAAAAATTGCGCGCGGCGGGCAATCGGGTCACCCTGAAACGCTACGCAGGCATGATTCACGAGTTCTTCAAGATGGGCGGCTTCGTGCCTGACGTCGCGCAGGCGCATGCGGATGCCGCCGCGGCATTGCGGGCGGCGTTTGGCGTTGAGTAGTTACCGCCGTTCGCAGCGCGTCAGGCCATCTCGCGTTCAACGTTGAACGCAAAGCTTCGCTCAAAGTCACCGGGCCGCACGATCCGGTGCGAGCCATTGTCGTCGCTGCGCTCGGCGGCCGCCACGCTGATGATCTCGCCATGCGCGACCACGCGCACCGCGGTCGTGCCGCGTGTGCCGTACTCCGGCGTTTCGATAAACGCCGCCGACAGCGCCCGCTCCCGTTCGAGCGGAATGCCGGTGGACGGCAATTCGCCATCACGTGCGAGGTGCGGATCGCGCATCAGATCGATCAGGCGTTCGAGCGGCGGCATTGCATCGCGCGTAAGCATGGCGCCCAGTTCCGCGCGCTTTTTGACCAGCTTCGGCCAGGCGGTATCGAGCAGCGCGTTCGAAATCCCGTGCGTGCCGGGTGCGAGCAGCGTGGGCGCGGTGTTCGACCGGTTGCAATACCAGCCCAGCTCGCGGCGCGTCCAGTCGCCGACGAGCAGATTGAAGCCGTTGTAGATGTCGCCGGTTCGCGCGACGTGTTGCAGGTAGTCTAGCGGCGTTTCGTGCCGGCTGCTGCCTGAGTTGTTGCCTGAGCCATTGTCCGCGCCGCTTGCGGAACCACTGAGCCAGTCGCTCACGAGCGTGCCGCGGGTCGGCGCATCGGCGCGCATTTCATGCGGTGCGCGGTAATTGGTCAGCGCGGCAAAGCGGCCGTCGCGCGACATGCCGAGCCACGTGCCGCCGCCCAGCAGATCGCGGCCGGCCAGCACGGTCGGCGCGTCATGCCACCAGCTGATCGGCTCGGCAGTGCGACGGAAGAATTCGTCGCGATTCGCGGCAAGTGTGAAGAGCGGTCCGTCGACCGCGTCGGGTCGCCAGTCGAAGACGATCAGGCACATCGGGTGGATGTCTCCCGGTGGGGGCGGTTAGAGTGCAGGCACCGACCGGGCCGCGAATGGATTGCGGATCTTACCTGCCGCTCGATCACCAGGCCGTCCTGCATATCTTCGGAATAGAGCGTCTCGCATCCAGCAACCAGCGCCGCGGCCACGATCATCGCGTCGTATATGCTCAGACCGTAACGTTCGGCAACCAGCCTGCCGCGCTCGTGGATTTCAACCGTCAGCGGGTCGGTACGGCATAGCGAGCGGATGAGCGTGAGCACCTCGTTAACATCAGGCCACGACATACTGAGCTTTCTCCGCGCTACGTTCGCTATTTCGTTGAGTACCTGTACGCTGATACGCCCTCCGGCGCGGATTGTCGCTTCGGCGCGGTCGGCCTTTGCAGCATCCGCCGATAGCAGGTAGAGCAATACGTTGCTGTCGATAAATGCCTTCACTTCACTCATTTGCATCGTTCCGATCGAACGTGAAGTCGGCGGGGAGCTTGCCGCGAAAATCGCGCAAACGCGCGAGGAAATCTTCGCGGCCAGGTTTCTTCTTCAACTCGAAAACGCGAGCGCTAGCGACAACTACTTCAATATCGTCACCTTCGTGCAATTCGAGCGCGTCGACCACCGCAGCAGGTAGCCGGATCGCAAGACTATTACCCCACTTGGAGACCACCATAATGCCCTCTCAGGGAATGATATACGCGAGTGAAAGTATATCAATTTCTGGCCGCAAGATGATGTTTTTGTGGAGCCGCGGTGTGTTTAAACCTCGGTCGGCAACCCATACGGCAACGCCAGGAATGTCAGCGCCGGACCGTCCGCCGCGCCCAGATGCACCGTGCCGCCTTCGAGCGCCGCCAGCTTGATCTCCACCAGCACATCGACGCCACCTTCAGGCGCCGACGCCGCATTCACCACCATGCCGCACGGCTGGCCCGGATCGGCCGAGTGGAACAGTTCGGCGCCTGCCTTGACGGCCTCCAGTTCCCCCGTCACGTTGGCAAGCGAGGTGCGCCGCTTGATCGTGCCGCGATACTGGCTGCGCGCCACCACTTCCTGACCCGGATAGCAGCCTTTGCGGAAATTGACCGCGCCGAGCACGTCGAAATTGACCATTTGCGGCACGAATTGCTCGACTACAGGTTGCGTGATGCGCGGCTCGCCCGCGCGAATGTCGAGCCAGTCCCATACCGCCGGCGACACGCGCTTGAGCTTGTCATCGAGTAAGGGCAGGCGCGCTTCGATCGAGGCCTTCGGGCCGATCCACAGATAGCGCAGCCGATCGAGCGCGTCGGGAACACGAATCAGCGAACCGGCCGTGCCGTCCACCTGTACATGCACGCCGTCGGGCAGCGCATCGAACACGCCGGAAAGCGCTTTGCGCACATCGCCCGCGAGGCCCACCACCGCCAGTTCGCCGCTCGCGTCCACGAGTTTGGCCTTGGCGCGCAGGACGAACATGGACAGCCGCTTCTGCACGGCGGCCTGAAGGTCTTTCGACACCAGCAGGCGGATCGTCTCGCCCGTGCGCCACGTCAGCATCGACGCCAGCAGCCGGCCCTTGGCCGAGCAGTAGCCCGCAAGGCGCGCATTGGCGGCGTCGAGATGCTGCGTGTCGTTGGTCAACTGGCCGTGCAGGAAGCTCGCCGCGTCGTCGCCAGTCGCGTCGATCACGCCGAACTGCGTGAGCGGCATGTAGGCGCCTTGCCGGATAACAGCGTCGAATTCGTCAGCGGCAGGGCGCGGCAGCGTAGGCAGTCCGACGGGCGCGGAGGCCTGCGCCGTGGCCGGGCCTGCGGAAGAAGTCACGTTGGGCGTCACTGAAGGCGTGCCTGAAGCGGTAGCGAGCGGTGTGTTCATGGATTCCGAGAACAGTCAATTCTGACTTTAGCTAAGGCAAACAAGTATTATATGAGGTCCAACCCAGCCTCGTTTCGCATGTCCCTTCTGAAGAAATGTTTCGTCGCCGGCTCAATCGTCGTTGTGCTGGCCGCAGCCACAATCGCAGGCGGATATCACTGGGCCACCAGCCCACTCGATTTGACCCCCGCGCAACTCGATGTCACCGTCAAACCGCACAGCAGTTTGCGCAGCGTCACGCTGCAGCTCAACCGCGGCGGCGTGCCGGTGGAGCCTGAACTGTTCGTGATCATGACGCGGCTGCTCGGGCTGCAAAGCGATCTGAAATCCGGCAACTACGAGTTCAAGACGGGCATCACGCCGTACGAAGTGCTGCAGAAAATCGCCCGCGGCGATGTCAACGAATACGTGGCGACCATCATCGAAGGGTGGACCTTCAAGCGCATGCGCGCCGAACTGGACGCCAATCCGGCGCTCAAGCACGACACGGCGGGCATGAGCGACACCGATCTGATGAACGCGATCAACGCGCCGGAAGCGTCGATCGGCAATGGCGAGGGGCTGTTTTTCCCGGACACCTATCTGTTCGACAAGGACACCAGCGATCTGGACATCTACCGCCGCGCGTACCGGCTGATGCGCGTGCGACTCGACGAAGCATGGACTGCCCGTGCGCCGAATCTGCCGTACAAGACCCCGTACGACGCGCTCACAATGGCATCGATCATCGAAAAGGAAACCGGCAAGAAATCGGACCGGCCCATGGTGGCGGCCGTATTCGCGAACCGTCTGCGTGTGGGCATGCCGCTGCAAACCGACCCGACCGTGATCTACGGCATGGGCGACAGTTACACCGGCCGCATCAGGAAGAAGGATCTGCAGACCGACACTCCCTACAATACCTACACCCGGATGGGGCTTCCGCCAACGCCCATTTCGCTGCCCGGGGTCGCATCGCTGCAGGCGGCGATGAACCCGGCGCAATCCACCGCGCTGTACTTCGTATCGCGCGGTGACGGCAGCAGTATCTTTTCTGACACCCTCGGCGATCACAACAAGGCCGTGGACAAATACATTCGAGGGCAATGATGGCGCGGGGCAAATTCATCACGTTTGAGGGCATCGACGGTGCCGGCAAAACCACCCACCTGGGCTGGTTTCGCGAACGCCTCGAAGAGAAAGTCGCAAGCACCGGCCGCTCGGTCGTCATGACGCGGGAGCCGGGCGGCACCTCGCTCGGCGAACAGATTCGCGAGATCGTGCTGCATCAGAAAATGGACCTCGAAACCGAGGCGTTGCTGATGTTCGCGCTGCGCCGCCAGCATCTGGCCGAAGTGATCGAACCGGCGCTTGCGCGCGGCGACTGGGTGCTGTCCGATCGTTTCACCGACGCGACCTTCGCCTACCAGGGCGGCGGCCGTGGCCTGCCGCGCGACAAGCTGGAAACGCTCGAACGCTGGGTGCAGGGCGGTTTTCAGCCGGACCTGACGGTGTTGTTCGATCTCGCGCCGGAAATCGCCAGCGAACGGCGCAGCGCCGCGCGCGATCCGGATCGGTTCGAAAGCGAGTCGGAGGCATTTTTCAATCGCACCCGCACCGAATATCTGCGCCGCGCAGAAGAAGCGCCATACCGGTTCGCTATCATTGACTCCTCGCAGAGCATCGCGCGAATTCAGAAGAAACTTGAAGAATTAATCGCAGTTCTTTGATTTTAAAAGAATATAATCCTGAGTTGGAACGGTGACAGAGTTCGCTTGATGTCTCACAAAGCGTCGTCAACCGATTGATTTAAAAGAGAAACGATGATTTATCCGTGGCAAGCCGATGACTGGAACCGCCTGCAGCAGTTGCGTGGGCACTGGCCGCACGCCTTGCTGCTGCATGGCCAGGCGGGGATCGGCAAGCTGCGCTTCGCGCAGCACCTCGCGCAAGGGCTCCTGTGCGAGGCCCAGCAGGCCAACGGCGAGCCCTGCGGGGCGTGCGTGGCGTGCAACTGGTTCACGCAAGGTAATCATCCGGACTATCGGATCGTCGTGCCCGAAGCGCTGGCCGCCGAAGCCGGTTTCGTGAGCGCCGCAGACGAAAAAGCCGAGAAGGCCGACGGCGATGAAGGCAAGAAGACGCGCGCGCCCAGCAAGGAAATCAAGATCGAGCAGATTCGCGGCCTGCTCGATTTCGTCGGCGTAGGTTCGCACCGTGGCGGTGCGCGCGTGGTCGTGCTTTATCCGGCCGAGGGGCTCAACATCGCCGCGGCCAACGCGCTCCTGAAAACGCTCGAAGAACCGCCGGCAGGCGTCGTGTTTCTGATGGTGTCGGCGCGCATCGACCGCCTGCTGCCCACCGTTATCAGCCGCTGCCGCCAGTGGCCGATGACGATGCCCGCGCCGGATGTGGCAACGAAGTGGCTCGCCGCGCAGGGCGTCGCCGAAGCGCCCGCGCTGCTTGCCGAGGCTGGCGGCGCGCCGCTCACGGCCCTCGCGCTGGCGAGCGACGAGAATCGCACGCTGCGCGACTGGACTCTGAAGCAACTGGCCGCCGGCGCCGATTGCGACGCCTTTGCCTGTGGCGAGGCGCTGCAGAAGCTGCCGGTGCCGCTCGTACTCGGCTGGCTGCAACGCTGGATGTACGATTTGCTGGCGCAGCGCACGGCCGGCACGCCGCGTTATTTTCCGCAGGCATCGGCGGCGTTGACGCGCTGTGCATCGCAAGCCGACGCCAGCGCGTTCGCGCGCTTCATGCGCACCGTGACGCGCCAGCGCGGCGTCGAGAACCATCCGCTGAACGCGCGGCTGGTGTTCGAAGAACTGTTTATCGGCTACCGGGATCTGTTCGCGTAAGTCTGCCGATGGCCGGGGCAGGCGCTCCCGTACGTGTGGCCGCTGATTCGTCTTCCCGCTCACGTTCAAGCGCCATGAGCCTGCCACAGCCCGATTGACGGTCAGATTCACACCTAGCTATTTATCAGCAGGACATCACCATGTTTGTCGATTCGCACTGCCATATCAACTTCGAGGGACTCGCCGACCGCCTGCCGCAGGTGCTCGAGAACATGCGCAGCCATTCGGTCACGCATGCGCTGTGCGTATCGGTCGACCTGGAGACGCTGCCCTCCGTACTGGACATCGCCAGCCGGTACGACAACGTGTTCGCGTCGGTCGGCGTGCATCCGGATCACGAGGACATGCGCGAGCCGAGTCTCGCTGAACTCGTCGAGCTGGCCGAACATCCGAAAGTGGTCGCGATCGGCGAGACCGGCCTCGACTATTACCGTCTGGAAGGCCGCACGATCGCGGAGATGGAATGGCAGCGCGAGCGCTTCCGTACCCACATCCGCGCGGCGCACGCCACGAAGAAGCCGCTGATCATTCACACCCGTTCGTCGGCGGAAGACACGTTGCGCATCATGGCCGAGGAGCGTGCGAGCGAGCCGGGCGGCGTGATGCATTGCTTCACCGAACCGTGGGCCGTTGCCGAGCAGGCGCTGGCGCAGAATTTTTACATTTCGCTGTCGGGCATCGTCACGTTCAAGAGCGCGACCGACGTGCAGGACGTTGCACGCCGCGTGCCGCTCGATCGTTTGCTGATCGAAACCGACTCGCCGTACCTCGCGCCCGTGCCGTATCGCGGCAAGCCTAATGAACCTGCGTACGTAAGTTATGTCGGACGCTTCATCGCGCAACAACGCGACATGCCGGATACGGCGCTGGCCGCCGCGACGACGCAAAACTTTTTCCGGCTTTTCAAGATTCCCGCGCCCGCAGGTGCGTGATTGAAAAGTTAATAAATATCAAAAGGATAGGGGCGTTTCCTAAAGTAAAATATGACAAATTATTCGACTTCGGCTGCAGCGTTTCAAGAGACTTCATCGGTGCAAACTGTTCGCGTTTCGGCGCGCCGCAGCGCGTCGCGCCTCGCGCTGGCCGCCACGCTCGCCTGTGCCTCGCTGACCTCGCTGGTCGCTTCGCCGGTTCAGGCCGCGCCGATCGACTCGCTCATCAAGTCGGTTAAATTCGACGACGTCGACGGCGTCAACAAGCTGCTCGCCAAGGGCATGGACCCGAACAGCGTCGACAATCAGGGCTTTCCGCTACTGGTGATCGCCGCGCGCGAAAAGTCGGACAAGGTCGGCGCCGCGTTGATCGCCAATCCGAAGACCAACATCGAAATCCAGGACAAGGCGGGCGAGAACGCCATGATGATGGCCGCGCTGAACGGCGACCTCGATTTCGTCAACCTGCTGATCGCGAAGGACGCCGAAGTCAACAAGAAGGGCTGGGCGCCGCTGCACTACGCCGCGGCGAACGGCCACGACGACATCGTCAAAGTCCTGCTCGACCATTCGGCCTACGTCGACACCGGCTCGCCGAACGGCACCACGCCGCTGATGATGGCTGCGCGCGGCGGTCATGTGTCGACGGTGAAGCTTCTGCTCGACAATGGCGCGGACCTCACGGTGAAGAACCAGATTGGCCTGACCGCGCTCGATTTCGCGAAGACCTACAAGGAGCCGGACGTGGTTGAAGGACTGACCGCGCGCCTGCAGCAGATGCAACAGAAGTGAACTACGCGGAAAACCGGAGCGCCGGCCGCCGGATCGCCGGGGTCGCGCAAATTTGCCTGAAGATAGCGGCTATTGGCATGCCTGCCGCTTCGCAAAACAGTGCAGAATGACGGCTTGGCGCACGACGAGGCGCGCCGGTTCGATGCGGCGCAAGACCGCCTGATAAACACCCTGGAAAGGAACACCATGCTGCGGGCTTTGATTTTCGCCAGCGCGCTTGCCGTACCGCTATCGGCAGCTGCGTTTACGGGAGGCGACCTCAACAAGCTGTGCACGAAGACCGATGTGGCATCGCGTAGTGCGTGTGCCGCGTATATCGAAGGCGCTGCCGACGGTATCTTCAACACGATCGACGCAATCGGTGGCACCACCGGGCCGCGCGTCGGCCAGTACTTCTGCCTGCCGGCGGACGCGCGTTCGGCACAACTCACCGACGCGGTGCGCAAGTACATCGCCGAGAATCCGATCGTCGCGGGCTATAACGCCAGCACGGCGATCTCGTTGGGGCTCGGCAAGGCGTTTCCTTGCAGGAGCGGCAACTGATCGCGCAGTTGTGTAGTTGAATTGAAGGTGATGTGAATCGCGGCTGACTTTCAGCCGCGTTGAAGTTTCTTCCATGCCGACGAAAGCTGACCGCCCGCGCCTTCAGGCGGCCACCTCTTGACGACCTCACTCGTATCGCCGCCCCCCGCTGCATTTCGCCTGTCAGTGACGCGCCAATCAGGTGCAACTGATTGCGCGCTACAGTAGTCGAACCGTCCATCTGATCCACGAACCTGGCACGGCTTTGTCTGCCGGGCTGCCTCACTGGCTAGATTCCGCCGAGGCGTTCTAGTGCCGAAGCAGTCGACGGGTTTGCAGTCCATCGGCCGCGCCGTGCGAATCAAGGAGGACTACCACCATGGGTCGACTGATCGTCGTGTCGAATCGCGTTGCAACGCCGACGGAAACCAAAGGATCGGCGGGCGGCCTCGCGGTCGGCGTGTTCGGCGCGCTGAAGGATGCGGGAGGCGTGTGGTTCGGCTGGAGCGGCGACGTAGTAAGCGAGACCGTCGCCAACGCCGGTCCGACGCTCGAGCAGGACGGCGCGGTGACCTTCGCGACCGTCGGCCTCACGCGCAAGGATTACGACCAGTATTACCGCGGCTTTTCGAACGCGACGCTGTGGCCGGTGTTCCATTACCGCAACGACCTCGCGCGTTACGAGCGCGAAGAGTACGCGGGCTACCGGCGCGTCAACGCATGGCTCGCGCACAAACTCATCAAGCTGCTCGAACCCGACGACGTGATCTGGATTCACGACTACCATCTGATCCCGTTCGCCGAAGCGCTGCGCTCCGAAGGCGTCACGAACCGCATCGGGTTTTTCCTGCACATTCCGTTTCCCGCACCGCAGATTCTGCTCAACATTCCCCCGCACGAAGAGTTGGTGAAATCGCTATCGTGCTATGACCTGCTGGGCTTCCAGACCACCACCGACGAACTCGCATTCCACGACTACGTGACCCGCCACGCACGCGGTACGGTGAGCGAGGGTAATCACGTCGAAGCCTTCGGTCGCAAGCTGCGCACGGGCGTCTATCGGATCGGTGTGTTTCCCGATGAAATCGCGGAACAGGCCAAGCGCTACGAAAGCCGCCAGCACGTGCTCGACCTGAAGCAGAGTCTGGAAGGCCGCAAGCTGATCATGAGCGTCGACCGGCTCGATTATTCGAAGGGGCTTGTCGAACGGTTTCGCGCTTTCGAGCAACTGCTGGAGCGCTCGCCCGAATGGCGCGGCAATGTCACGCTGGTGCAGATCGCGCCGCCCACGCGGTCGGACGTCGCCACCTATCAGAAGATCCGCCAGGATCTCGAATACGAAGCGGGGCGCATCAACGGCCGTTATTCGGGCCTCGACTACACGCCGATCCGCTATCTGAATCAGCAGTACGACCGCTGGAAGCTGATGTCGCTGTTTCGCGAATCGCAGATCGGCTTTGTCACGCCGTTGCACGATGGGATGAACCTGGTCGCGAAGGAGTATGTCGCCGCGCAAAATCCCGACGATCCAGGCGTGCTAGTGTTGTCGATTTTCGCCGGTGCTGCGGCGGAGTTGACCGGAGCGCTGCTGGTCAATCCACACGATGCGATTGGCATGTGCGAAGCCTTGCAACGCGCGCTGCAAATGCCGCTCGACGCGCGCCAGCGGCGTCACGAGATCAATATGGCGGCGCTGCGCAAGAACGATCTCGGCGTGTGGCGCGATACCTTTCTAAACGATTTGCGCAATGTGCCCGTGCAGAAGCCGGGCAAGGGCGGCGGGCATAAGTAATGACGTGTTTGGATAAAGTTGTTTTACTGCCAGGAAGCGCCCGGAAGCGCGCGCTGGGTCGAAAGGCGGCCGCATGCTGAGGACTTTGGCCATCGCGGGGTATCGGTCGCTACGCGAGTTGATCGTGCCGCTCGGGCAATTGAATATCGTAACGGGTGCGAATGGCAGCGGGAAATCGAGCGTCTATCGCTCGCTGCGCCTGCTGGCTGAGACAGCGCGCGGCGGCGTGATTACGTCGCTCGCGCGTGAGGGTGGTTTGCAATCCACGTTGTGGGCTGGACCCGAACGTTTCTCGCGCGCGGTGCTGGCCGGCGAGATGCCGGTCGAGGGCACGCGTCGCAAAGAACCGGTGAGTCTGCGGCTGGGATTTTCCGGCGATGAATTCGGTTATGCGATCGATCTCGGGCTACCGGCACCCGAAAAGCCACCGCCTCCCATACCGAGCAAGTTCCTGCTCGATCCGATCATCAAATGCGAGGTCATCTGGAGCGGCGCGGTGCTGCGTCCGTCGGCCTTGCTGGTCGACCGGCACGGCGCGGCGCTGCGCACGCGCGACGAACAAGGGGACTGGCAAACCATCCCGCAACCCGTCGCCAGTTTCGACAGCATGATGACGGAGTTCTCCGATCCGCGGACCGCCCCCGAGATGATCACGGTGCGCGAGCAGATTCGCTCGTGGCGCTTTTACGACCACTTCCGTACTGATGCCGACGCGCCCGCGCGTCAGCCGCAGATCGGCACGCACACACCGGTGCTTTCGAACGACGGCGCGGACCTCGCCGCGGCCTTGCAAACCATCCGCGAGATCGGCGACCCCGTTGCACTCGATGCCGCTATCGACGACGCCTTTCCCGGTTCGCGCCTCGATATCGCCACGCAGGACGGCCGTTTCGACGTGTCGATGCAGCAACAGGGCCTGCTGCGGCCGCTGAAGGGCGCGGAACTGTCGGACGGCACCTTGCGTTATCTGTTGCTGGTGGCCGCGCTGCTGACGCCGCGTCCGCCCGCGCTGCTGGTGCTGAACGAACCGGAGACGAGCTTGCATCCGGACCTGCTGCCCGCGCTGGCGCGCCTGATCGCGAGGGCTTCCACGCATTCGCAGGTGCTGGTGGTGTCGCACGCGGCGCGGTTGATCACGGCGCTCGAGCGGGAGGACGGCAGCCAGTCGATCGTGCTCGAGAAGCACTTCGGTGCGACGCGCATCGCCAATGCGGACGATCGCGACCTGCCGGCCTGGAAATGGCCGGCGCGATGACCGTGGCCGGGCGGATAATGGATGCGTGCCACCGGATGTAAGCTGACTGTAACAGCGCGCAGGAATTGCAAGACCAAGGTATTTTTGTTACGCCCTGATGAATAATGCTTTGACGTGGATGGTGCAGGCGGGCGCCCGGCGTTCGCCGCTTTGATGGAGAAGGACCGGCGCTGCCATTCCCAGCGCCGCTGACGTGCACCGCCATTGGCGCAAGCCGTCATTTCATGGAGACAAAAAATGAAGATTGCGCAGATCGCCCCTTTGACCGAATCGGTGCCGCCGAAGCTATACGGCGGCACGGAGCGCGTCGTGTCCTATATCACCGAGGCGCTCGTCGATCTCGGCCACGACGTGACGCTGTTCGCGAGCGGCGATTCCGTCACGAGCGCCAAGCTCGAAGCGGTCTGGCCGAGCGCGCTGCGTCTGGACCCGGGGATCCGCGATCGCATCGCGCCCCACATGCTGTTGATGGAACTGGTGCGCCGCCAGGCCGAAAACTTCGACGTGCTGCATTTTCACCTCGACTACTACTCGTTCTCGGTCTTCAAGCGTCAGGACACACCCTTCGTCACCACGATGCATGGCCGCCTCGACTTGCCCGAGCAGCAACCGGTATTCGACACCTTCAACACCGCACCGGTGATCTCGATTTCGAATTCGCAGCGTCATCCGTTGCCGCAGGCCAAGTGGCTCACCACCGTCTATCACGGTCTGCCGGAGCAGCTCTACACGCCGCAACCGGTTGAGCAGAAGTACCTTGCGTTTCTCGGCCGTATCTCGCCGGAAAAGCGGGTCGACACCGCGATCCGGATTGCCGGACGCTGCGGACTGCCGATTCGTATCGCCGCGAAGGTGGATTCCGCCGACCGGGAATATTTCGAGCGCGAAATCCGGCCCTTGCTGGACTTGCCTCATGTCGAATTCATCGGCGAGATCGCGGATCATCAGAAGGCCGAGTTTCTATCCGGCGCGCATGCGCTGCTGTTCCCGATCGACTGGCCGGAGCCGTTCGGCCTCGTGATGATCGAAGCGATGGCGTGCGGCACGCCGGTGATCGCATTTAACCGTGGCTCGGTGCCGGAAGTGCTGGACGACGGTGTGACAGGCTTTATCGTCGAAGATGAGATCGGCGCGGTGGCGGCGGTCAACCGCCTGCATAAGGTGCCGCGGGCGGGTGTGCGGCAACGCTTCGAAGAGCGCTTCACGTCGCACCGGATGGCGCAGCAGTATGTGGATGCGTATCAGTCGGTGATTCGCGCGCAGAAGCGTTCGCGCTTCAAGGTGATCGATACGTCGGGGAGTTGAGCGGTGTAAGCGCGCTCACGCGGCAGTCTGAAAAAGAACGGCGATGTGCACTGCGCATCGCCGTTTTTTCATTGCTGCTGACTTCGGGACCTGGGAGCGGGTAGGCGCCTAGATCTTCAGGCGCGATACCTTGGTGCCTTGCAGCGAGATATCGGCCATCAGGCCGGCGTTGGTCAGCACAAATACTTCGACAGGGGCGGTGGCCGTGGTTGTGTCGATTGCGCCGTTGGCGCCCATCTTCACCAGTGCGACGGAAGCGTCGCCGCCCGCCGACCAGCCGTCGGCGTTGCGGAAGGAGTCGAGCGAGTCCTGCGTCATGAACAGGAAAATGATGGCCTTCGATTGCGCGCCCGCCTGCAGACCGAACGAACCGGAAATCGTGCTGTAGTAACCCACCGAGCTGCCGCCTACGCGCAGTGCGCCTTCGCCGTACTGGCCGCCAACGATCAAGCCTGCCTGCAGTACCGACGGGAACACCAGTACGCCGCGTGCCTTGGAGACGAGTTCGCGCGAACCCTTCACGGTCGTATATAGACGCGACATGGTGCCGTCGACGCTGGCGTCGATCGACTGGCGTTTGGATGCATCAGTGGATGGCGTGCTCGGGCTACTGCCGTTGGTTGTACAACCAGCGAGTGCAAGGCCTCCGAAAGCGAGTGCAGCGGTAGTCTTCAGCATGAAGTTTCGTCTTTGCATCGTTTTTCTCCATCACGGTTCCTGGGCACAACCTCATCTGGTGTTGCCGGGTTGCCTTTAAGTTATATCACACGCAAGCGTGGAAGGCGTACCTCGTCGCCCAGCGAAAAGCCTTGTGTGGCGGGGGTTTCGACCCGTTGTAAGGAGCCTTGATGTAATTTTGACCGGCCTTGGAAGCGCGCTGGAAGACGCTCGGAAAGGGCGCTCGAACGGGCTCCCGGCAACTTGTGCCGGGCAGGGAGCTGCGCGTCGGCGACAGGGCCGGGACCGCATCAGGCACCATTTTTTACCGATTTCCCGCGTTCACCGTTCGCGCTGAAATTGAACTGAAAGTGTTGCAGCGACGCCGCACTGGCATCGTCACCCATGGTTCGCCGGACTTTTGACAGGCGGGCGCCGCAGCGCACGGCGAATCATGCCGATCAGCACGCCGATCAGGAACAGGGTGATAGCCGGTACGATCCAGTAGCCGACGAATGCATGCCAGAGGTAAGCCATGAGCGTGGAGCGACGCACGCCATATTCATTGCGGGCGTCCTGCTGGCGCGGCGCGTTGGCGGCCAGCACATCGGCGGGGCAGCCGGCGGCTTGCGCCTCGTCGGGCTTGCCATGGCAGCGCGCGGGGGCACCGGCGGCGCGTTGTGCGTCGGTGAAATTCCAGGTGGTCAGCGCGCGGTCGAGGTCGACAGCGTTGTACGCCATTTCCTCCCGGATTTCGCTAACCGCAACGATCGCCACGGGCACGGCCCAGAATACGATGACGACCAGCCACCGCCTCAACCAGCGGTTTTTATGCTTCGATACCATCCTTGCCTCCGATCGATGCTCTGCAGCACCAACGACAAGATGGCGGCCCGTCTAATGTTGTGTATGGGGGTGGGCCGTCTCCGCCGTCATCATAGAAGAAAAACGGCGCGTTCGCGCGGGTGGACCGCGAAGGAATCTGTCGCGGGACGGTCGTTGCGGGGGAGAAGAACGGCGAAGTAGAGCAGGAGGAAGAACAGAGGCGAGGGCTGAAGCAACCGGTCAGTCAACGACAGAAGAATGACCGCAGCCGCGCCGGAAAACGGCGCGGCCCGTTCGAGCAATACGCGGCTAAACGCGCGGCGTGTGGGTCGCGCCGATCGCCTTGCGTTTGCTTAGTTAGCCGGCGCGGACGACAGGCAGGTCTTCATGAAAGCCTTGCGGTCGTCGCCTTTCTTGCCGGTGGCTTGCGTGTTGCACGCCTTCATCTTGTCCTGCTGGCTCATCGGCGCCGCGGCGGTCGGCTTGGCGGACAGGCAGGTCTTCATGAAGGCCTTGCGGTCGTCGCCCTTCTTGTCGCCGGCCTGCTTGTTACAGTCGGCCATTTTCGTTTGCTGGCTGTTCTGCGCGAACACCGGCGAAACGAGGACCGCACCCAGCACCAGCGTAGCGATAGCGGATTGGATTTTCATTTGACACTCCATCGGTGGTGAAAACGTTTTTGGTCGTTCATGCGCGTGGGTGTCAACGGTGTCCAGGACCCCTCGGCACGTCCATTATGGCAAATGCTGTCTGCGAGAACGGACAAAGGGTCACTCCGGTTGACAAGCGCTCACGGTGGTTTTCCCTTACGCCACGGGGGATCACGGTGCGCCGGAGAGTGAGGCGGATGAATCGTAGCCGTGCCAGAATATGTTATGCAATCCGGATTAATTGGCAAGGCGTATGCAAAAGAATTATCCCGTTGTCATTCAGGAAGGGGTGATCAAATATTAAACATTCGATCCGCATTGCTGCAGGTGCAAATGAATAGGAAATCGGCACAAAATCCCGTTAAAGATCATGAGGGTAATCATGACTCGAATTTCCGCGCCGAGGCGCCGCCCTGCGTCTCCGTCACGCAAGCCAAAGGAGGCTCGCCATGCACTACCTGTTGATGTATGAGCTCGTACCGGACTACCTCGAACGCCGCGACGTCTATCGCGACGATCATCTGAAACTCGCCTGGGCGGCAGCAGGGCGCGGTGAATTGCAACTGGCCGGCGCGTTGAACGAGCCTGTGGATACGGCTGTGCTGCTCTTCGAGGGCGACTCTCCCGCAGCCGCGGAAGCCTTTGCCAGAGCCGATCCCTATGTGCTCGCGGGGCTCGTGGCACGCTGGCGCGTACGCCAATGGATGACGGTGGTGGGTGAGGGCGCGACGAATCCCGTGCGCTAGGAGCGAGCGGGTCGACCACGCTCGCGCGGCGTCGAGAGGAATGCGAACGGCATACGCAAGCGCTGCGTTCGCTTGTAAGAAAATTGCGCCTCGACGCCGGTCGGGTGCTCTCTACTGCGCTGCGCGCAGGACCTTCCCAGCCGGGCAAAAAATACGTTCGAAACACATGGAAATGCATTGTGGGTCAAACGTTGATTTTGTAAAGGCAATTCGCCAATCTTGACCTACTATTGTGCCGTGCAATAGCGGCTGCGGCAGCCAGATCCGCCAGCAGTTCTGTTACAGCAATAAGTGAAACGACGCAGCAAAAAGGACAAGATTGTTTCCATCCGTAACACTTGTCTCAGCGATATTCACGCAAACCCTGGTGGTGGTATGCTTCGTGCACAAATTCTCCCATGCACGAGTGAGACCACGTTTTGTGCTTCGCAATAGGGACAAACCGCACTAAGCCAGTGCGATATTGACCAGCAAACAGAACGTACAAAACATATTTGTGCAACCGAGGGCTGCACACGGATCGTGAAAGTTGAATCCGTGGCTGCCCAAAGCCGCGGCCGGGCCAGGCCGCGTGGAGAAAACCCAATGTTTTTCGATGAGCTAAGCAATGACGAATGGGCGCTGCTGGCAGCGCTTGTCTCTGACGAGCCGGCCGTCCGTCTGAACCGGCGCGGCCGGCCCCGCGCCGAACCGCGCATCGTGGCGAATGCCGTCCTGTGGATACTGACAACTGGCGAACCCTGGTCGAAGCTGCCGGGGCGCTATCCGTCGGGTCCCACATGCCGGCGCCGTTTTGAAGAATGGCAGTTGAACGGCACGCTGCTCGAGATGGTTCGGCTGTTGTCGCAAACCGGGCGTACCTTCGCGTACGTCCCGCAACCGGCACCGCCCGTTGCGGCCAAGCCGGCAGCACCGGTAGCGCCAACCCCCAGCGTGCGTGACGAAAGTCTGCGTGGCGTGTCGTGGAAGAGCCCCGAATCGTGGCAGGCACCCGGTGTCTCGAGTAGCCTGAGCACCTGGCGTTCGGCCGATCCGATCGCCGATATCACACGACAGTTGTCCGGGTTGACGAACGTGCCGCCGGTCTTATCGCGTGCACCCTCGGCCTCCGCATCATCACTTGCAGCGCGACCCGCCATGCGTGTCGATTGGCAAGGCACGGACGAAGCGCGGGCGGTGGAAGCGGCCATGCACAGTCTGGATTCGGCCATCGCGTCGGCACGCCGCACGCAACAGCTTGAAGATCAGCGAGGCTCGCTGTCGACGAGCCTCGCGCCGCGCGGCACGCAGGTCGACGACCGGCGCGGCTACGTGATCTACGTGGCGGCGGAGCAAGTGCCCAATGCCATGTATCGCGCCTGGGCGGAGATCATGAGGGACGGCAAACGCGTCGAGCGTTCCGGCCTGGTCGGTCCGCGCTTTGCTGAGGCTGAAGCGGCGGAGCACTACGCGCTCGAATGGGCGCGGCAGTGGATCGATCGTGAATGCCGCACGCAAGCTGCAGCAGACGCAGCACCGGCGGTCAACGCCGCTGCCGTTAATTCGGCTGCAGCGGTAGCGCGTCCGTTGCCGGCCATGCGTCATGTGCCGGAACCGGTCACGGTGAATCACGGCGGCCCTTTGCACGGTCCGCTCAATGCGTTCCGTGGACCGTTGCGCCGCTATCCCAGCGAACCGGCCGCACCCGCGACCGAAAACAATAGTGCATCAGATCGTTTTCCGTCGTACCCGGAGCTCATCTCGCACGCGGGATGAGTACGGCTGCAAGTGCGGCTGTAAGTGGCGGCCGCAAGCACGAATGTAAACGCGTCGGATAACATAGCAGCAGTACCCCGCGGCCGGTAGGAGCAACCGCCGCAGGTTCCCGCTTCATCCGTTGTGAATCACTGCCGTCCGTACGTGTCGTCAAAGCGCACGATATCGTCTTCGCCGAGATACGAACCCGACTGCACCTCGATCATTTCGAGCGGCATCTTGCCCGGGTTCTCGAGGCGGTGGGTGACGCCCAGCGGAATATAAGCCGACTCGTTTTCGGAGACGATGAAGCGCTCTTCACCTCGCGTGACAAGCGCGGTGCCGCGCACGACGATCCAGTGTTCCGCTCGGTGATGATGCATTTGCAGCGAGAGCCGCGCGCCCGGTTTCACAACAATGCGTTTCACCTGGAAACGCTCGCCGGTGTCGACGGAATCGTAATTGCCCCACGGGCGATGCACCTTGCGATGGTTGGCCGCTTCCAGCCCGCCATCGTTACGAATCCGCCCGACAATCTTCTTGACGTCCTGTACGCGCGACTTGTCCGCGACCAGAATCGCATCGGCCGTTTCGACCACCACGAGATCCTGCGTGCCGACGCAGGCAATCAGGCGTCCTTCCGAATGCGCGAAGGTCGACGACGCTCCTTCGAACATCACGCGGCCGCGGCCCACGTTCTGATCGGCGTCTTTCTCCGAGATATCCCAGATCGCGTCCCACGAGCCCACGTCCGACCAGCCCGCTTGCAGCGGCACGACCACGCCGGATGCGGCGCTCTGATCGTTGCCCAGTTTCTCCATCACCGCGTAGTCGATCGAATTCGACGGTGAGGCGCTGAACGCGTCGCGTTGCAGACGGAAAAAATCGCCGTCTGCTTTGCCGCCTGCGAACGCCGCTTCGCAGGCTTCGTAAATCGCCGGCTGAAAGTGGCGGATCGCCTTTAGCCAGGTCGAGGCGCGCACGATGAAAATGCCGCTGTTCCACCAGTATTCCTGCGACGCGATATAACGCTGCGCCAACTCCAGATGCGGCTTTTCGACGAAGCGGTCGAGCTTGTGCGCGCCGATCTTATCGGCTGCATCGGCGTCGGTATTGGTGTCAGTATCGGTCGAGCGAGCGTCGTTAGGCATGCCAAGCGCCGCGCCGATGCGAATGTAGCCATAGCCCGTTTCCGCACGCGTCGGCACGATGCCCATCGTTACGATATGGCCGGCGGCCGCATGTTGTACGCCCGCGGCCACTGCCGCGTGAAAACCGTCGATGTCGGTCACCGCGTGATCGGCGGGCATCACGACCATGATGCCGTCCTCGTCCTGCGCGGCGATCGACAGGGCGGCCACCGTCAGTGCCGGCGCGGTGTCGCGTCCGGCGGGTTCCAGAATCAGCCGGGTCGGTTTGCCGCTCGTGCGCAATTGCTCGGCGGTGGTGAAGCGCTGTTCTTCGTTGGCCACCACGACGAGTTGCCCGGCGAGCGGATGACCGGCCTCGAGTCCGTCGAGCCGGCGGGTGGTCGATTGCAGCAGCGAGTCGTCGCCGAGCAGGCCAATCAGTTGTTTCGGGTGCTGTTCGCGCGACATCGGCCATAACCGTGTGCCGGAGCCGCCCGCCAGAATCACGGGATGAACCTTGAGCTTGACGTTAGGGGACATAGCTTGCGTGGACCGGGTGTCGGCGGGCGTGGCCGTAACCGGAGCTGTCATGATGGACTCCTCGAGGCTGGGTGAATGCGTCGAGTTTTATCATGAAGTCTGGAATCAATAAAAGCGCGTTAAATAGAAACTATATAAAACGGATAATAAAATTTGCCGCTTCGTGAAGGAAAAATGTCCGAACAATTTTTTAAAAAGAAAAATTACCTGAAAAAAATAATGGGCAATTTTTTTGCCCGCGGAAACAAAGAAAAATGAAGGTGAAAAGTAAGGCGTAAGATTCGTAGGAAAACAGACAGATTGGCTCTGTACGGCCTTCAAAAGGGCGAAAGAAGGGCCTTTCAAGCGAAAAATCGGTAACAATTGCCGTGCAAAATTCAGAAAAAATATCGAAAAAATGACCGATACAATTTGAGATATTTTGCTGTCTTGCAGTCCGAATTTTAATGCCGCCTTATCTATACCTGTACAAGGGTAATCACTCATTCCGATACCTGCTTTCCGAATCGTCCCGAGTCGTCGATTCAGGATTTTTTTATTCCGGAAAGCAGCATGGCAATTAGCACGGGTTCAATCAGTTTCGCGTCGCGCGTGTATTCGGCAGGCGCGGATACCGGCGTTGTTCCCGGGCGGCCGGACTCGATGAGTGTGACGGAAATTCAACCAACCAACGGATGGCACTTGACTGACGAACTGAGGGGCAGCGCATGCTGAGCGTTCTATCGAGAATCATCGACATCGCCATGGTCGCGCTCGGCGCCGCTATTGCGACGGCCGTGCACAGCGGGAAATTGGTGTGGCTGGACGACGTCCAAAGCGTATCGCTCGCGTTCGACTGCCTGCTCGTGGTGGTGTTCTTCCCCGCGCTGGGGATCTATCAGTCGTGGCGCGGCAAGCCGCTCTATGACCTGCTGTGCCGCGTCGCGGGCGGCTGGCTGATCGTGGAGGTCACGGGCGTGCTGATCAGCTTCAGCCTGCACCGCTCGGACAGCCTGTCGCGTTTGTGGCTCGTGTACTGGGCGATCGCGACGATCGCACTGCTGATCGTCACCAAGGTGATCGTCTATTCGATCCTGCGCGGACTGCGTCGCGAAGGCTTCAATCAGCGCGCGGTGGCGATCGTGGGCGGCGCGCCGTATGGGCGCTTCCTGATCGAACAGATGCGCAGCCGCCCGGAAGCGGGCTTCAGCCCCGTCGTGGTGTTCGACGAGGAAGGCACGATCAATCCTTATGAGGACCCCGAAGCGAGCGATTCGATCGAAGGCGTACCGGTCGAGCGCGATTACGCGCGGATGCTTCAACTGGTGCGTCAGCGCGCGATTCGTGAACTTTGGCTCGCGCTGCCGATCTCGAAAGAGAAGGCGATCCATCGCTTCGTGATGGACCTGAAGAACGACTTCGTGAACATCCGTTTCATTCCGGACGTGCGCAGCCTCACGCTCTTCAATCAGCCGATGGTCGACCTGCTCGGCGTGCCGGCGATCAACCTGGCCGCTTCGCCGATCACCGACCTGCGTGTGCTGCCCAAACGCATTTTCGACCGCCTGTTCGCGCTGGCCGCATTGACCGCGCTGGCGCCGGTGATGCTGGTGATCGCGGTGATGGTGAAGCTGAGCTCGCCAGGCCCGGTGTTTTTCCGGCAGAAGCGCAAAGGCATCGACGGCAACCAGTTCGAGATCTACAAGTTTCGCTCGATGAAGATGCACAAGGAAGAGTCCGGCAAGATCACTCAGGCCACGCGGCGCGATCCACGCATTACCGCGGTCGGCGCGTTCCTGCGGCGCACCAGCCTCGACGAATTGCCGCAATTCATCAACGTGCTGCGCGGCGAGATGTCCGTAGTCGGCCCGCGTCCGCATGCGCTCGAACACGACGACATCTACAAGGATCTGGTGAAGGGCTACATGCACCGTTACCGGATCAAGCCGGGCATCACCGGGTGGGCACAGATCAACGGCTATCGCGGCGAAACCGATCGCATCGAAAAGATGATGGGCCGCGTCAAGCTCGATCTGTACTACATGCAGCACTGGACCTTCTGGCTCGACATCAAGATCGTCGTGCTGACGCTGTGGAAGGGCTTTGTGGGCAGCAACGCTTATTGAGCGGCTGATTGACCGTTTATCGAGCCGCGGCCATGCAATGCATCGCGTGACCGCACTCCCGAATCAACTCCATTCTCCGAGGTGTAACACATGAACCTGACGATCATCGGTAGTGGCTACGTAGGCCTCGTGACGGGCGCTTGTCTGGCCGACATCGGCCACGACGTGTTCTGTCTCGACGTCGATCAGCGCAAGATCGACGTGCTCAACAACGGCGGCGTGCCGATCCATGAACCGGGTCTGCAGGAGATCATCGCGCGCAATCGCAAGGCGGGCCGCCTGAAGTTCTCGACCGACATCGAAGCCGCGGTCGCGCACGGCGACATCCAGTTCATCGCCGTGGGCACGCCGTCCGACGAGGACGGTTCCGCCGATCTGCAATATGTGCTCGCCGCCGCGCGCAACATCGGCCGCCATATGACGGGCTTCAAGGTGATCGTCGACAAATCGACGGTGCCGGTCGGCACGGCTTCGCGCGTGCGCGAAGTAATTGCCGAGGAACTGGCCGCGCGCAACGCGAGCCACATGTTCTCCGTGGTGTCGAATCCGGAGTTCCTGAAAGAAGGCGCGGCCGTGGAAGATTTCACGCGGCCCGACCGCATCGTGCTCGGCTGCGATGAAGATGTGCCGGGCGAAAAGGCGCGGGAACTAATGAAGCGCCTCTACGCGCCGTTCAACCGCAATCGCGAACGCACGCTGTACATGGACGTGCGTTCGGCCGAGTTCACCAAGTACGCGGCCAATGCGATGCTCGCCACGCGCATCTCGTACATGAACGAGCTCGCGAACCTGGCCGACCGCGTCGGCGCGGATATCGAAGCGGTGCGCCGCGGCATCGGTTCCGATCCGCGCATTGGCTACGACTTCCTGTATGCCGGTTGCGGCTACGGCGGCTCGTGCTTCCCGAAAGACGTGCAGGCCCTGATTCGCACGGCGGCCGATCACAAAGCCAACCTGCGCATTCTCGAAGCGGTGGAAGCCGTCAACGACACGCAGAAAAAGATCCTTGCGCACAAGATCGTCGATCGTCTGGGCGAAGACTTGTCGGATCGCACCTTCGGCGTCTGGGGCCTCGCGTTCAAGCCGAACACGGACGACATGCGCGAAGCGCCGAGCCGTCCGCTGATTGCCGAACTGCTGCGCCGCGGCGCGCGCGTGAAGGCCTACGACCCGGTTGCGATCGACGAATCGAAGCGCGTGTTCGCACTCGATCTGAAGGACGTGCCGCAACAGCACGCGCGGCTCTCGTTCGTGAACGAGGAAATGGACGCGGCCGAGGGCGCCGATGCACTCGTGATCCTCACCGAATGGAAGGTCTTCAAGAGTCCGGATTTCGCCTCGCTCAAGGAGAGCCTCGACACGCCGCTGATTTTCGACGGCCGCAATCTGTACGAACCGGACGTGCTGCTCGAACTCGGTATCGAGTATCACGCGATCGGCCGTCAGCACGCGCTGCGCAATGCGCCTGCAAAGGTCGGCGCGAACGGCGTGCAGATGGCAGCCCGTCCGAGCCACTCGACCGACGCGGTCGAAGCTGGCCAATAAGCCGGCCAATAAGTTGGTCAACTAGTTGCTCAACAAGCCGCCGTGCCGCTACGCCTCTTTAAGGAGCCTGCCATGTTCGCCAATGTTCTGATCGTCTGCCACGCCAACGTGTGCCGTTCGCCCGCTGCCGAAATGCTGTTCAGGACCCGGCAGCGCGCAGCGTCGCGCTCGTCCTCAGCGCCGATCGCGTTTCATTCGGCGGGCCTGCGGGCCGCGAACGGCCACGCTATGGACCCGGTGATGCGGCGCCTGCTCGACGAGCAGGGCGTCGCTTCTGGTATCCACTATTCGCGGCGCCTCGACCGCAGGCTCGTGCGCGAGGCCGACCTCGTGCTCGTCAGCGAGCGCGCGCAGGTGGGCGCGGTCGAAGCGTTCGATCCGGCTTCGCGCGGCAAGGTTTATCCGCTCGGCAAGTGGGAAGACGACTCCGACGTCGCCGACCCGCACGGTGGCGCGGAAGCCGACTATAGAGAGAGTCTCGTGCTCATCGAACATCTGGTCATGGGATGGCTGAAGAAAATATGCTGATGAAAAAACGCACTGCACACACCTACGCGAATTTCAATCCGAAATTCGCCGCTACGCTTTTGCTAACGTCCTTTCTGTCGGCCTGCGTTACCGCACCTGGCAATTACCTCGACACGTCCCGTCTGAAAGACGACGGCCAGCACCAGAGTCAGCAGGCTAACGAAACCTATCCGGTCCATCTGATCGACGGCCCGCTGGTGGCGGCGCAAGCGCAGGCGCAAGCCAATGCCGCGCAGCAGGCGCTGCCGGTTTCGCGTTACAGCGATCCGTCGCAGTACGTGTACCGGCTTTCGCCGCAGGACATTCTCGGCATCACCGTGTGGGACCACCCTGAATTGACCACGCCGCAGGGCAGCACGCTGTCCGCGGGCGGCAACACCACGCAGTCGGTCGGCGGCGCCCTGCAGCAGCCGTATACCGCCGCGCTGCCGGGCCAGGCCGATCCGTACGGCCAGACCGTTGCCGCCGACGGCACGATCTTTTTCCCGTTCGTCGGCCGCATCAAGGCCGCGGGCAAAACCGTGGGCGAGTTGCGCGATCAGTTGAGCGCCGGCCTCGTGCGCTACATCCGCAATCCGCAGGTCGACGTGCGCGTGCTGTCGTACCGCGGCCAGAAAGTGCAGGTGACCGGCGACGTGAAGACGCCGGGCCCGCTCGCCATCAGCGACGTGCCGCTCACGCTGGTCGACGCGATCACGCGTTCGGGCGGCACGAATACCGACGCCGACATCCAGCGCGTGCGCCTCACGCGCAACAACAAGCTGTACGTGCTCGACGCCAACCGCATGCTCGACCAGGGCGACACCACGCAGAACGTGATGCTGCAAAACGGCGACGTGATCAACATCCCGGATCACAGCGATAGCCGTGTGTTCATCATGGGCGAGGTGAAAACGCCGATCCAGATGCCGATGTTGAAGGGCCGTCTGACGATCGCCGACGCGCTCACGAACGCGGGCGGCATTCTCGACACCGACGCCAACCCGCGCCAGATATTCGTGATGCGCGGCATGCGCGAGCATCCGACCACGCCGGACGTGTACCGCCTCGACATGACGCAGCCCGACGCGATCATGCTGTCGTCCCAGTTCCAGTTGCAGCCGATGGACGTCGTGTATGTGGGCACCGCTGCTTCGACCACGTTCAACCGTGTGTTGCAGCAGGTTCTGCCGACCATACAGACGCTGTTCTACCTGAAGCAGTTGACGAAATAACCGTCTAGGCCCGCGTCGCTCCTGGAGCGGCGCGGGACCGAAGCAACCGCCCGGGCGCATGTCAGAAGCACGCACCCAGGCACACGCTGAAGCCCACGCCGAAGCAACCGAAACGGGATCGAATTGTGAGCAATCAAATCTCTCCACACATGGCCGGTCCGATCAAGACCGAAGAAGAGGACGTCGTCCTCGGGCAACTGGTGCAGGTGATCCTCGACGACATCTGGTGGCTGATCTCGATCGCCGCCGTGATCGTCGCACTGGCCGCCGCGTACTGTTTCCTCGCCAAGCCGATCTATTCGGCCGATGCGCACGTGCGGGTCGAGCAGTCCGACAACACCTCGCAGGCGCTCACGCAAACGCAGACGGGCGCGGCGATTACCACCGGCTCGACGTCGCTGCCGACTGACGCCGAAATCGAAATCATCAAAAGCCGCGGCGTAGTCGGCCCGGTGGTCCAGCAACTGAAGCTGAACTTCAGCGTCGTGCCGAAGACGTTCCCGCTGCTCGGCAGCATCGCCGCGCACATGGCCACGCCGGGCCAGCCGGCGCGGCCGTGGCTGGGTCTGTCGTCCTACGCCTGGGGCGGTGAAGATGCCGAGGTCGATTCGATCGACGTGGTGCCCGCGCTGGAAGGCGAAAAGCTCACGATGAAGGTGCAGGATGACCAGCACTACGAACTGTACGCAAAGAACGGTTCGCTGCTGCTGCGCGGCCAGGTCGGCCAGCAGGAGCAGGGCGGCGGCGTGACGATTCTCGTCAGCAAGCTGGTGGCGCGCCCGGGTGAAGAGTTCACCGTGACGCGGTTTAACGACCTTGACGCGATCACCGCGTTCCAGTCGGCCATCACCGTGCAGGAGCAGGGCAAGCAAACCGGCGTGATCCAGATCTCGCTGGAAGACAAGAGCCCTGAGCACGCCGCGCTGGTGGCCAATGCGCTCGCGCAGTCGTATGTGCGTCAGCACGTGTCGAACAAGCAGGTCGACGCAAGCAAGATGCTCGACTTCCTGAAGAGCGAAGAGCCGCGCCTGAAGTCCGATCTCGAACGCGCCGAAGCCGCGTTGACCGCGTATCAGCGCCAGTCCGGCTCGATCAACGCGAGCGACGAAGCCAAGGTCTACCTCGAAGGCAGCGTGCAGTACGAGCAGCAGATCGCCGGTTTGCGTCTGCAGATGGCGCAGTTGACCGAGCGTTATGGCGACGACCATCCGATGCTCGTGGCCGCGCGCCAGCAGATGGCCGAACTGGAGGCGCAACGCGCCAAATACGCCGACCGCTTCCGCGATCTGCCGGCCACTGAAGTGAAGGCCGTGCAGTTGCAACGCGACGCGAAGGTGGCGGAAGACATCTACGTGCTGCTGCTCAACCGCGTGCAGGAGTTGTCGGTGCAGAAGGCCGGTACCGGCGGCAACGTGCATATCGTCGACCAGGCGATGCGCCCGGGTGCGCCGGTCAAGCCGAAGAAGGTGCTGATCCTCTCGGCGGCCGTGATTCTGGGGCTGATCTGCGGCACCGGTTTCGTGTTCCTGCGCCGCAATATGTTCAAGGGAATCGACGACCCCGACCATATCGAGCGTGCGTTCCATCTGCCGGTGTACGGTCTCGTGCCCTTGAGCGCCGAACAGGCCGTGCTCGAAAGCGCCTTCCAGCGCGGCGGCGAACGCCTGCGCTCGGTGCTCGCGAATGCGCGGCCGAAGGACGTCACGATCGAAAGCCTGCGCAGCCTGCGCACGTCCATGCAGTTCACGATGTTGGACGCGAAGAACCGCATCGTCATGCTGACCGGTCCCATGGCCGGCGTCGGCAAGAGCTTCCTGACGGTCAATCTGGCGGTGCTGCTCGCGAACTCGGGCAAACGCGTGCTAATGATCGACGGCGATATGCGTCGCGGTGTGCTGGAACGCTATGTGGGCGGTGCGCAGGACAACGGTTTGTCGGAATTGCTGAGCGGGCAGATCTCGCTCGAAGAAGCGATCCGCAGCACGAACGTCGAAAGCCTGAGCTTCATCTCGTGCGGCCGCCGCCCGCCGAATCCGTCGGAACTGCTGATGTCGCCGCGTCTGCCGCAATACCTCGACGGCCTCGCCAAGCGCTACGACGTGATCCTGATCGACACGCCGCCGGTACTGGCCGTGACCGATGCGTCGATCATCGGCGCGTATGCCGGTTCGACCTTCTTCGTGATGCGCTCGGGCGTGCACAACGAAAGCGAAATCGCGGAGGCGTTGAAGCGTCTGCGCGCAGCCGGCGTGCACGTGCAGGGCGGCATTTTCAACGGGATGCCGGCGCGTTCGCGCGGCGGTTATGCCCGCGGCTATGCAGCGGTCCAGGAATATCTGAGCGCCTGAGCCACCCGGCTTGAGCCCATTCCGAACCCAGCGCAAACCCGATAAACAAGGACATCACGATGAAAGTGACGGTACTGGTTCCAACTTACCGCCGCCCGGCCGACCTGGCGCGCTGCCTCGCGGCGCTGCAACGGCAGTCGCGCGCGCCGGACGAAGTGGTGGTGGTCGCGCGCGCCGACGACGAAGCAACCCACACCTGCCTGCGCGATCCGGCCGTACCGGGCAGCTTGCCCTTGTTCGTCGCGCTGGTGGAGGTGCCCGGCCAGGTCGCGGCCCTGAATCGCGGACTGGATGCTGCGACAGGCGCCGTGATCGCGATCACCGACGACGACGCCGCGCCGCACGTGGACTGGGTCGAACGGATTGCCGCCGCGTTCGAAAGCGATGCGCGCCTGGGTGCGCTGGGCGGACGCGACTGGGTACATGAAAAAGGCCGCGTGCTCGACGGAGAACGGCCGCTGGTCGGCAAGGTCACGGCGCACGGCAAGATCATCGGCAATCACCATCTTGGGGTCGGTGGCGCACGCGAAGTCGACATCCTGAAGGGCGCCAACATGAGCTACCGGCGCGAGGCGGTCCGCACGATCCGCTTCGATCAGCGTCTGCGCGGCGCGGGCGCCCAGGTCCACAACGACATGGCCTTCAGCCTCGCCGTGAAGAACGCCGGCTGGAAGCTGATGTACGACCCGCGCGTCGCCGTCGACCATTTCCCGGCCGAACGTTTCGACGACGATCGGCGCGACGCGCAAACCATGGCGGCGTTGCGCAATGCCGCCTTCAATTTCCACCTGATCCTGCGCGACCAGTTGCCGCCACTGCGCCGCGAAACCGCGTGGTGGTGGTGGACGCTGGTCGGCACTCGTGTCTATCCGGGTCTCACGCACGCCGCGCTCGCGCTGGTTTCGAAACAGGCGAGCCTGAGGCTGTCGCGCTGGCGCGCGGTGCGCACCGGTGCGCATGAGGCGCGCCGCGCGCTGTCTCGAACAGCCTAATGCCGCGCGACCCTGTGTAACCCCGCGTTGACCCAATCGTCCTGCACGTTCGTGCATCGGCACTCGCGCCTGCTGGCGCATACCGATGCTCCTTTTCACCGGCAGAGCGGAGTGTCTGCATGAGTACGAAAGTTCACGTTCATCTGTTTTACGGCGCCGACCCGCGCTTTTACCGGCCGGGCGACAACATCGGCTGTCTGTACGGCTATCACCATGCCGAATCCGACGCGTTCAGGCTGACCTATTCGCAGGACGCGCGCGAAAGCAAGCCGGTGCGTTTGCTGCGCCGCGCGCTGAAGGCGGCGCTTGGCTTCGACTTCATTCATACGTGGCGCAACCGCGCCGAGATGCTGCGCTCGGACGTGATCTGGACGCATACCGAGCAGGAATGGCTGTCCGCCGCGCTGATGCTGCTGCTGAGCGGCCGCAAGGCGGGTGGTGACGCGGAACCCTTACTGCTCGCGCAAAGCGTGTGGCTGCTCGATAAATGGCCTTCCTATGGAATTCTGCGCAGCTGGCTGTATCGCAAGCTGATGAAGCGAGCCGACCAGCTCACGACGCTCGCGAGCGAAAACGCTGAAATGTGCCAGGAGTATTTCGGGCGCGATGCCAAGCCGCTCTTCTACGGCTTGAACACACAAGACTTTCCCGTGAAGGCGCCAACCGAATGGAAGCCGCATTCGCCGATCCGGATTGCCGCGATCGGCAACGATCGCGACCGCGATTGGGAAACGCTTATCAAGGCCTTCGGCAACGACGCGCGCTACACGGTGAAGCTCGCGACGCGCCGGCGGATTCCCGCTTCGCTGCGTGCGCCGAACGTCGAGATCGCGTTGTTCTCGGGCATCAAGAAACAGCACGAACTCTACGACTGGGCCGACGTGATCGTGGTGCCGCTGCGTCCGAATTCGCACGCCTCGGGCATTACGGTGATGCTGGAAGCGGCTGCGGTCGGCAAGCCCATGGTGGTCACCAACGTCGGCGCGTTGCAGGATTATTTTCCGGCGGACGAGGCGGCTTATATCCCGCCGTTCGACCCGCAGGCGTTGCGCGAGGCGGTGGACCAGCTCGCCGCCTCTCCGATGGAGGCATTGCATCAGGCGCAGGCAGCGGCGGCCGGTTTGCTGTCGCGCGACCTGACCACGCAGAACTATGCGATGCAGCACGTGAAGGTCACGCAGGAGATGTTGCGGGCGCGCGCCGCGTCGCGTGGACGTGTGCCGGCAGGCGCGGCCGAGGCCGGCGCCGACGTCAAGGCAGCGGCAGCGGCGCAGCGCGCCGCGCCGGCCGCCACCACCGTGAGGCAGCCGGTGCGAATTCGCGCGGGCAGTCACGCGCAGGTGCAGGGGCAAGCTCGCGGTCACGGCCAGAGCCAGGGTCCTTCGCGCCAATCACGCGGAGGCCTCTAAACGATGTCGACGATTGCGCGAGCCGGCGACGACAACGCGGGGCGGGTGCTGTCCGGCGCTCGCAAGGAGTGGCTGCCGGAGGCTTTACTGTGGCTGATCACGGCAATGCTGATCGTCGCGCATCAGGGCACGGTGCTCACGCTCGCATTCCCGGTGCTCGCGATCCTGACGGGCCTGTGGCTCTACTTCAAGAGCCCGGCGCGCTACATCGGCTTCATGTGGTGGCTATGGTTCCTGAGCCCGGAAGTGCGGCGTCTCGCCGACTGGTCCAAAGGCTCGTTCACGCCGACCAGCCTGATCCAGGTCGCGCCGCTCGCCGTGACGATGATCAGCGCGTTGTCCCTGCTCCGGTACTACAAGCTGCTGTCGCAACGCCGCGGGCTGCCGGTGCTGCTGGTTCTGTTGGGGCTCGCCTATGCCTTCATGATCGGCGTGATGTCGAGCGGTCCGCTCGCCGCGACCTATGACCTCGCGAACTGGCTCTATCCGATCCTGATCGGCTTTCACATCATGGCGCACACGCATCAGTACCCGAAGTATCGCGACACCATTGTCAGTACCTTCATCTGGGGCATGCTGGTGATGGGCGGCTACGGTCTGATCCAGTTCTTCATCATGCCGCCGTGGGACGCGCTGTGGATGCTCGGCTCGCAGATGAATTCGCAAGGCGACCCCGTGCCGATGGGCGTGCGCGTGTTCAGCACGATGAACTCGTCGGGACCGTTCGCGTTCGCGATGATGGGCGCGATGGTCTACGTGATGGCAGCGACGCACCGCGTGCGCTGGATCGCGGCGGCGCTCGGCTTCTTTTCGTTCGCGCTGAGCCTCGTGCGTTCGACGTGGGGCGGCTGGGTGATCGCGCTCCTGATCCAGCTGGTCAAGGCGAACAACAAGGTGCGCGTGCGGATCGTCGCGAGTGCGGTGCTGCTTGCCGGTCTTTGCGTGCCGCTGCTCACGGTCGGCCCGGTCGCCGAGCGGATGCAGGCGCGCCTGAACACGCTCGTCAACCTGAGCGACGACCAGAGCTACGCCGCGCGTAACGAGTTCTACGCGACCTTCGCGAAGACAGCCTTTACCGATGTCTCCGGCGAAGGCATGGGCGCGACCGGCACCTCGACCAAGCTCTCGAACGACGGCGGTCAGCTCGGCCAGTACGGCAACTTCGACAGCGGCGTGATGAACATCCCGTTCGTGCTCGGCTGGCCCGGCACCTTGCTCTATATGTCCGGCATCGTGTGGCTGGTGGTGCGCGCGGCGCTCGCGTCGTTCAAGCTGCGCAACGACAAATTCGTGTCCGCCTGCCTGAGCCTCAGCCTCGCGACTTTCGCCATGCTCGTGTTTACCAATTCGCTGGTCGGCACGGGCGGCCTGCTGCTTTTCATGAGTGTTTTTTCGATCCTTTCCGCGGTGCACTACGACAAGATGAACCGCAGACGCACGCTATTTCTCCACGGAGGCACTGATTGAGAGTCGCCATTGTCACGCACGTCGTGCGCCATAACGACGGCCAGGGGCGCGTCAACCACGAGATTGCGCGCGCCGCCCTCGATGAGAACATTGCGGTCACCCTGGTTGCCTCGCACGTTGCGCCGGATTTGCTCGCGCATCCGGACGTACGCTGGGCGCCGATAAAAATCGGCCGCTGGTGGCCCACCAATCTGCTGCGCCAGCAGGTGTTCGCCTTCAAGAGCGCGATGTGGCTGCGTGCGCATCGCCGCGAATACGACGTGTTGCACGTGAATGGTTTCATCACGTGGATGCCCGCCGACGTCAACACCTCGCACTTCGTGCATAGCGGCTGGTTTGGCAGCAAGTATTACCCGTTCGGACTCACGAAAGGCGTGTGGTCCGCGTACCAGTCGATCTATACGCGCTGCAACGCCGTGCTCGAACGCTGGGCGTACCGTCGCTCGAAAGTGATCACGGCGGTGTCGCAAAAGATCGCCGATGAAATTCGCGCGATCGGTTTGACGCCTCACAACCGGGTCGACGTGATTTACAACGGCGTCGATACGCAAGGCTTCGCGGCCGCAACGGGCGACCGCGCGAAATTTGGCCTACCGGCGGACGCATTCCTGCTGCTGTTCGTGGGCGACCTGCGCACACCGCGCAAAAACCTCGGCACGGTGCTGGCCGCGCTCAAGCATCTGCCCGAACACGTGCAGATCGCGGTGGCCGGTTTTCTGCCAGGCAGCCCGTATCCGGAACAGGCGAAAGCGCTCGGCATTGCGCATCGCGTGCATTTTCTCGGGTTGGTCAAGGAGATGCCGGTGCTGATGCATTCGGTCGACGCGTTCGTGTTTCCGTCGCGTTACGAGGCGATGAGCCTGTCGCTGCTCGAAGCGATGGCCGCGGGCCTGCCGGTGGTCACGGCGCGGACGGCGGGCGGCGCCGAAATCATCACGCCGGAATGCGGCATCGTGCTCGACGATCCGGACGATCCCAAGGCCTTGGCAGGCGCCGTCGCGCGCCTGGCCGACAACGACGACGCGCGCCGCGCTATGGGCGCCGCTGCCAACGAGCTTGCGACCGGCTTCGGCTGGGCGCGGATGGCCGCGCAATACATCGCGCTGTACCGGCAACTGGAAGGGCAGCAGAAGGACCGCCTGCGCAGCGAAACGGAAGCCGCGGCGGTGGCGAGGAACGACGCGCTGACGCTGAACACGCTCGCCGGGCAAACCATTCACCACCACACTCAGAACGCACAGGGGCAACAATCATGAGCACGAGTTCAATCAAATCGCTGCAGATCGGGATGCACTGGTTTCCTGAGCGCGCGGGCGGCCTCGACCGCATGTATTACTCGCTGGTTGGTGCGCTGCCGGGTGCGGGCGTTGCCGTGCGCGGCGTGGTGGCCGGCTCGCCCAAAGTCGCCGCGGACACGGGCGGCGCGATCAACGGTTTCGGCTCCGCCGCACAATCGCTGCCGCTGCGGCTGATGGCGGCACGCCGCGCGCTGCGCCAGGAGATCGGCACCTCGCGTCCGGACGTGATTTCGTCGCACTTCGCGCTGTACACGTTTCCGGGTCTCGACGTGACGCGCGGCATTCCGCAGGTGTCGCATTTTCAGGGACCGTGGGCCGACGAGAGTCACGTCGAAGGCGCCGATTCGTTCGGTCAGCGCGCCAAGCGCTATCTGGAGCAATCGGTGTATGCGCGCTCGTCGCGTCTGATCGTGTTGTCGGAGGCGTTCGGCAAGATTCTGACTTCGCGCTATCGCATCTCGCCGGAGCGCGTGCGCGTCGTGCCGGGCTGCGTGGATGTCGAGCAGTTCAATCTGCCGATCACGCCGGCCGAGGCGCGCCTGAAGCTGCAACTGCCGCAGGACCGGCCGATCGTGCTGGCCGTGCGGCGTCTGGTGCGCCGCATGGGTCTCGAAGATCTGATCGATGCGGTGAAGCTGCTCAAGCGCACCGAACCCGATGTGCTGCTGCTGATCGCGGGCAAGGGGCGGCTCGAAGGCGAATTGCAGGCGCGTATCACTGAGGCTGGGCTCGAGAACAACGTCAAGCTGCTGGGCTTCGTGCCCGATCAGCATCTGGCGGCGTTGTACCGGGCGGCGAATATCAGCGTGGTGCCGACGGTGGCGTTGGAGGGTTTCGGGCTGATTACCGTTGAATCGCTGGCTTCGGGCACGCCCGTGCTGGTGACGCCGGTCGGCGGCTTACCGGAAGCGGTGGCGGGTTTGTCGCCAGATCTGGTGTTGCCGGAGACGGGCGCGAAGGCGATCGCGGCGGGTCTGGCAGGCGCGTTGAATGGCTCGCTAAAGTTGCCGGATGCCGAGGCTTGCCGACGTTATGCACGCGAGAAGTTCGATAACTCGGTGATCGCAAAGCGGGTGGCGTCGGTGTATAGCGAGGCGATCAAGGCGGGTGGGGTGCATTGAACGGCTCAGGCCGTGCCGCCATCAGGTGGCACGACTGCCGTCGGCATTGAGAAGCCGGAACTCGGCAGAAGACTCTTCGAATGCGTGAGCGCTTCTCATGCTGGCTATGAGGCTTGCAACGTCGGCGTAATCGAATCCAGCGGACCAGGTGGCCATTCGCGACAAGGCGGTGATCAGTGGTTCCGGGCGCCCACTTTGCGTAAGGGCTCGCAAACAATCCACGAACTGCGGGTGGAAAAGCGTTGGGATGATGATTCGACAGCGTTCCCTGCGGGACAACTCCGCGTTCATGACCAGTCTGGACAGACGTCCATTGCCGTCCGCGAAGGGATGGACCTCCGCGACGAGGAAGAGATAGTAGATTGCCCGTGCCATACCTTCAGGAATTGACAGCGCGAGGCGCGATCCTTCGGCAAGGGTTCCGCGAACGTGGGATGGCTGGACAAATTGGGTCGTGCCCGCGTAGTTTGCCTCGAGCTTGAGGTTGCCAGGGTCGACCTCCGGTCTGCGTTCAAGCATGATTCGATGGCGTTCCTGAAGCACATCGACAAAATCTTGCCCGGCGGGTGGCACCATTGCCCGGGTATCGCTCCGATACGCGAGATTGAACACGCCGAGGATGTCATGCGAATCCTTGGGGCGTTGCGCGACAATCTGGTTACGCAGCACGATGCCTTCGGCTTCCTCCACGGAGAACCGGGTGCCCTCGACGTAGTTGGAAAAATACGATTCGAGAAAGGCGAAATGGATACGGCTGTTGCCTTGATCGGCTATGTCGGCGATATCCGGCAGTACCGTCGTGCGTAGCGCCGTGGCGAGCGAATCGAAAAGACGCATGCGCTCCATGTCGATGGGGGTGCCCTGGGCGATGGCCAACCCCGCCTTCGTTTTGAGAACGCCCTTTGAATGCGTGCTCAACAGCGCACCGATCAAACTGTTGAGTACGTCGTAACTGGTTTGCGCGCCGAGCGGTTCGACGAGTTCGCGAGCACGATCGCGAATCAGGTTGAGTCCCGCCTCCTTGCTCGCGTTAAGGCTGGTAATCAGGCGTTCTTCGATGTCATCGCGCGCAGCCCGGGTCGTGGCTGCAGCTCGACCGAGATTTTCGAGAAGCGCACGTTCTTGCGATGCCCAGTAAAGGTCGAGCGAACCAAGACGCAGGTCGCGAGGCTGCGGACCGGGGCCTTTCAGCAGCACCAGGGTAAGGCCCGGATAACGAATGCGCCGGTTGAATCGTGTTGGATGAGACAGCACGACTTCATCGGACGGCGTGATGCCGCCCGTCAATGCGCTGCGATGGGAGACAACGGCGCCAGGCACCGCATGTGCGGCGATTTTCTGCCAGCTTCGCCTGATTCGGCCAGCGACTTCCTCGTCGGTGCCCGGCTGGACGTACACGCCAGGAGCGACGCGTTTCAGATGGCCGTCTTTCGCGCGGCGCTGAAGGCCTCGGTCGAACTTCGGATCGCCGTCCGCAAACAGGATGTCGTCCGAAAGTCGTTTTTCCGCTAAAGAGAGGGGCATGTCGGCGCCAGAATGTCGCTATCGAGCTTGGATTGTACCTTTTTTGTCGTTTTTCAGCTAAGTTCGCTGTGAGGCGTTGGCGAGCGGATTTGTCGCTAACGCGCTAAGTTTGCAGCGGAAAATTTGAAATTTGTCGCAATTCAGCTAAGTGCGCCGATAGATTGTCGTTTTTCAGCTTAATTTAGGGCCGATTACGCTAGGCGAACCCGACAGGAAAGAATCCTGATTTCTCACCGGCCACGGACGCAAGGCTTTTCCCCACACTTGGAAAAACCCGAGCGCCGGGGCCGGACACGATCGCTCAGAACGTCTCGTGATGCTCGTTCCGGCCAAGATCCGCATGAACCATCATGTGGCACAGCTGTTCGAGCGTGGTTTCCGGCTTCCAGCCGAGCTTCTCGCGCGCCTTGTCGGCGCAACCGATCAGCAGGTCCACTTCGGCCGGGCGGTAGAACTTCGGATTCACGCGTACCAGCGTCTTGCCGGTGGCGACGTCGATGCCGGTCTCGCGCTCTTCCTTGCCCGACCATTCGAGCTGATAACCCGCGGCGGCGAACGCCATGCGCACGAAGTCGCGGACCGTCTCGGTGCGGCCGGTGGCGAGCACGAAGGTGTCGGGCTCATCGGCCTGCAGCATGCGCCACATGCCTTCCACGTATTCGAGCGCAAAGCCCCAATCGCGCTTGGCGCTCAGGTTGCCGAGTTCCAGCGCGTCCTGTTTGCCGAGCTTGATCTTCGCGACGGTGTCCGTGATCTTGCGGGTGACGAATTCACGGCCACGCAGCGGCGATTCGTGATTGAACAGAATGCCGCTGCTGGCGAACAGGTTGTACGACTCGCGATAGTTGATGGTCGACCAGTGCGCGAACAGCTTGGCGACACCGTACGGGCTGCGCGGATAGAAGGGCGTGTCCTCGCGTTGCGGCACCGCCTGCACGAGGCCGAACATTTCCGACGTCGACGCCTGGTAAAAGCGGGTCTTCGGATTCAGAATACGGATGCCTTCGAGCAGATTCAACGCGCCGATGCCGGTCACTTCGGCGGTCGTCACGGGCTGGTCGAACGAGACACCCACAAAGCTCTGCGCGGCGAGGTTGTAGAGCTCGTCTGCCTGCGCGCCTTCGAGCAGGCGCAACGTGGAACCGAGGTCGGTCAGATCGTGTTCGACCAGACGCAGATTCGGATGATCGAGCACGCCGAGCTCACGAATGCGCCAGAAGTTGACCGAACTCGTGCGCCGGTAAGTGCCGGTCACGTGGTAGCCCTTGTCGAGCAGCAGTTTGGTCAGATAGGCGCCGTCCTGTCCGGATACGCCGGTGATGATCGCTTTGCGTGGTTGGCTCATAGCTTGCCTTCGATATTGGTAAAAGAAAAAAGAAGCGCACTTGAAAAAAGCTTCAGAGCGTGCCGTCCAGCAGCCGCCGCACCAGCGGATCGACGACCTGAAAATCCTGTTCAGCCTTGAGCCGGTACAAATCCGGCTTCGGATGCGCGCCGTCGGACATCAGCGTCTTCCAGTCCGGCAGTTTGCTGACGTAAGCGAACTGATCGACGAGCGGCACCTGTTGTTCGGCGGCCACTCGGCGCGTCATCGCGACCATCGCGGCGAGCCGCGCGTTGAGGCGGTTGTCGGGCATCGGGTTCGAGGTCTGCAAAACCGGCTCTTTGCCGAGCGCGCGAGCGGTTTTCACAAGCGCCGTTTCGGCCGCGTAAAACTGCTCGGGCGTCTGGTTCTGCATGACTTCGTTGATGCCGTAGTTGATCAACACGATCTGCGCGGACGAAGCGGCGAGCCGTTCCTGCCACGGCAGGCCGGCCGTCGCGCCGGCGTGGCGACTGCCGATGCCGTCGCGCAACTGGCTGGCCATCGTGCCGCCCACGCCGTAGTTCGTGACGTGTACCCGGTCGCCGTGCCTCGCCTGCAACTCGTCCTGCAGATAAGCCACGGCGTTTTGCGCCTGCGGGCCGCAATGGCCGCCGCTGCAGGTAATGCCGAGCGTGGTCGAATCGCCGTAGGCATCCACCTGCACCTGCGCAGCCGGGCTGCCGGCACGCGCATCCCGTGCCATCGAAGCCAGCACCGGCAGAGCGGCCAATACGCACGCAGCGAGCCACGCGCGGCGCCTCATGCGCGGCTTTGCGGCGCTTGCGACGCCCCCCTCGACACGCTGCCGGCCGGCCCATGGGCCTGGCCTGCCGAGCCGAAGATCAAACGTTTTTCGAACGCGAACCACGTGATGCTGGCGTAGGCGAGGGTGATCGCGAGCGCGAGCGCCGCGGTCAGAAAACGGTTCAGATGCAGCGGCCACAGCGTGTACAGCACGCTCAGGTGAATCAGATAGATCGTGTAGCTGATGGTGCCGATATAGACCAGCACAGGGTTGCACAGCAGCCGCTTGACGATGCCCTTGCTTTGCAGGGCGATGACCACGACAGACGTGCACAGCACCAACGAAACGCTATACAGCGCGGCGTTCGAGAGCGGCGTATTCGCCGCGCGGAATCGCGGGTAATGCAGATGCAGCCATGCAAGCACGGCCAGCGCGGCAAAAAAGCCGAGTACGGCGAGGCCCTTGAACGGCTCGAGTGCATTGCGATCGCGCCTTACGGCAACCGCGAGCAGCGCGCCGGCCGCCAGCAGGTCCATGCGGAACGGCGTCAGGTAATAGATCGGCCAGAACGAATCGAACCAGGGCGTGGCGAGCGCGCGCAGCACCGGCACCAGAACGATCAATGCGGCCGCTACGTAGCCGAGCACGCGCTCAGGCAGCAGCAGAATCACGAACGGCCAGACAATGTAGAACTGCTCTTCAACCGCCAGCGACCACAGCACATTCAGGCTGTCATGGCCGCTCTGATTGAGCGCGTCGCCAATATTGGTCGCGAAGAACGCGTACCACTGCCAGTGCTGCGCCCAGCCGAAGCCGAACAGAATCGACGACACCACCATCAGCAGCAGATAAGGCGGCAGAATGCGCCGCGCCCGGCGTGCGTAGAAGTAACCGAAATACGACTGCTGTCGCGCCTTGCGTTCGAGCAGGATGCCGGTAATCAGAAATCCGCTCAAAACAAAAAACAGATCGACGCCCATCCACAGCGGCGCTTTCAGCGCGTGCTGGGCGAATACGGCGAGCACGGCGATAGCGCGCAAGCCGTCGAGCTGCACGATGCGGCGTGAGTGGGAAGGCGCCAAAGGCAGTGCGCTAGCTGTCATGAACCGTCCATGGTGTGAAGCGAATGAGCCGGGCGAAGGACCGCGCGAGCCTATCCCCGATCTAGAACAGGGCTTAAGAAGAAAACAGGGGCGCGCTCGCTTCGCGTCGCAACGGAAGTGCAATCGATTCTAGGGAAAATAAATTGGTGAAAAAACGGGAATGAAATAGATAAATGAATCAGATTGCAACAGGGTGTTTCGTTACCCATTCTCAATAGATTTTTATGCTTGTGTCTTGAGGGTGTCGCAATGCGTAAGAAGTGCCACCGGCATCCGTCAGAATCCGGCTGCATCGGTAAGGATGGATGCCATGGCAGGACTGGATGCAGGCATCCACGGGCATTTTCATTTAATCGATTTTTAAATCATTTTCTTTCGAATCGCCTAAGGCATCGAATATTTTTGAATTATTTTCGATTTTCGTTGCGGCGTTTTTTCCGCGTAATGTGAGCGGTGCGGATTGGGCGACCCGGGAGGGCGCGTGCGTCACGCGCTCAGTACTCACTTGATACTCATCTGAGTGACGGCTTTGCAGCGAGCCTGGCCTCAAAGCCTCGTCTTATACGTCGTGTCTTGCGCGAATCAGTCTCACGTTCTTACGTCGCTTCTAGCGGTTTCTGCTGTCACTTCATTGGATTTTGCACCCGTGCGGGCACTGTGCCCGATCGCGGCACGGCCCGGATTGGAGGAATTACTTTGGCCCGTTTCACGTTCAAAAGCTGGATTGCGGTACTTGCCTATGCGGCCGGATTGACGGCCGCATCGGTTAGCTTCACGGCATCCGCGGAAACCGTATTGAACGCGAAAAATTCCTGGATCGGCAACACCTTCGGTTTTGGCGACGGCACGTGGACGCAGATCAACATTACCGCGATTGCGGTCGCGCCCGACGGCAAGGTTTACACAAACGCGCCGTGGGACGAGAGCGGCGCCGAAGCGAGCGTCTATCAGAACGGCAAGATGCTCGGCTTCGCGGGCGGCACGCACGGTTGGGGTAACGGCGGTGGCAGCGCGATCGCGGTGAATCGTAAGTACGCCTTCGTGGCGATCGCCGTCGGCAATGAAAAAGGACGTCTGGTCGAGCAGGGTGTGTGGCCGGAGAAGGGCAAGCAATGGTTCGGTATTTCGCGCCGGCAGATCGCCGATCCGAAGCTCGCCGCGCCGTTCCAGCCGGCCGCAAAAAGCGCCGACCCGCATGCGCAACTGGCAGCCGGCTTCCTGATGATGAACGAAGTGCCGACCGGCACGAGCGCCGAAATCGGCGGGCTGGCGGCGAACGAGACCACGCTTTACGCGGCGAACACGGCGCGCGATCGCATCGAGGTGTATGACGCGGAATCGATGCAGCAGAAAACGACGTGGGACGTGCGCGAGCCGGGCCGCATTGCGCTTGCGCCCGATGGCACGCTCTGGGTGTTGAGCGGCACTCGCAACGACAAGGCGCCGCATGTGGAGCACTACACGGCCGCGGGCAAGCGCATCGACGAAACGCTCACGCTGCCCGCCGATACGGTCGCGGCCGATATCGCCATCGATGCACAAAGCCGCGTTCTGATCGCCGACAACGGCCCGCGTCAGCAAGTGCTGTTCTTCAGCAAGAGCAATGGCCGTTACGCGGAGTCGGGCTCGCTCGGCGAGCGCGGCGGCATTTTTAGCGGCGTCCCCGGCAAACCGGGACCGCAGCGTTTCAATGGTTTGACCGGCGTGGGCGTGGATGCGCGCGGCAACGTCTACGTGTCGACCAACGGCATCGGTCCGCGCTACGAGCCGATCGGCGCGGGCCTCGGCGCCATGCTCGAAAGTTATGCGCCGGACGGCAAACAGAATTGGCAGGTGCAAGGCCTGTTGTTTGTCGACGGTGCATGGATCGATCCGTCACGTCCGGATAGCGTCTATACGGGCAATAAACGCTTCGAACTCGATCTCTCGAAGCCCGCGGGTCAGGACTGGAAATACGCGGGTTTTCTGTCGAACCGATTCAAGTACCCCGACGATCCGGTCTTTCACACCGATCAATATCCGGGCTTGCCGATCGCTCGCAAGCTCAAGGGCCGCACGTTCCTGTACCTGACCGACATGTACGCGGACCACCTGAAGATCTATCGCTTCGATCCGCAGCATGACGGCGAGATCGCGATTCCTTCGGGCTTTATCGCCGGGCGCGAGCGAGCCGTCGCCAAGGTGCCGAATGCACCGCCGGGCGGCGACTGGATCTGGCGCGATGCGAACGGCGACGGCAAGTTCAACACGGACGAATTCACGCTCAATACGAGCGGCACGAAGCTCGCAGGCGGCTGGGGCTGGTGGGTCGATAGCGCGGGCGATATCTGGCGCACCCGCGATAACAAGGGCATTTATCGCTTCCGTTTCGGCGGCCTCGATGCGAAGGGCAACCCTATTTATTCGTATTCGAATCTCACGCAATACCCGGTGCCGCAACCGTTCACCGAACTGCATCGCGCGATTTACGAACCCGAGACCGACACGATGTACGTGACCGGCTATACGCCCGATACACCAGTGGATCGCGGCTTCTGGAAAGAGGTGGGCCGCATGCTGGTGCGCTACGACAAATGGTCGAGCGGCAATCCGGTGCAGCGCTATTCGATCACGCTGCCGTGGACCACGCAGACGAAACCCATCGCCACGATCATCGGCCTCACCGTCGAAGGGCAATACCTCTTCGGCGTCGAGCCGGTCGGCGCGGTGCATGTGTGGGACAAGGACAGCGGCAAGGAGATCGGAGTGATCCGTCCTGGCCCGGAAGTGGGCCGCGCATCGGGCTGGGTCGATGTGCCCAACGGCATCAGCGCCGCGAAACGCAGCGATGGTGAGTACCTCGTGTTCGTCGAAGAAGACGCGCGCGGGAAAGTGATGATGTATCGCTGGAAGCCGTGACGTCACGTCATGCGCGCGGCACAACGGCTTCCGAATGAATCATCAGGCAACTGAATTAACCCAAGGCATCCGATGGACAAAGGCATTCTCAAGAACGTAGCGATCAACTTCTTCGGGCTGGTGCTGCCGACCTTTGTCTCGCTCGTGACCGTGCCGTCGTATATCAAGCTGCTCGGCGTCGAGCGCTACGGCGTGATCAGTCTCGTGTGGACCTTGATCGGCTACTTCGGGATTCTCGATCTTGGCATGAGCATGGCCGCGCAGAACCACATCTCGAAGGCGCGCGCCTCGGGTGACAAAGGCGAGAGCGCACGCGTGTTCTGGAGCGCAACGTGGCTCAATCTCACGACCGGGGTGATCGGCGGTTTGATCATCTATTTCGGCGCGTTTCTGTACACCGCGTATTTCACCAAGGTGTCGCCGGAATTGCAGCACGAGGTCTATATGGCGCTGCCGTGGCTCGCGGTGGCGATTCCGATTGCCAACGTGTCATGGGTGTTCGCCGGGGCGATCAACGGCGCGGAACGCTTTGGCGTCTACAACACCAATCAGACCATCGGCACCTTCCTGTTCCAGTTGCTGCCGCTCGGCGCGGCGCTGTGGCTGGGCGCGACCTTGCAGAACGTGCTCGCCGCCGCGGTGTTCGCACGGATCCTGGCTGCGATTCTGCTGGGCCGTTCCGCGTTGAAAGTGCTGGAAATCCGCAGCATTCTTCCGCCGCAGCTCGGCGTGGCGAAGGGACTCTTCAACTTCGGCGGCTGGATGCTGATTGCGAGCGTCACCAACATGATCGCGGATTCGCTCGACCGCGTGATGCTCGGTACGAGCCTCGGCGCGCGTTTCGTGACCTATTACACGGTGCCGCAGAACCTCGTGACGCGCTTGAACATCGTGCCGACCGCGCTGGTGCGCACGCTGTTTCCGCGCCTGTCGGCCGTGGGCCGCGCGGATGCGGACACCATCACGCAGCAGTCGCTCGAATTCCTCAACGGCGTGTTCACCCCGGTCGCGCTGGTCGCGATGCTCGTGCTCGAGCCGTTTCTGCATCTGTGGGTCGGCAATGAGATTGCTACTGTTGCTGCGCCGGTGGGCCGGATCATGATCGTTGCCGTGTGGCTCGTCGGCCAGGCGAACGTCACGCGGATTCTGATCCAGTCGCAGGTCAATCCGGCCACCGCGGCGCGGGTCGGTTTGTTCGAATTGCCCTTGTTTGCAGGGGCATTGTGGTTCGGAATCACACATTTCGGGTTGACCGGCGCGGCCGTTGCCGTGGCCGGCCGGGCACTCTTCGATTACGCCTTGCTGCTGCGTCTGTCGGCGATTCGCGCGCGCCAGATCGCGCTCGACATGCTCGCCCACCTCGCTTTTCTGCTGGCCAGCCTGCGGCTCGCCAGCTTCCTGCCGAGTCTCGCATTGGCGATTGTCGCCGGCGTATTGATGGTCGGCGCGAACGTCGCCTGGTCAATCACGATGACACCCGCCTTGCGCGATCTTGCGCGTTCACTGCTGTTGCGACTGAATCCGAGGAAAAGCGCATGAACCACGAAGTCCTTGAAGAAGCCGTGCTGCAACCCACGACGCGCAGCGCACTGGCTGAACTCACCACCGTTCCCGGCGTTCAGGCGCCATCGCGCCACGCGGCGCTGCGCGGCGACAAGTCGGTGCGTGTCGCGATCGTGCACGACTGGCTCGTGACCTATGCGGGCGCCGAGAAGGTGCTCGAGCAGATCGTCGCGTGTTTTCCGGACGCGGACCTGTTCAGCCTCGTCGATTTTCTCGACGATCGCAGCTTCCTGCGCGGCAAGCCGGTCACGACCTCGTTCATCCAGAAACTGCCGCTCGCGCGGACCAAATACCGCACGTATTTGCCGCTGATGCCGCTTGCGATCGAACAGCTCGACGTATCGGCCTACGACGTGGTGATCTCCAGCAGCCACGCCGTTGCCAAGGGGATTCTCACCGGCCCCGACCAGGTGCATATCAGCTACGTGCATTCGCCGATCCGCTACGCGTGGGATTTGCAGCATCAGTATTTGCAGCAGTCGAAGCTAACTGCCGGTCCGAAGTCGGCGATGGCGCGGCTGATTCTGCACTACATTCGCAACTGGGATATCCGCACGTCGAATTCGGTGGACGGCTTTGTCGCGAACTCCGATTTCATCGCGCGGCGGATCAAGAAGGTCTATCAGCGCGAAGCGCAAGTGATCTTTCCGCCGGTGGATGTCGAAGCGTTTTCGCTCTGCACCGAGAAGGACGATTTCTATCTGACCGCCTCGCGGATGGTGCCGTACAAGAAGATCGATCTGATCGTCGAGGCGTTTGCGCGGATGCCGGAGCGCAAGCTCGTGGTGATCGGCGACGGCCCCGACATGCAGAAGATCCGCGCGAAGGCGGGGCCCAATGTCGAAATCATGGGCTACCAGCCGTTCAAGGTGCTCAAGGAAAAAATGAGCCGCGCGAAAGCCTTCGTGTTCGCCGCCGAAGAAGACTTCGGTATCTCGGTGGTTGAAGCGCAGGCATGCGGCACGCCGGTGATCGCGTATGGCAAGGGCGGGGCGCTCGAAACCGTGCGTGATCTGTCCGAGTCGCGACCCACCGGCATGTTTTTCGACGAGCAGAACGCCGAATCGATCATTGCCGCGGTAGAGCGTTTCGACCAGTACGTGAAGCGTTTTTCGCCGGTGGATTGCCGCGCGAACGCCGAGCAATTTTCCGCCGCTCATTTCCGCGAACGTTTCTTCGCCCACGTGCGGGCTTCGGTGCCGGCCTTGCGCTCGGCGGCGCTGCCGACGTATGTGCCTTATGTCGCCGAGCCGGGTGCCAACGCGCCTCGCATTCTCGCGGTGGACCAGAGTGGTGTGCTCGGCGGTGCCGAGCTATCGCTGCTGGAGATCGTCAAAGCCTTGCGCTCGCGCATCGAAGTCGTGCTGTTCGACGACGGCCCGTTCCGTACCGCGCTGGCCAAGGCCGGCGTGACCGTCAACGTGCTGGACGCCGGCGCCTTGCGCAATGTGCGCAAGCAGGGCGGTTCCTTGCCGAAGGGCCAGGCGCTCAAGGGCTTGATGTCGCTCGTGCGGGCCACCGCGAAACGCGCGCGCAATGCCGAGGTGATCTACGCCAATACGCAGCGCGCGATGGTGATCGGCGCGATTGCCGGCAAGCTCGCGAGGCGGCCGGTGGTCTGGCATCTGCGCGACATCGTGAGTCCTGAGCATTTTGGCGGCAAGCAGCTGGCGATCATCAAATGGTGCGCGCGCCTCGGCCTCACTCACGTGATCGCCAATTCGGCGGCATCCGCCCGCGCCTTCACCGAGCTCACGCGTTTCGACGAAAAGCGTATCGACGTGGTGTTCAACGGCATTTCCGCAGCACCGTTCGCCGCATTGCGCACGGTCCCGCAAGCGACGCTGCGCCGGCGCCTGGGCTTGCCGCAGGACGCGTTTCTGGCCGGCTCGTTCAGCCGCCTCGCGCGCTGGAAGGGGCAACACGTGCTGCTCGAGGCAATGGTGCTCAATCCGCAGATGCATGCGGTGCTGGTGGGCGCGCCGTTGTTCGGCGAAGAGGCCTACGAGATAGAACTGCATGCCTTCGTCCACACACACAATCTCGGCGACCGGGTGCATTTTCTCGGCTTCCAGCACGATATCCCGGCCTGCATGTGCGCGGTCGACGCGGTGGTTCATACGTCGATCACGCCGGAGCCATTCGGTCGCGTGATCGTCGAGGGAATGCTGGCGCAGCGGCCGGTGGTGGCGGCACGCGCGGGCGGCGTGCTGGAGATCATCGACGACTACGAAAACGGCGTGCTGTGCACCCCCGGCGATGCACATGGTCTCGCCGATACGCTCGCTGAATTGCGCTCGAACGACGAACTGCGCAACAAGTTGGTCAGGAACGGGTATCAGACGGCGCTGAGCCGGTTTGGGACTGCAACCTATGTGGAAGGTGTCGAGCGGATTCTGAAGCGCGTGGCGGGGCGCTGAAGGGCTTGCGCGGAGGGGATGAGGTTATTTGACGGAGGGGTAGGCAGGGACCTGGCCGGTCCCTGTCGTTAGCGCGGCGGAGCGAGAGTCTTGAGGGACTTCGCTCCGTTTTTTTATCGCACTGTGTGCCGCTCTCAGCCTTGCTTCATCGCACCTTTCGGCTTGAAACTCGCCGACCACTTCATCGCCGGCAATTCAACCAGCCGGTAGAACACATACGCCACCGGCACGGCCACCAGCATGTAGCCGAAGGACGGCCAGATCGACATTTGCAGCGACGAGCGGAACAGGATCGACGACAGCAGCACGAAGATCGGCAGATGGATCAGGTACAGCGAGAAGCTGAAGTCGCCGAGGCGCGACAAAAAACGCGTGCCCAGGCCGCCGGACTTATCGGCCTTATCGCCAACAGGCCGTTCAAGCGCCTTGTGCAGATAGAACGCAAAACCGACAGCCCACAACTGGAATGCACCGTACTGGCCAAAATGGAACGCCGCGCAGCCGAGCGCGACGAACGCCGCGGCCAGCACATAGAGCCAGGCCGACGAGCGCGCATCCGGTGTGGCGCGGGCCCGGGCGTCGGCGATCCACGCGCCGAGCGTCCACGAAAACCAGTAAGACGTGAAAAACTGGATATCGTGGCGCTCCAGCACATAGGCGGACACCACATTGATCGCGGCAACGATCGCCAGCACGGACGTCATGCCCAGACGCCGGCGCAGCGCGAATAGCAGCGGGTAGATCGCATATAACTGCACTTCGAGCGATAGCGTCCAGAGCGCGCCGTTCGATCCAAACGTCTTGCCGGCCACGCCTTGCAGCGAAAACAGGTTGACGAGGAACGCCTGCAGGCCGATCTCGCGGATCTTGTGATTGACCGGCGGCAACTGCAGGCTGACCCAGTCGAGCGCGAACGTGAGCACGAGCGCCGCCAGCAGCACCGGATAAATACGTGCGAAGCGGCGCACCCAGAAATTGCCGGTATCGAGCCGGTAGTCGGGATTTTTTGCAAGGCGCAGCGCGCCCCCGCGATGAATACAGTAACCGCTAATCACGAAGAAAATCGGCACGCCGGCCGAGCCCCACGCAATCGGAAACGTCAGATAGGCCGCAATCGTACTCAAACTGAAAGAATGGCCGACACTTTGATGAAAGGCTTGCATGCCGACCCATTCGACCTGGCGGCAATGAAAATACGCGACCAGAAGCGCGGCGAAACCCCGCATGGCGTCGATTACGTGTTCCTTGCCGGCGCTGTCGGCGCGCGCTTCGCTCTGGGAGCGCGGCGCGGCGGCCCGCCGTGACGGGGGAAGGGGCAGGGATGAGCCGGCGGCATCCAGTGCTGAGTCGCTCATGCGCGGTCCTTATTCTGAAGGAAGAGAAAGCCTATTCCCGGGCGCGCCATGCGCGCCCGCGGTGCATCACATGCTAGTGCACCGCGGCGGCAAAAAATCGCTAAAAAATTCTGTATCGAATCGAATTAAATGGCGGTTTTGTGACGAATTGTAATTGCGCATAAGCACATGCTACAACGAATTATTTGCCGGTTTTTTTTCGTGCTAATTTAAGGCACGGATTCTCTTGACCCGAGGTGAAGTCATGAACCTGCATTTACTTGCCGGCATTGCCGTGCTGCTGATCCTTGTCGCCGCCTCCGCCTACCGGGAGGCGTTACGCAACGAGCCGATCCGCCGTTTCCGCATCAACCCCGGCAAGCTGCCCCAACTCGACGAGAACGAATGAGTGGTGCCCTGGAGCGGCTGCGCGCGTCCGCAATGCTCGCCTGGACTCGCTCGAGGCAGCTCACTGCCCGCTTCGCCGGGTGCGTAAAATTTTCGGAATTTCCGAAAATAATTCGATTTGAATGCGTAATTGTTTCCTGATTCTGTTCCTGATGCGTGCCGCTATCTGGAAATCGAAAAAGTATCGATTTATTTATTCGAAGCGAAAAAAATCACGCATGAAATGAATTAATTTTTTTGTTAGCCTTTTCGGCGACGTTGAGTGGCCGCGAGGCCCGCGAACACACTAATCTCTAACCGATGTGGGAATGCCTACCATGCTGAAAGTCACCAAAGCCGTGTTTCCCGTAGCGGGCCTCGGGACACGATTCCTGCCGGCTACCAAAGCAAGCCCGAAGGAAATGCTGCCGGTCGTCGACAAGCCGCTGATTCAATACGCGGTTGAAGAGGCGATTGCCGCCGGCATCACCGAAATGATCTTCGTGACGGGCCGCAGCAAGCGCGCTATCGAAGATCATTTCGATAAATCCTACGAGATCGAAGCGGAACTCGAAGCGCGCAACAAGCAGAAGCTGCTCGATCTCGTGCGCAGCATCAAGCCGGCCAACGTCGATTGCTTTTATGTACGTCAGGCCGAAGCGCTCGGTCTGGGCCATGCGGTGCTATGCGCCGAGAAACTGGTGGGCGAGAGCCCGTTCGCCGTGATTCTGGCCGACGACTTGCTGCACAGCTCGAAGCCGGTGATGAGCCAGCTCGTCGACACGTTCAATCATTACCACAGCTCGGTGATCGGCGTCGAAACCATCGCACGCGAAGACAGCCGCTCGTATGGCGTGGTGGACGGCCGCGAGTGGGAAGACAATGTGATCAAGATGTCGGGTATCGTCGAAAAGCCGGCGCCGGACAAGGCACCGTCGAATCTCGGCGTGGTGGGCCGCTATGTGCTGATGCCGACCATCTTCAAGCATATCCGTGCGCTCAAGCCGGGTGCGGGTGGTGAGCTGCAATTGACCGACGCGGTGCAATCGCTGCTGACTGAAGAGCAGGTTCTCGCGTACCGCTACTTCGGCACGCGCTTCGATTGCGGCAGCAAGCTCGGCTATCTGAAGGCGACGGTGGAATTCGCGCTGCGTCATCCGGAAGTGAAGGCGGAGTTCGAAGCGTATCTGCAAACGTACATGCAGGCGAATATGCAGGCCAGCGTGCCGGCGCAGTACACGGCGGAAGCGGCCTGAGGGTAAGCGGTCGTCGCAACGGTTTCACGCAGAAGCAACGCGCAGTTCTATTGCGCAAATTAAAACGGGCGCCGCATGATGCGGCGCCCGTCTTTCTTTCTGGCTTTGATTGCGGCAGAGACGCGAGCCCAAAACCTTAGACCCAAGCCACGCCGCAAAAACTTCACTACGCCTTCTTCACTTCCAGCCGGAACTTATGCAGCAACGGTTCCGTATAGCCGCTCGGCTGCTGACGTCCTTCGAATACCAGCGCTTGTGCAGCCTTGAACGCCAGCGTGTCGAAGCCCGGCGCCATCGGCTTGTAGTGCGGATCGCCCGCGTTCTGCTCGTCGACTACCTTCGCCATGCGCTTGAAGGTCTCCTCGATCAAATTGCGCGTGACCACACCGTGATGCAGCCAGTTTGCAATGTGCTGGCTGGAAATACGCAGCGTCGCACGGTCTTCCATCAGGCCGACGTTGTGAATGTCCGGCACCTTCGAGCAGCCCACGCCCTGATCGACCCAGCGCACCACGTAGCCGAGAATGCCTTGCGCGTTGTTCTCGACTTCGCTGCGGATCTCGTCCGCGTTCCACTTCGCTTCGGCGACAACCGGAATCGTCAGCAGGCCGTCGAGCAGTTCGTCGCGCACCTTCGCGTAGTCCGTGCGTTCGAGTTCCTGTTGAACCGCCTGCACGTCGACTTGATGGTAATGCAGTGCATGCAGCGTCGCGGCGGTCGGCGAGGGCACCCATGCCGTGTTTGCGCCGGCCTTCGGGTGCGCGATCTTCTGTTCAAGCATGGCGTGCATCAGGTCCGGCATGGCCCACATGCCCTTGCCGATCTGTGAGCGGCCACGCAGGCCCGCGCTCAAACCGGCGAGCACGTTGCTGCGCTCATACGCGGTGATCCACGCGCTCGACTTCATGTCGCCCTTGCGCATCATCGGGCCGGCTTCCATGGCCGTGTGCATTTCGTCGCCGGTGCGGTCGAGGAAACCCGTGTTGATGAACGCGACACGTTCGGACGCTTCGTTGATACAGGCGAGCAGGTTGACGCTGGTGCGCCGCTCCTCGTCCATGATGCCCATCTTGATCGTGTTGCGCGGCAGCTTCAGCAGGTCTTCAACGCGCGCGAACAGTTCGCTCGCGAACGCGACTTCGGCCGGGCCGTGCATTTTCGGCTTCACGATATAGATCGAACCGGTGCGCGAATTCAGCTTGTGCTTGCGGTCGTGCAGCGCGCACAGCGTGGTGATGACGCCGTCGAGAATGCCTTCCGGAATCTCCAGGCCGTCTTTGGTCAGCACGGCCGGATTCGTCATCAAATGACCGACGTTGCGAATGAATAGCAGCGAGCGGCCATGCAGCTTGACCGGTTGGCCGTCCGCGCCGGTGTACTCGCGATCGGCATTCAGACGGCGCGTGAAAGTCTTGCCGCCCTTCGTGACTTCTTCCGTCAGGGTGCCGTTCATCAGGCCGAGCCAGTTGCGATAAAGCTGGACCTTGTCGTCGGCATCGACGGCGGCAACGGAGTCCTCGCAGTCGATGATCGTGCTTACCGCGGCTTCGACCAGCACGTCCTTCACGTGCGCCGAATCGGTCTTGCCGATCGAATCGTTCGCGTCGATCTGGATTTCGAAGTGCAGGCCGTTGTGCTTCAACAGCACGGCGGACGGTGCGCTCGGGTCGCCCTGATAGCCCATGAATTGCGCCGGCGTCTTCAGTTCGGTCTTGCCGTTTTTCAGCGTGACGACGAGCTTGCCGCCTTCGACGCTATACAGCGTGGCGTCGACGTGCGAGCCGTTCGCGAGCGGCGCGGCCTGATCGAGAAACTTGCGTGCATAAGCGATCACCGCGGCGCCGCGCACCGGGTTGAAGGCCTTCTGCTTGTCGGCGCCGTTGGTCTCGGGGATTGCATCGGTGCCGTACAGCGCGTCGTACAGGCTGCCCCAGCGTGCGTTAGCCGCGTTCAACGCATAGCGTTGATTCGACAGCGGCACGACGAGTTGCGGGCCGGCCTGTTCGGCAATTTCGGTGTCCACGTGGTCGGTCGTGGCTTTGACGTTCGCAGGCGACGGCACGATATAACCGATGCCTTCGAGGAAGGCCCGGTACGCGCGCAGATCGCGTACCGGGGCCGGATTGGCGCGATGCCAGGTGTCGAGTTCGGTTTGCAGGCGGTCGCGCTCGGCCAGCAGCGCACGGTTCTTGGGCGCCAGCTCGTGCACGAGGGCGTCGAAACCTGACCAGAATGCTGCGCTGTCGAGTCCGGTGCCGGGCAGGGCTTCCGTTTCAACGAACTGGTCGAGGTTGGCGGCGACTTGCAGTCCACCGCGCGGGTTCATCTGAGTCATCGACTGCTCCATCCTTGAATAGGACCGATGAGGGGGCATCGGTCCGTGTTGTGCTTATTGCTTTTGTTGATGCCGCTTTGAACGAATTCCGAACGGATGTCGAACTTAAGCGCAATACTGTTCACTTGATGACCGCTTTCGGTGAAATTCGCTGATTCAGCGGCTCCGATCGTCGGCGTATCCGGAAGTTCGACATCTTTCGCTTCACGCCGCGGGGATTACGCTTGCCGCGGCTTTGCACGGCACGCCCACTGGCGATTTCCCGCAGTAAGCTGAGCCTCCAACTTTGCCACTGCTCAGGGGGGAACGGCCGCCGCCTCGGGCAGGCGTCGGTTCAACACGCGTACGGCATGAACGAACGATAAGTCTTCCGGGTGCTGCCCGCTGTCCTGGGCAGCCTCATACATCAGTCGACGGATCGCCGCGTGGGTAAGCATTAACGCATAGAACTCCTGACGGACCAGATCAGGCGTCTTGCTACGCAGCACCTTCTTGCCGTCGCACAGATGTGTCTTGATCTCGTCAAACATCTCTTCTATTTTCCAGCGCCGGTGGTACAGCGCCGCGAGTTCTATGGCAGGCGCCACCGCTGCGTCCAGCAGATTGGTGATCAGGCGATACTGCGGCTCGGCATCAGGCACACCTTCCAGGCGATACTCGATGACCCGCACCTGCATGCCGTTGCGCTGGTGTCGCCTGTCGGTGTCACTGGCATAGACAGTGCTCAGGTACGAACCATCTGCCAGCGGCACTTCGCACGGCAGCCGCAAATTCGACTTCACGCGCCACAGCAGCTTCGCTCCGGTGGCCACCGCGTCGCGCCACATGTCATAGCCATAGAACAGGCGATCGGCCAGCACCAGCATGTCGTCCGAGAATGCCGGAAACAGCTGGCGTGTGAGCGCCTGTTCGCTGTGCTCGCATACCCCGCCCATCTGGACCTCACACAGCGCGTGCGTCGCACATTCGGCCAGCGCTACGAAAGCGAATCTGCGGATACGCGGCCTCACCGCGCCCTCCCTGCGCATATCCGAACGCTTGCGCATTGGCCTTCTCATCGGGCACATCCAGCGTGGAGCCGTCCACGCTCATGACCCGATAGCCCGCATAGTCGCCGCCTGCGGTTCGTGGGTGTTGCGCCGCCTGCCGGGCGAACAGCTCGCGCATCACCTGCCATCCCAGGCGTGCGCGACCCTGCGAGATCGCCGCCTTGCTGACCTGCGCGTCGCGTACCTGGTCGCCGTAGATGCGCCGCAGTCCCTCGATCACCAGACGAAACACTTCCTCATAGGCCACGCGCGGATACAGGCACATCGCCATCACGAAATACACCAGCACTTCACGCGGCATGTCGCGGCGCACGCGCGTCTGCACGCCGCACTTCGTGAGCGCCTCCTTGACCTGTCCCAGGGAGCAGTTCAGCGCCAGATACCCCACCGCCAGATAGTCCGCGAGCCGCGCCCCGCCTGGCAGCGTTGCTTCCGTTCTTGCCATCCTTCAAGCTCTTCTTGTTGGTTCAGAGGCTTGAAAGTTAACACAAATTTGAGCTTGTTAACAGTATTGAACTTAAGCGGCGATCGCTTGAATACCCGCCTTGGCGATTTGTGCGTCCTGATCCGACTTGACGCCCGACACGCCGACCGCGCCGACCACCTGACCGTCGACGATCACCGGCACGCCGCCTTCCAGCGTGCCTTGCAACGGTGCGCTCAGGAATGCGGTGCGGCCATTGTTGATCATGTCTTCGTATACCTTGGTTTCGCGGCGGCCGATCGCCGAAGTGCGGGCTTTTTCGGTCGCGATGTACGAGCTCGCCGGCGCGCTGCCGTCCAGACGCAGCATTCCGAGCGGGTGGCCGCCGTCGTCGACCACCACGATGGCGACGGCCCACTGGTTCTTCTCGGCTTCCGCGCGGGCGGCTTCGAGGATTCGGGTTGTTTCGGCAACGGTCAACACGGGTTTGCTCAGCATAATGAATTTCCTGTTTCGTTGATGGTAGGGATGCTTCTACAAGTTCTATCCAGTGGCGCACCGGAGTGCGCGGATGCTGCGACGCAGGCCCCGGTTTAGTCCCAGCGATTATCCGAGTGCTTAACTTGGGGATTTTACGTCCAAGCTGGGCCGGAAGGAACGGCCGCATGGCCCGGCCAGTTTTAAGCAGCGCGTCATTGCGTCTTACAATCGAGCATCACCACAAGAAAAACGCGTGTTCTCCACGCGCCACACCATGCCTACCATCAGCGAGCTTTTTGTCTATCCAATCAAATCCTGCGCCGGCATTGCGCTCACGGAAGCGCGCCTGCTCGCCACCGGTCTCGAATACGATCGGTGCTGGATGGTCACCGACCCGAGCGGTGCAATGCTCACCCAGCGCGCGTATCCACGCATGGCGCTGATCCAGGTCGAGATCGGCGAACACGATCTCGTGATCCGTGCGCCGGGTATGGGCGAGTTGCACACGCCGCTCGATGCCGACGGACTCAGCGCATCGCAAAAGGTGCAAACCGAGGTCTGGGGCGATGCGGCCTACGGGCTCGACACCGGCGAAGAAGGCGCCGCATGGTTTTCAGGGTTCCTCGGCGTGCCAGCGCGGCTTTTGCGCTTCAATCCCGAGCACGAGCGGATTGTCGATCCGGAGTACACCGGCAGCGTCGGCGGCGCCACCACGCATTTCGCCGACGGCTTTCCGCTGCTGGTGATTGGCCAGGCTTCGCTCGACGATCTGAACGGGCGCCTGAACCGCAAGGGCGTGCCGTCGATTCCGATCGACCGGTTTCGCCCCAACGTCGTGCTGACCGGGCTCGATGCGTACGAAGAGGATTATGTCGAGCGTTTGAGTGTCGACGGGGCAGAGGATCAGGCCGTGGAGTTGCAACTGGTCAAGCTGTGCTCGCGCTGCCCAATGCCGAACATCGACCAGGCAAAGGGCGCGCCCGATCCCGATTGGCCGAACGAACCCACCGACACCATGAGCGTCTACCGGGCGAATCCGCAGCGAAACGGTGCGCTGACGTTCGGCAACAATGCAGTCGTCGCGAGCGGAGCGGGGACGTGGCTGCGCGTCGGGCAAACGGTCGAAGCCGAATTGGGCTTTGGCGATTAGGCTGGGTTCAACGCGGCGAGACGGCTGATCGCAGCGTGATTTCGCGCGGCCTGGGCGTTGGCCTCTGCCGCGATCAACCGTTCGGGCCGCTCGCACGCGCACAGTGCTGCGTCGCACCATCCCTGTGCTTCGCTGCATCAAATCGTGACGCACGCGGCGTTCGCCGCACACATGCTTGAATCACCGCAAAGGCCCGCGCCCCGGCGCTGCGGCCCAAATTCTTCACACCTGGCACAACCTTTGCATTGAGCCTTGCCATCGGATCAACGTGGATCCGGCGCGAGCGCAACAACAAGGCACTCGCTGCGGCACAGGTCAGGACAACGGCGTCCCCCGAATTCAGTCATCGACTGGGTTCGCGGGACGCCGTTTTTATTTCCGGAATCGCTTTCGCTCCATGCCACGCGTCAGCGATCGAAGCACAGCACATTGAGGAACCGCGGTCATGAAAATCATCGTAATCGGTCACGGGATGGTCGGCCACAAACTGGTCGAATGCCTGGCACAAGACGCGGCGCATGGCCTCGACATCACTGTGCTGTGCGAAGAATCCCGGCCGGCGTACGACCGCGTGCATCTGTCCGAATTCTTCGCGGGCAAGACGGCGGACGACCTGTCGCTCGTCGAGCCGGGTTTCTTCGAACGCCAGAACGTGTTGCTGAAACTGAATGCGAAAGCGGTGGCGATCGATCGCGATGCGCGCACCGTGACGGTATCGACCGGTGAGACCTTGCCTTACGACAAGCTGGTATTCGCCACGGGCTCCTATCCGTTTGTGCCGCCCGTGCAAGGCCGCGAGCGTGCCGACTGCTTCGTCTACCGCACCATCGACGATCTCGAAGCCATGCAGGAATGCGGCGCCCGCTCGAAGACCGGCACGGTGGTCGGCGGCGGTTTGCTCGGTCTCGAATGCGCGAAGGCACTGCGCGACATGGGCCTGCAAACGCACGTGGTCGAATTCGCGCCGCGCCTGATGGCGGTTCAGGTCGACGAAGGCGGTGGCCGCGTGCTGCGCACCAAGATCGAGGAACTCGGCGTAACGGTGCACACGCAAAAGAACACCTCGGCGATTGTCGACGGCGAAAATGGCACGCATCGCATGCAATTCGCCGATGGCAGCTTCCTCGACACCGACATGATCGTGTTCTCCGCGGGCATTCGTCCGCGTGACGATCTCGCCCGCGCGAGCGGCCTCGCGCTCGGCGAACGCGGCGGTATCGTGATCGATAACGCGTGCCGCACGAGCGACCCTCACATCTATGCGATCGGCGAGTGCGCGCTGTGGAACGGTCAACTGTTCGGCCTCGTTGCGCCCGGTTATGACATGGCGCGCACGGTGGCGAAGCAACTGCTCGGCGACTCGGCGGAGTTCGCCGGCGCCGATATGAGCACCAAGTTGAAGCTGATGGGCGTGGACGTGGCCAGCATAGGCGACGCGCACGGCAACACGCCGGGCAGCCGCGCGTATCAGTTCAGCGACGAACGCAAGCAGGTCTACAAGAAGCTGGTGGTGTCCGAGTGCGGCAAGTATCTGCTCGGCGGCGTGATGGTGGGTGACGCGAGCGAATACGGCACGCTGCTGCAGATGATGCTGAACCGGATCGAGTTGCCGGCGTCGCCTGAATTCCTGATCCTGCCGTCGTTCGAGGGTCAGGCGAAGCCGGCGCTTGGCGTCGAGGCCTTGCCCGCCGGCGCGCAGATCTGCTCGTGCAACAACGTCGCGAAGGGCGACCTGTGCGCCGCTGTGTGCGCGGGCGCAACCGACATCGGCGCTTTGAAATGTGCGACCAGTGCAGGCACTTCGTGCGGCGGTTGCGTGCCGCTCGTCACGCAGGTGATGAAAGCGGAAATGAAAAAGCAGGGCCTCGCGGTCAACAATCACCTGTGCGAACACTTTCCGTATTCGCGCCAGGAGTTGTTCCACCTCGTGCGCGTAGAGGGCGTGCGCAGCTTCGGCGAATTGCTGGCGAAGCACGGACACGGTCTCGGCTGCGATATCTGCAAGCCGGCCGTGGCGAGCATTCTCGCCTCCTGCTGGAACGAATTCGTGCTGAAGAAGGAGCACGTCTCGCTCCAGGACACCAATGATTACTACCTCGCCAACATCCAGCGCGACGGCACCTATTCAGTCGTGCCACGCATGGCGGGCGGCGAAGTGACGCCTGACGGTTTGATCGCAGTCGGCCAGGTGGCAAAAAAATACGGCCTGTACACGAAGATCACCGGCGGCCAGCGGGTCGATCTGTTCGGCGCGCGCGTCGAGCAACTGCCGTTCATCTGGGAAGAACTGATCGCCGCTGGTTTCGAATCGGGCCATGCGTATGGCAAATCGCTGCGCACGGTGAAGTCGTGCGTCGGTTCGACGTGGTGCCGCTACGGTGTCGGCGATTCGGTGGGTCTCGCGGTCGAACTCGAGAACCGCTACAAGGGCCTGCGTACGCCGCACAAGATCAAGTTCGGCGTGTCCGGCTGCACGCGCGAATGCGCGGAAGCGCAGGGCAAGGACGTCGGCATCATCGCCACCGAGAAGGGCTGGAATCTCTACGTTTGCGGTAACGGCGGCATGAAACCGCGCCATGCCGAATTGCTCGCCTCGGATCTCGATCAGGAAACGCTGGTGCGCTACATCGACCGATTCCTGATGTTCTACGTACGCACGGCCGACCGTCTGCAACGTACCAGCGTGTGGCGCGACAACCTCGAAGGCGGCCTGGCATACCTGATCGACGTGGTCGTCAACGATCGCCTGTGCGTGGCCGCGGAGCTCGATGTGGACATGCAGCACGTGGTCGAAACCTACGAATGCGAATGGAAGAAGGCCGTTACCGATCCTGAAACGCGTAAGCGCTTCCGCCACTTCGTCAACAGTGGCGAGCCGGACAGCAATGTCGCCTTCGTCGAGGAACGCGGCCAGATTCGCCCTGCAACGAGCGACGAGCGGCGCTCGAAACTCGCTTCGATTCCTGTGGTTGCCGAAATCGCCTGATTCTTTCCTGTGTTACTCACCGAGGATTCCTGCCATGAACCTTGACCGCCTTCCGCTTGCCTGGACGCCGATTTGCCCGCTCGACGAGATCGTCCCTAACACGGGCGTGTGCGCGCTCGTCAACGGCGAACAAGTGGCGGTATTTCATGTGGACAACGGCGACGACGACACCGTCGTGTATGCGATCGAAAACTACGATCCGGGCTCGCAAGCCGCTGTGCTCTCGCGCGGGCTGATCGGCAATCTCGGCGAGCGTCTTGTCGTGGCTTCGCCGATCTACAAGCATCACTTCGATCTGCGCACCGGCGAGTGCCTGGAAACACCGGCGTATTCCGTCAACGCGTTCGCCGCGCGGGTGGAAAGCGGGCAGGTGTGGGTCGCGATGTGAGCCATTGATTCTTTGTCATCCTCTTCGAACGAAGTCGCCTGCCATGTCCTCGAATAGCGTAAAAACGGTGTGCCCCTACTGCGGCGTTGGCTGCGGCATGGTGCTGCACGTCGAGGACGGGCAGGTCGTGAAAATCTCCGGCGACAAGGAGCATCCGGCCAACTTCGGACGGCTTTGCACGAAGGGCCAATCGGCGCATATCGCATTACGCAAGTCAGGTCGTCTCGAAGGCGCGTTCGTACGTCATGCACGCGACCAGGATCCGACGCCGCTGCCGATGGTGCAGGCGATCAGCGACATGGCCGCGCGTTTGCGCGGCTTGCTCGACACACATGGACCGGACGCGTTGTCTTTTTACGTGTCCGGGCAGATGTCGATTGAGGCGCAGTACCTCGTCAACAAGCTCGCCAAGGGTTTTGTCGGCACCAACAACATCGAATCGAATTCACGTCTTTGCATGGCGAGCGCGGGCAGTGGCTACAAGCTCTCGCTCGGCGCGGACGGCCCGCCGGGATCGTACGAAGACATCGACCATGCTGACCTGTTCTTCGTGATCGGCGCGAATATGGCCGACTGTCACCCGATTCTGTTCCTGCGGATGATGGATCGCGTGAAGGCCGGCGCGAAACTGATCGTGGTCGATCCGCGCCGCAATACGACCGCCGATAAGGCCGATCTCTTTCTGCAGATCAAGCCGGGCACCGATCTGGCACTGCTCAACGGCCTGCTGCATCTTCTGCACGAAAACGACCAGACGGATGCGTCTTTTATCGCTGACTTCACGCAAGGTTGGGACGCGATGCCCGCTTTCCTCGCCGACTATACGCCTGAGAAAGTGTCGGCGATTACGGGTCTTTCCATAGAAGACATCCGCCAGGCCGCGCACATGATCGGCGCCGCGACGGAATGGATCAGCTGCTGGACCATGGGCCTGAATCAAAGCACGCATGGCACGTGGCACACGAACGCGATCTGCAATCTGCATCTGGCGACGGGCAAGATCTGCCGCCGCGGCAGCGGACCGTTCTCGCTGACCGGCCAACCCAATGCAATGGGTGGCCGTGAAATGGGCTACATGGGGCCGGGTTTGCCGGGCCAGCGTTCGGTGCTGGTCGAAGACGATCGCGTGTTTATCGAAGACCTGTGGGGCATTCCGAAGGGCATGCTGAAAACAGCCGTCGGCAACGGCACGATCGATATGTTCACCCGCATGGCTGCGGGCGAGATCAAGGCGTGCTGGATCATCTGCACGAATCCGGTGGCGAGCGTCGCGAACCGTCAGAACGCGATCGCCGGATTGCGCGCGGCTGAACTCGTAATCTCACAGGATGCGTTCCTCGACACCGAGACCAACCGTTACGCCGACGTGCTGTTGCCCGGCGCGCTGTGGGCGGAAGCCGAAGGCGTGATGATCAACTCCGAGCGCAATCTCACGCTGATGCAACAGGGCATCGAGCCGCCAGGCGCCGCGCTGCCGGACTGGCAGATCATTGCGCGCGTGGCGTGTGAAATGGGTTTCGCCGATGCATTCACCTACGCAAGCGCCGAAGAAGTTTTCGCGGAAATCACCCGTGCGTCGAATCCGAAAACCGGCTACGACCTGCGCGGCGCGAGCCATCGCCGGCTGAAGGAAACGCCGCTGCAATGGCCGCTTGCTTCCGACGATGCTGCTGACCGCAATCCGATTCGCTACGTCAACGACGGCGTCAGCCAGACGCTGAAGGAACGGGCCGACGGCAGCCGTCCGCGACTCGTGTTTCCGACTGCGAGCGGAAAAGCCAATTTCTTTGCCCGTGCTTTTGCAGCTCCCGCCGAATTGCCCGATCGGGAATTTCCGATCGTGTTGAATACGGGCCGCCTGCAGCATCAATGGCACACCATGACCAGGACCGGCAAGGTCGCGATGCTCAACAAGCTGAACCCGAGGCCGTTCGTCGAGATTCATCCCGAAGACGCCGCCACGCTCGGCATCAAGGCCAAAGACCCCGTCGAGATCCGTTCGCGCCGCGGGCGCGCCGTGTTGCCGGCGGTCGTCACGGAGCGCGTGCAAGCAGGCAACTGCTTCGCTCCGATGCACTGGAACGATGTATTCGGCGACGATCTGTGCATCAACGCAGTCACCAGCGATGCAATAGATCCGGTTTCGCAACAACCCGAACTCAAATTCTGCGCGGTCGCGCTGAGCCCGGTCGCGCTTGACGCCATCAAGCCGGCTTCGAATGAAGATGACGAAACGCTCATCGAAGCGCCTGCCGTCGGAGTCGACGTGGCGACAACAGCAAGCGCTATATCGACGAACACCGAGGATCTGGACATGCCCCGCATCAACGCACTGACAAGCCTGTTGCAGCTTCCACAGACACCCGCACCTTCGTTCACGGAAATCGAGCGGGCGTATCTGGGTGGTTTCGTCAGCGGCCTGCGTTCGGCTGAAGGGCAGGGTATCGATAGTGTGCCGGTTCTGCCGGCCGGTGCACCGTTCGATCCGGCGAACCGCTTGTACGTGGATGGTTTGCTGGCCGGACTTTATAGCCGCAGCGGAACCCAGGCGGCCGTTCCGGCAGGTGCGCTTGCCGCATCGCATGCCGACACGGCAGGTGTACGCATCTTGCGCGTGCGGCCGAAAGTGACTTTGCTGTGGGCCTCGCAAACCGGCAACACCGAATCGCTGACCGAACGTTATGCCACGCGTCTGATGGAGTCGGGCTTCGAAATCCGCACCTCGTGCATGGCGGACTACCCAGCCTCGACACTCGCGAAAGCGCAATACGTGCTGCTGATGTCGAGCACCTTCGGCGACGGCGATCCGCCCGATAACGCGCAAAGTTTCTGGTCGCAACTGAGCAGCGATGCAGCGCCTCGTCTCGAGAGCCTGCGCTACGCGGTGCTCGCGCTGGGCGATCGCAACTACGATCAATTTTGCGGCCACGGCCGCCGTCTCGATGAACGTCTCGCAGCGCTTGGCGCGCTGCGTTTGATGGATCGCGTCGACTGTGACAGCGAGTATCGGGAGGATACCGACGCGTGGCTCGAAAGCATCATCTTGCGCATCAAGGAAGATGATGCGGCGCTACATGCTGTGCCGCCGGGCGGCATGATCAACGCCGTGGTGCCGGGCGCCGTGCCGACCAAGACGCGTCCGGCCGCGTCGCGGCTTGTCAGAAACCTGCAGTTGAACAAGCAGGGCGCCGTGAAGGACACGCGCTACTTCTCGTTGAGCACGGGCGACTCGGGTCTCGAATACGAAACTGGCGACGCGCTGGGCGTATGGCCGAGCAATTGCCCGGAACTGGTCGACGAACTGATCAGTCTGAGTGGCTTGAGCGCGGACGCCGCGGTTAACGTGTCCGGCGCGGGAGAAATGCACCTCGCCGACGCGCTCACCAAGCACTACGAGATCGCGCGCCCCAGCCCTGATGCGCTCGCGTTCATTGCAGCACGGAGCAACAACGGCACACTGCGCGATCTGCTTTCCACAGAACGCAAGGCCGATCTCAAACAATGGTTGTGGGGCCAACAACTCGCCGACGTACTCCACGAATTTCCCGTCAACCTGACGGCAACCGAATTGACCGGCATGCTCAAGCGCCTGCAACCGCGTTTGTACTCGATTGCATCGAGCCCGAAGGCGCATCCCGGCGAAATTCATCTGACGGTTTCCGCGGTTCGATACAGCAATGGCCGCCGCAATCGCAAGGGTGTCTCGTCGACATTTCTCGCCGACCGCGCCGGCGACGTGAACGTGCCGGTATTCGTGCAGAAATCCGCACACTTTCGTCCTCCTCACAGTTCGGATACGCCGATCATCATGGTCGGTCCGGGCGCCGGCGTTGCACCGTTTCGCGGCTTCCTGCACGAGCGGCGTGCACGCGGTGATAAAGGACGTAATTGGTTGTTCTTCGGCGAGCAACACGCGGCCACGGATTTCTACTATCGCGATGAACTTGAAGCGATGCGGGACAGCGGCGTGCTGACCCGGCTCGACGTCGCTTTCTCACGCGATCAATCGGAAAAGATCTATGTGCAGGACCGTATGCGCGAACAGGGTGCGCAACTGTGGGCCTGGCTCGAAGAGGGTGCGTATTTCTACGTGTGCGGTGACGCAAACCGGATGGCGAGAGACGTCGATGCAACGCTCAAGCATGTGGTCGCGCAGCACGGCGGCATGAGTGACGAAAAAGCCGCCGAGTATGTAAGCCGTTTAGCGCAGGAAAAGCGCTACGCACGCGACGTTTATTGATTTTTAGAGCGGCCTGCAAAGACACAGTTTCACGATCCCAAAGAGTACACAGTCAAGCTTTATAAGAAGGGTCCGGATGGCATGAAGGTTGCATGTTAAAGCCGGTATTCAACATCATGACCATTCCGGTGCTCAGTACTTCAGCGCAATATGCGAGCGCCGCGCACCAGGTCAGCAAACAATCAGAATATTTTAGGATGCCTAATGAAAATCGTGATGAGCTCACTTAAGAGTGGAGATTGGCGCGCGCTAGTGGCGTGTTTTCTCTATTTCGACACCGGCTTCACTGTCTGGGTGCTATACGGGCCGCTCGCGCCGTTCATTAGCAAGACCATTGCAATGACTTCTGCGCAGCAAGGTTTGCTGGTCGCCGTGCCGGTGCTGTCGGCGGCGATCCTGCGCGTGACGCTCGGCAACCTCTATCAATCGGCGCATGGCAAGCGCATCGCGCTGATGGGCGTGTTGCTCTCGGCGGTGCCGACGATCGTGCTGCCGTTGTTGCCGTTCGTGCCGTCGTACACCTTGCTGCTGGTGCTCGGCGTGTTCCTCGGCGTGGGCGGTGCGAGTTTCGCGGTGGCGCTGCCGATGGCCGGCAGCAACTACCCGCCGAAAGTGCAGGGCCTGGTGCTGGGTCTTGCCGCGGCCGGCAACATCGGCGCGGTGCTCGACGGCTTCCTGTTCCCGCAACTGGCAACCCATTACGGGTGGCAAATGGCGACAGCAGGCGCGCTGCCGTTGCTCGCTATCGCTGCGATCACGCTGTACTTCTGGGCTAACGATTCCGGTATCAAATCGGGCAGCGTGCTTCGTGCATTCGGCAGCTTTGCGATCACGCTCGTCGGTTTGATCGTGCTCGTGCTGCTGGTTGAAGCGGGCATGTTCGGTTCGGGCAAGACCGGTGTGCTGCTGTTGCCGGTGATCGGTGCGCTGCTGGCGATTGCTGTGCTGCCCAAGCGCTATCGTTCGGTGCTGGCCGAGCGCGATACGTGGGTGATCATGCTCGTGTACAGCATCACGTTCGGTGGCTTTGTCGGCATGTCGTCGTATGTTTCGCTGCTGCTGACCAACCTCTATCAGTTGTCGAAGATCGACGCGGGTCTGTTCATGGCGCTGCTTGCCGCAACCGGCGCAATGGTGCGGCCGCTCGGCGGCCTGATTGCCGACAAGGTGTCCGGCGTGCGCGCGTTGACCTTCCTGCTCGCGATCATTTCGCTGTGCGACTTCGTCTTCGCTGCTGCAATGCCGTCGATGGCAGGCGGAATTGCGCTGCTGGTGTGCCTGTACGTGGCCTTCGGTCTGGGTAATGGCGCGACCTTCCAGCTGGTGCCGCATCGGTGGGCCGGCCGCACCGGGCTGATGTCGGGCATCGTCGGCGCCGCGGGTGGTGTCGGCGGCTTTTATCTGCCGGTCGTGATGGGTATCGCGAAGGAAAGCACGGGCAGCTATCAGATGGGCTTTGCGACTTTCGGCGCGCTGGCGGCTTGCGCGTTTGTCGCGATCGTCGCGCTGCGCCGTCCGTGGATGGCGTGGTCGATGAACAGCGGCGTGATGCACGCGCACGCAACGGAGTAGTGCAATCCGGCATCCGCGCCGCTGCGTGTCCGCCGATGGCGTTCTCGCGGCGCCGATGCCGGCTAGCGCGAAGGGAGCAATCGAATCATAAGCAGAAGACATGAGCATCACAAAAGATCGGAATCAAGCACCGCCTTCCGAAGCGGACGTCCCCAGCGAGGTATTGAGCTCGTTGATCAACATGGCGGGCCGTCAACGGATGCTGTCGCAACGCATTGTGTTGCAGGCGATGCTGGCATTTCAGCAGTTCGACGGTGCGATTGCAATCGCGCGGGAGACCCTGCGTACGTTTTCGGATAGTCACACGGCGCTGGTGCAAGGCCGTTACGGTTTGCCCGGCTTGTTCTCGCCGGCCTTGCGCGAAGCTTTTCGCGGCAGCGAGAACGTTGCGCAGAAGATCACGGGCTTTATCGCGCTGGTCTCGGTGGCGTTGGAGGCGATCGAATGCGCCTCGCCGCGCGCCAACGCAGCACTGAACGCGTTGATCGGAGCCGTCGATCCGTTGCTGACGCATCTGCACGCCGTGACCGCTGTCTACGAGCAGGAAAGCCGGCGCATTGCGCATGTGCAGAAGAAAGGCCAGCAGGAGCTCATTGAGCGGATCAAGGCGATTGCAAAGGAAGCGCATATTGTCTCGTTCAACGGTCAGATCGTGGCGAGCCGCTCGAATGTGACCGGCCGGGAGTTCGCCGTGATAGCGGGCGTGATGACTTCGATCACAAAGGAACTTGAAGCGGTGGTCAGCGCGTTTGTGAAGAAGACTTCGGCGGGGTAAGCGAGCGCGTTTTGCGATTTGTCTCGCTGTTCTTCGGTGGAGAAAGTAAGAATCTGCCGGAAAGTACGCCGTCAAATGCGCAGTCAAATACTTGCATGTTGCCGATTGCGAGCCTAATATGCAGTCAGGAGGCTGCATATGACCCATACATCTGACGCATCAAAAGACGCATCGACGGATCGCATTGAAAAACAGATTCTGCTGAAGGCGCCGCGCTCGCGAGTGTGGCGCGCGGTGTCCAACGCCGAAGAATTCGGCAACTGGTTCGGTGTCAATTTCAGCGGCAAACAGTTTGTGGCCAGTCAGCCCTTGCAAGGCAACATCACTTATCCGGGCTACGAATATCTCAAGATGGACGTGCTGGTCGAGCGCATCGAGCCGGAACATCATCTGTCGTTTCGCTGGCATCCGGCCGCGGTGGATGTGTCGGTCGATTACTCGGCTGAACCCACAACGCTGGTCGTATTCGAACTGACCGAGGTCGGTACGGGCACCTTGCTGCGCGTGGTCGAATCGGGCTTCGATCAGATTCCTGCCGCGCGCCGCGACGAGGCGTTCCGCATGAATAGCGGCGGCTGGGAAGAGCAACTGGTTAACATCGAAAAGCATGTCGCCAAAGGATAAGGCGGCCGGTCATGCGCGCGTGAAGGCGGCTGTACTGCAAAGCTCCGCGCGGATTTTCGCGGCGCTCGGCGACGAAACGCGCCTGCGCCTGATCGCCGTGTTGTGCGCGGGCAGTGCGATGTCGATCGCACAGCTTACCGCGGGCATGGAGATGACGCGGCAATCCGTTACGCAGCATTTGCAGGTGCTCGCCAATGCGGGCCTGGTGCGCGACGTCAAGATGGGCCGTGAACGCTTATGGGCGTTCGAACCGGCACACCTGGACGAAGCTCGGCGCGCGCTCGAAGCAATCTCGCGGCAATGGGATCAGGCGTTGCTGAGCTTGAAGGCGGCGGTGGAGGAGGATTGACGCCGACGGCGCGGCTCCAATCCTCCCACCCCCTGCCGCTTAGAACTTGTGGCGCAGCGCGACCCGCGCGACAACCTGATTTCCCGTCGACGACGGCGCCTGCACGCCCGGAATGAACGCGCTGTCGAGAATCGAGTTGGTTTTGTCGCCCGCGACCTTCTGGTACGCGCCCTGCACATAGACGTCTGTGCGCTTCGACAGGTTGTAATCCGCCATCAAACCGACCGAGTGAATCTTCGGCTTTACGCTGCCGGTCGACGCATCGTAGTTCTCCATCGTGTACACATATTGCGCGCCGATAAAGAAGGCCGGCGTGAACTGGTATTTGCCGTTCACTTCGAAGTTCTGATACTTCAGGGTATTCAACTTGACGCCGGACGCGGCCAGCGGAATGCCGATATAGCCGTTGCCGGTCGGATCCTTATAGTTCGAGTTGGTGTACGCAAAACCGGCGGTTGCCGAACCGAACGTGTAGTTGATGCCGCCGCCGAACACCCGCATGCGCCCGGCGATAAAGCTCGCGTCGTTCGCGGTGATCGCGCCGGTGGAACCCGCGCCCGGATTGTTCGCCTGCAGGTACGCGGCCGCGATCAACAGCCCGCCGTTCGCATACTGGCCGCCCAAGCTATAGGCGCGGTTGTTTGCGAAGTTCGTGTCGTTGCTGAAGCTGTACACGCCGCCGAACTGGAAGCCCGCGATCTCCGGGCTCGCGTACTTCACGCTGTTGCCGAGACGGAATGAGTTGTCCGTGTTGTCGTTGTCGTACGGGTGGGCGAACAGATAGCCGGCCCAGTTGCCGTTGGCCGTGGTCTGCGCGAGGTAGTCGACCACCGAGTCGTACTGGCGCCCAAGCGTGACGGTGCCGAACCGGCTGTCGCTCAAGCCTACGTAAGCCTGGCGGCCAAACATGCGGCCGCCCTGGTTGAGCTTCCCCGAACTCACGTCGAAGCCGTTCTCCAACTGGAACACCGCCTTCAGGCCGGCGCCCAGGTCTTCCGACCCCTTCATGCCCCAGCGGCTGCCTTGCGCATAGCCGCTGGCCATTTCCCAGACCGCGCCGTGCCCGGCGTTGTTGGTGTAGTCGATGCCTTCATCGAGCACGCCGTACAGGGTCACGCTGCTTTGCGCGAAGGCGGATGGGGCCGCCAGCGAGGCAAGCGTGGTGAGTGCGGCGGTGGCGATGACATTCTTTTTCATTGTGAGCTCCAGACGTTGGTAATGAGCGGCCCTGTGGTCCGAAACGGGGTCCGACCGGCTTCAAAGGCCGCTGCTTATTGGCAAGGCCCGGATTCTGCTATTTGAGATGCGATTCGCGTATGGGGCACATCCCTGGATAAACGTGACGTTTTCGAATGTTTGTCCCGCGAATTATTCGCTTGTGGCAGACAGGTTCCGGGAGAAAAATTCCGTTCATGCACCTTTGGCATGAACGTGATAGCCGAAGGCAATGCGCCACTGCACCAGGTTTTTCAGGAGACGAGATGCGACTCGATCGGAATTTTGCTAACGGCTGCTTTATCGACGCGGCAAGCGACGAGCTCATCGCCGTCACCAACCCCGCCACCGAAGCGGTGATTGCCCACGTCACGGGCGCCACCGAAGCCGAGGCAATCGCCGCGGTGGACGCCGCGGCAACTGCTCAGAAGGGCTGGCGCAAGCTGCCTTCGGCGGAGCGCGCCGCCTATCTGCACAAGCTCGCCGATGCCCTCACCGAATGCGCGCCCGCGATTGGCGCGGCGCTCGCGCTGGAGTCGGGCAAGAGCGTGGCCGACGCCACCAACGAAGCGATCTACGCCGGCCAGATCACCCGCTACCACGCCGAATGGGCGCGCCGTATCGAAGGCGAGGTGATTCCGAGCGACACGCCTGACGAAAATCTCGTGTTGCATCGCGAACCGATCGGCGTGGTCGCGTGCCTGATCCCGTTCAATTACCCGGTCTATACGTTCATGCGCAAGGTGGCGCCCGCGCTGATCGCCGGCAACACCGTGGTGGTGCGCCCGAGCAACAACACGCCGATCTCGGCCTTCGAGATCGCCAAGGCGGTTGAGAAAGCAGGGCTGCCCGCCGGCGTAGTGAACATTCTCGCGATGAACCATGCAACCGCCGAGGCGCTCTGCACGCATCCCAAAGTGGGCATGATCACGCTGACCGGCAGCGTCGGCGCCGGCCGCAAGGTGCTCGAATACTGCAAGGCGAACATCGCCAAGCCGTCGCTCGAACTGGGCGGCAAGACGCCCGCCATCATCGAGGCGGATGCCGATCTGGAGAAGGCCGCGCGCGATCTGGTCGCCTCGAAAACCACCCACTGCGGGCAGCTTTGCACGGCGATCGAACGCGTCTACGTGCAGGAAAGCGTGCATGACCGTTTCGTCGCGCTGCTGAAGAAGCATATGAGCGCGGTGGAAAGCGGCGATCGCAGCGAACAGCCTTCGGTGATGGGGCCGCTCGTCAACGAGGCGTCGCGCCAGTCGATTCACGGCATGGTCGAGCGCGCGATTGCGGCGGGCGCCACGCTCGAGACCGGCGGCAGGCTGCCGCAAGGCAAGGGCTTCTTCTATCCGGCCACGTTGCTGTCGAACTGCCGTCAGGACATGGAAATCATCCAGGAAGAAACCTTCGGTCCGATCATGCCGGTCGTCAAATACCGCACGCTCGACGAAGCGCTGGAGATGGCCAACGACCATCAGTTTGGTTTGTCGTCGGTGCTTTATACCGAGAACTACCGCGGCGCGATGAAGATCGCCAACGGCATCGAGGCAGGCGAGCTGTACGTGAACCGCACGCCGGCCGATCCGTATCAAGGGTTCCACGCGGGTTGGAAACGCTCGGGTCTCGGCGGCGACGACGGCAAGCACGGCATGCTCGAATTCACGCAAACCCGTCTGGTGGTCATGAAGTACTGAAGCTGAAAACGGCGCGTGCCGCGCGAATCGGAGTAGACGGCACGCGTCGCCTTGAAACCCGCAGAAACGCAGCACACCCGCTGCACTTATAAAAAAGTTTGGAGTCCGGCGGACCGGTGGACCGGCGCTGTGTCTCTCAGGAGCGCTTACGTGTCATCTCAACCCGTTCAGACCGCCGCCTCGCTTGCCTCACGCGAAGCGGAAATCGCCTTGCAAAACAGCAAGGCTCAACGCTACGTCCAGCTCATGTTGCTGGTGATCGCGGCCGGTGCGATTTACCCGATTCTGTATCTCCGGCAGGTTTATCAGCCGACGATGCTCGAAGTGTTTCACATCACAGATAGCCAACTCGGCTATCTGTATTCGTCGCTCGGCACGATCTTTCTGCTGAGCTACCTGCCCAGCGGCTGGCTCGCCGACCGGATCGCGCCGCGCCTGTTGATCTGTTTTTCGTTGATCGCAACCGGTGTGCTCGGCCTGTGGTATTCGACTGCGCCGTCGTTCCAGGTGCTGATGCTGATCTTCGGCGGCTGGGGTTTGACAACCGGTTTGACCTTCTGGGCCGCCGTTATCAAGCGCGTGACCATGATCGCCGGCACGCACGAGCAGGGACGCTTCTTCGGTTTGCTCGACGGCGGACGCGGCCTGATCGAAGCCATGCTCGCAACCGTCGCGATCACGCTGTTCGCGTGGTTCACGCAGACCAAAGGCGAGCCGGTTGCGGCCGGCTTCAAGCTGGTCGTCTATATGTACGCCTTTCTGTGCATTGCGCTCGGCGTGATACTCGCGCTGGTCAAAGACCCGCAAGGCGCTCAAGACGCCGCCGCGAACCGTGCCACGAAGAAACGCAGCAACGTGCTGGTCGATCTGAAAACGCTCGCGTCGATTCCCGAGTTGTGGCTGGTCGCGGCCATCGTGTTCTGCGGCTATCAGGTGTTCTGGGCAACGTACAGCTTCTCCGCCTACCTGCACGAAGGTGAGATCGGTTTGACGGTGGTGATGGCCGGCACGATTACTACGCTCAAGCTGTGGATGCGGCCGATCGGCGGCATCGGCGGTGGCTTTCTCGGCGACCGCTATTCCAAGGTCTCGGTGCTGGTGATCGCGCTCTTCCTCGCTGCACTGTCGCTGCTGGGTCTGATGGCGGCGCCGCGTATCTCGAGCCACGTGCTGCTGGTGTTCCTCGTGCTCTTCATCGGCATTCTGACTTACGCGATTCGCGGTCTGTACTGGTCGCTGCTGGATCGCTGCAATATTCCGGTCGAAACGATGGGCCTCGCCATCGGCCTGATCTCCGTACTCGGCTATTCGCCCGATGTGTTCCTGCCGTTGATCAACGGCTATCTGACGCAGAACTTCCCGGGCGTCTTCGGTTACCAGCTTTACTTCGGCTATGTGGCCGGAATGGCGGCGCTTGGTGGCTTTGCCGGCCTGGCGCTGAGAAACATGCTTAACAGGAAAGGGGTTGCGTAAATGAAAGTCGTCTCGCTCGAAACGCATATCGTCGCCGTACCGCCGCCGCACGTGGGCGGCATGTACTGGATCTTCGTCAAGCTCAAGACTGACTGCGGGATTGAAGGCGTCGGCGAAATCTATTCGGCGACGTTCCACCCGAAGGCGATGACGCACATCATCGACGACGTATTCGGCCGCTATCTGCTCGATAAAGATCCGCACCATATCGAACGGCTCTGGCGCGAAGCGTATTCGAGCGGCTTCACGCAACGCCCCGATCTGACGATGATGGGCGTGGTCAGCGGTCTGGAAATGGCGTGCTGGGACATCATCGGCAAGGCGGCGAACAAGCCGGTGTACGAGCTGCTCGGCGGCATGGTGAACCAGCGCCTGCGCTCATATACGTATTTGTATCCGAAGAACAGCAAAGGCGAATACGACTACGACGATCCCGATCTCGCCGCCGAATGCGCCGTTGAAAACGTGAAGCGTGGTTTTACCGCGGTGAAGTTCGATCCGGCGGGGCCGTACACGGCTTATTCGGGCCATCAACTGTCGATGGAAGTGCTCGACCGTTGCGAGACCTTCTGCCGGCGTGTGCGCGAAGCGGTCGGCAGCAAGGCCGATCTGCTGTTCGGCACGCATGGGCAGATGGTGCCGTCGTCGGCCATCCGGCTTGCCAAGCGGCTGGAGAAATACGATCCGCTGTGGTTCGAAGAACCGGTACCGCCGGGACAGGAAGGCGCGATGGCGCAAGTCGCGCAGCACACGAGTATTCCGATTGCCGCGGGCGAACGCCTGACCACCAAGTATGAATTCTTCAAGCTGCTCGAAGCGGGCGCGGCGTCGATTCTGCAATTGAACGTAGCGCGTGTGGGCGGCCTGCTCGAAGCGAAGAAAGTGGCGGCGATCGCCGAGGTTTATTACGCGCAGATCGCGCCGCATCTGTACAACGGGCCGATCGGCGCTGCCGCCAGCATTCAGCTCGCGGCCTGCACGCCGAACTTCCTGATTCAGGAAAGCATCGGCACGTGGGACGGTTTTCATGCGACGGTGTTGAAGAAGCCGATTCAATGGGAAGACGGCTACATCATTCCTTCGCAGGAACCGGGCTTGGGCGTGGAGTTGAACATGGACGTCGTTCGGCAGCACACGCCGTACACCGGTGAGCGGTTGCATCTGCAAATGGCGGCTCGTCCCGCCGACGTGAAAGACCTCGCGCCGGCCAAGGGTTGAATCCGGATTGAAACTGCCGGACTGAACCTGCCGGATTCGACCTGGCGGGTTCAACCAGTTTCTCGCATTTAATGGATTGGGCGCCGTTTGGCGACATAGAGCATGAACTACGACTACATCATCGTCGGCGCGGGTTCGGCGGGCTGCATTCTCGCCAATCGCCTTTCGGCGTCGGGCCAATATTCGGTACTGCTGCTCGAAGCGGGCGGCAAGGACAGCTCGTTCTGGTTCAAGATCCCGGTGGGTTTCACCAAGACGTACTACAACGAAACCTATAACTGGATGTATTACAGCGAGCCCGAAAAGGAACTCGACAACCGGCCGATCTATTGCCCGCGGGGCAAGGTGCAGGGTGGTTCCGGTTCGATCAACGCGATGATCTATGTGCGTGGCCAGCCGCATGATTTTGACGACTGGGCCGCGGCGGGCAATCCGGGCTGGGCGTTTCGTGACGTGCTGCCGTATTTCCGCAAGCTCGAATCGCATCCGCTTGGCAATACCGAATATCACGGCGCGGACGGCCCGATTCGCATCTCGCCGATGAAGGATGATGTCCATCCGATCTGCCACGTGTTCCTGAAAGGCTGCGACCAGGCCGGGTACAAGCGCAGCGACGACTTCAACGGCGCACGATTCGAAGGCGCGGGCATCTACGACGTGAGTACGCGCAACGGGCAGCGTTCGTCGAGCAGCTTCGAGTACCTGCATCCGGTGCTGACGCGCAAGAACCTGACGGTCGAGCGTGAAGTACTGGCAAGCCGCGTGCTATTCGACGGCAACCAGCGGGCCATTGGCGTGAGCGTGACGCAGAACGGCGCGACGCGGCAATTCATGGCGAACCGCGAGGTGATCCTGTCGGCGGGCGCGGTCGATTCGCCCAAGCTGCTGCAACTCTCGGGCGTGGGCGACAGCGCATTGCTGGCGAGGCATCGCATCGCGATGGTCAAGGAACTGCCCGCTGTGGGGCAGAATCTGCAGGACCATCTGTGCGTGAGCTTCTACTATCGCGCGAACGTGAAGACGCTGAACGACGAGATGCGGCCCTTGCTTGGCAAGCTCAAGCTTGGTTTGCAGTATCTGCTGACGCGCAAGGGGCCGCTCGCGATGAGCGTGAACCAGTCGGGCGGGTTCTTCAAGGGCAACGACCAGGAAGTGCAGCCGAATCTGCAGTTGTACTTCAACCCGCTGTCGTACCGGATTCCGAAGAGCAACAAGGCGAGTCTCGAACCAGAACCGTATTCTGGCTTCCTGCTAGCCTTCAACCCGTGCCGGCCAACCAGCCGCGGATCGATCGAGATTGCGTCGAACCGTGCGGAAGACGCCGCGAAAATCCGCATCAACGCGTTGACCACGGAGAAGGACATCGACGAAGTCATCCAGGGTTGCGAACTGGTGCGCAAGGTGATGGCATCGCCGGCGTTGAAAGAAATCACGGTGGAAGAAATTTCGCCGGGGCCGCAGGTGAATACGCGTGAAGGCTTCCTGCAGTATTTCCGTGAGCAATCGGGGTCGATCTATCACCTGTGCGGCTCATGCGCGATGGGCGACGACCCGCGTACCTCGGTGGTCGACGCGCGTTTGCGGGTGCACGGCGTGTCCGGCTTGCGGGTGGTTGATGCGTCGATCTTCCCGAACATCACTTCCGGCAATATCAATGCGCCGACGATGATGGTGGCGGAGAAGGGCGCCGAGATGATTCTCATGGACGCCGCCACGGAAGCCGCGTTCAAGGCTGATCCGGCGGAGTTCTCTGCGGCGGCTTGAAGTTCGTCAGTAAAGCTTCACCGTTGTAAATAAACCGCGCCGATGCGATGCCGTCGGCGCGGTTTTTTCTCATTTTTCTCTTTTTTCTCACGTCGGCTTTGACGCGCTCAAACTGACGGCACCGACTCCGACGAATCGAGCGCGCGCTCGGTCAACCAGATTTCCTGCTGCAGCCAGTCGCGGAACAACGCGACGTGCGGCAGTTCGTCCTGTTCCGCGCGCGTGACGAGCCAGTACGACTGATGCCCGTCGACGTGCACATTCAGCACCTGCACGAGCTGGCCTTCCGCGAGTTCACGGCCGATCATGTGACGATCGGCGATCGTCACGCCGAGGCCGTCAATGGCCGCGCGGATTGCGTGATCGAGCAGATCGAATTCGTAGCCGCCACGGGTGTCGACGTTTTCAATGCCGGCTGCTTTTAACCAATGTTGCCAGGTCAGGTAGCGCTGATCGGCGCTCGCGAGCACATGCAGCAGCGTGAACTGATTCAGGTCGATGGCGACGCGGCCGGCCTGGCGTGCGAGCAATGCGGGCGCGCAGACGGCGATATGCCGTTCGTTCATCAGCAGACGGTTGTCGAAGCCTTCCCACTCGCCGTTACCGAAGCGGATGGCGCAGTCGAGCACGCCTGATTCGGCGAGATTGTCGTCGACGCGGGTCGACAGGCTGAGTTCGAGATGCGGATGCGCGTCACGCAGACGTCCGAGACGCGGCATCAGCCAGCGGCTCGTGAAGGTGGGTGGTGCGTTGATACGCAGGCGATTGCGGTGGGTTTTCTCTTGCAGGCTGCGGACTGTGAGCTCGATCCGGTCGAATGACTGTTGCAGTGCTTGCAGGAGGATGCGGCCGGCGGCCGAGAGTTCCAGATGATGATGGTGACGCAGGAGTAAGGTCTCGCCGAGTTGGGATTCGAGTTGGCGGACCTGGCGGCTTACCGCGCTTTGCGTCACGTTGAGCATTTCCGCTGCGCGGGTGAAGCTGCCGGTGCGGCCGGCGACTTCGAAGGCTTTTAGCGCGTTCAGCGCGGGCATTTTGCGTTTCAAGATCGGAGGCCTAAGGGGAGGCTGGTGCGCGGCGGCGCGGGTGCTGGGTATTTTAGCTGGTTGTTTGTTTACCTACGGTGTTGGGTTTTTTCTTGAGGTGGTTGCCTGCGCGGCGCTTGGTTTGGCTGTGTTTTTTTGGTGTTGGCCTTTCCTTGATTTGTTAGTGGTCTATTAGCGTTGCCCCTGTGCGGGGCGGCACTCACTTCTCTTTGCCGGCCGCAAAGAGAAGTAAGCAAGAGAAAGCGGCTCAAACCGCTAATTCTTAAGCGGGTCCCACGCGCAGCCACGGTAGTGGTGCATCTGGAATCCGTGCCCTCGCACATTCGGCGTTAGTGACAAGGCAGTCATACTTCCGGCGGCGCTGCGCGCGCCGACGCGCATTTTTTTGAACCATCTGTTTTGGCTACGGCTTGTCGCCGCTCGGAGCGCCGAGTGGCATGTCCCGAAACAGATATATTTTCGACGCCTCGCCGAGCCAACGCCGGCAGTCGCCACGGACCAGAACCGAAGTCCCGAGTTTGCCTTGCAGACCCGTCCGAGGCGAAGCCGATGGCGTCCATCACGTCTAAACGAAGCCCCTGCTTTCCCATGCGGACCCATCCGCGACGCACGCAGTGCGGAGTGGGAGCTGACGAGCCCTTAGTCACTCACGCGGAATGTGCGAGAACACGGATTCCAGATGCACCACTACCGTGGCTGCGCGAGGGACCCGCTTAAGAATTAGCGGTTTGAGCCGCTTTCTCTTGCTTACTTCTCTTTGCGGCCGGCAAAGAGAAGTAGGTGCCGCCCCGCACAGGGGCAACGCTAATAGACCACCAACAAAGCAAGGAAAGGCCAACACCATAAAACCACAACCAAACAAACCGCCGAGCAGGCAAAAAACCCACATCAATAAGCAATACAAACAGACTTACTTTCAGTATAGGAATCGACAATAGCCTTCCCATGTTCACGCCCGATCCCGGACGCCTTAAACCCGCCGAACGGCATAGCAGGATCCACCATGTTGTGCGTATTGACCCAAACGGTCCCCGCTTCGATACCGTCAACCAACCGTAAAGCCTTATCGAGCTGATTCGTCCAGACACTCGCGCCAAGCCCATATTCCGACGCATTGGCCTGCGCCAGCACCTCATCGATATCGTCATAAGGCATCGCCACAAGCACCGGCCCAAACACTTCCTCCCTGACAACAGAAAGCGGCTTGCATTCGCGATTGGCAATCACCGTTGGTCGAACAAAAAAACCATCCGTATCAACAGCCGCATCACGCGACAAAATCTCCCCACCTTCCTGCTTGCCTTGCGCAATCATCCCCATGACCTTGTCGCGGTGCCGCGCGGAAACCATCGGTCCCATCTGCGTCGCAGCATCGAAACCGGAACCCAATGCAATGCCGTCGGCCACCGCTGCAATGCCTTGCACGACTTCGTCGTAGATCGATCGCGCAACGTACAGGCGCGAACCCGCGGTGCAGACCTGCCCGTGGTTGAAGAAAATCGCGCCTGCCGCGCCTTCAATCGCTTTCTTTGGATCGCAATCCTCCAGCACGATCACAGGGCTCTTGCCGCCCAGCTCAAGCGACGCCCGTTTTAGATCGTCAGCGCACTGGCGGCCAATGATGCGGCCCACTTCGGTCGATCCCGTGAAGGTGACTTTGTTCACCAAGAGATGCTTGACCAGCGCCGCGCCGGCGGTCTCGCCGCGGCCGGTGACGACGTTGAATACGCCCGGCGGGAAGCCGGCTTCGTGGGCCAGTTCGGCCAGACGGATCGCTGTTAAAGGGGTTTCTTCGGCGGGCTTCAGCACGACGGTGCAACCGCATGCCAGTGCCGGAGCGATTTTCCAGACCGCCATCAGCAGCGGGAAATTCCATGGGACGATCGCGGCGACGACGCCCGCCGGGACGCGTTTTGTCGAGGCGTTGTAGCGGGTGCCGGGAGGGAAGGGGATCGACGGGTCGAATGTCGTGCCCTCGATTTTGGTGGCCCAGCCGGCCATGTAACGCAGCCATTGGACGCTGCCCGAGACTTCCAGCATCTTTGAGAAGGTGATTAGTTTTCCCTGGTTTAGGGTTTCTAATGTGGCTAGTTCGTCAGTGTGTCGCTCTACCAGGTCGGCTAGTTTTAGGAGCATGTGCTCTCGGGTGGCGGGGGGCATTCTGCGCCAGGTGTCTGACGTGAAGGCTGCTTTTGAGGTTTGGACTGCGTGGTCGATGTCGGTTTCGGATGCGTCCGGGATTTGGGTTAGCTCTTCGCCTGTGGCGGGGTTGTAGATGGGGAAGGTTTTGCCTGCGGCGCTCGGGGTTTTTTCGCCGTTGATGAACATGGTGTGGGGGAGCTGCGGTGCTTGGTTTTTTTGGTCGGGCATTTTGCGTTTTTTCCGTTGGGGTGAGATTGGCGGTGGTGTTTGGTTGTTGCTTTTGTTGCTTGCCTGTGGGGGTGGGTTTCTTGTTTTGCTAGTGGTTTATTAGCGTTGCCCCTGTGCGGGGCGGCACCTACTTTTCTTTGCCTGCCACAAAAAAAAGTAGGCAAAAGAAAGCGACTCACACCGCTAACTCTTAAGCGGGTCCCCCGCGCAGCCGCGGTAGTGGTGCATCTGGAATCTGTGTTCTCGCACTATCAGCCCCGGTGACAAGGCAGTCATACTTCCCGCTTTGCTCTTCGTGCTCGTCGGAAGGGCTTGCTCGACTGCGGTCATAATTTGTATGCTTGTGAAACGGGTTTTTCTCGAGCCATTTGGCTGCCAATGTGCCCGCGCATATCAAGTTCGCAATCGCGCTTAGCACATACAACACCATGAAGCCGTCGCCGAAAAAATAGGGCGTCGTCGATAACGTTGCCCCCATTACCATCCCGATGTGGTGTGCCGCGCCGGGGCAACTGGCGCTCATTGCGCTGCGCGATTTGCTGCGCAGTTTCGTCAGCGTTGAAATCGTCAGGCAGTCGAGAACCAGGAATATCTTTGCCGCCAGTAGCGCCAGCGTCGGACCGTTTACCGCTGCGAGTGCTCCAATTAACACCGCCCGTAGCACGTACAGCACCATCAGCATTCGGTTGTCGTTGCCGGTTCGGTCGGCGATGAACGCCAGCGCACAAACAGCACCCAGCGAAAACACGATCTGCCACGTCGGTTGAGCACCACCCACACCGCAAATCGCAAACAGCTGAAAACGGGCGAGACTGCCGGTCGATAAGCCCGCAAACAATGCAAGCAGCACCGTCGCGCCCGTTGCCTGCAATGCTCCGGTGGATTGGTCAGCATTTTGAATCGCGTACCTGTTTCGATCGAAATCTTCAGCCAACGAGGCCGTCTTGCCTGACAGGCGCCACCCGCAAAACAGCAACACGCTGCCCAGCAACATGGCCACCCCGCATATCGCGGTGCAATGCTCCAACCCACGCGCATACGCCGGTACGGCGCCCATCGCGCTCATCGTGGCGATCAGCGTCACCGCTGTAGTGAGCGTGCTGTACTCTCGGGATATGCGCGACATCAACAGCGGCACAATCGTCATCGTCGTCAACGCCAGAGCACTCATCCACAGCGCGTTAGCGCGTTGACCAAAGCCGGCTTGCGTCACTAGCGTGGCGGCGCCGCTCATGAGCAGCACGCACGCCGCGCCGATCACGCTCGCAATGAGTGCGCGTGCCGCGCCACCCGTGCTCGCCGTCTGCGTGCGTGCCGAGCCCGCAGCAATCGCACCACCCACGTTCGTCGTCAGCACACGTGCCGGACCCGCGACAATCGCGGGACGCGCGACGTATGCTACGTCGGCTACACGCGCAACGGCGGGCCATGCGGCGCGCGTCGTCGGATCAGCGCTTGCAGCAACCATGATCCGTAGACTGGCCGTCTTCAACGCTGTTCTGGTCGCGCTCGGACGGTAAGTCCATCGTCGGATTGGCAGAGAAGAAGTTGTTCGGTTTGAGCATGAAGCCGGCGTATTCCACCGGCATCACCGGAAAATCCTCGGGCTTGCACACGTGCGTGTGACCGAAGCTATGCCACAAGACAATGTCTTCATTCTCAATGTTGCGGTTCGCCTCGATGTAACGCGGCAAGCCGTCACCACCCGCGTGCTGGTTCGGATAGTCGCCGCTCGCGTAGCGCTCGGACGGATCGAATGGCGTGACCCACACGTGTCGCGTAGCAAAGCCGCCGCGCTGCCGGACCTTCGAGCGCTCGTCGGCCAGCATCAGCGGGGAGTCGTTCACGATCAGCTTGTAGCCAGGATTCGCACCCACGGCGTTTTTCACGTTCGGGTTGGTTACCTTCCAGTAACGTCCCGTGGCGCCGTTCGCCATGCGCGCGGCTTCGCTCTCGGTCCTGAACACGCGCTTCGTGGTGTCGAAGACGTTGCCATACGGATTCGTTTCGCCCATCGGGCGCGGCACGAATTCATGTTCGGTCACAGTGTTGCGCTCGCCGTCCACCATCATGTGCATCCGCGCATTGAAGAAGTGCTGGTGGGTCGGACCGCCCAGGTTCTCCGTGATCATGCCGCCCCACGGATACGTGTCGCCGTCGGCCACCGCCGAGGTTTGGACGATGCCGGTCAGCTTGCATTCGAGTTGAATCGTGCCGTCCTGATACAGGTACCAGTAGAAACCGTAGTCGTAGTTGCCGACTGTCGCGAAGAAGGAGATCACAAGGCGTCGCGAGCGGCGCATTTCGAAAACGCCAGTGCGAAACTCATAGTGCTTCCACAGCGTGCCGTAATCCTCTTCGTGCATGCATACGGCGTTCTTCATCAGGAACGCATTGCCGAAATCGTCGGCGGACGGAATGTCGAAATAGCGGATCGTGCCGAGGCAATCGCAACCGAGTTCAAGTTGATTCGCCAGTTTGCCAAGGCCGTACTCACCGGCATCGAATGCGCTTTTCCAGTAGTGGTTCGTGCTCGGGTCGGAGTAGGGCACGCACATCTCCGTCACGCTCGCGCGGTAGATGATCGGCCGCGTATTCTTGCCGTCGTCCCATAACAGTTGATGCAGCACCAACCCCTCACGCGGCGTGAAGCCGACCCGGAAGTTCCAGTTCTGCCAGCTCACATGCCAGCCGTCGATCTTGAAGCTCGGGCCCTCGGGTTGGCTGATCGACAGCGGTTTGAGCGTGCTGCGCGGTTCGCCAAGACTCGGCGTATTGTAGTTGTGCTTCGCGCGCGGAATCGGAATGATGCGGCCGTCGTCCACGAGTTCGATCACTTTCTTCTCGAGAAGATCGACCACCGCCACCACGCCCTCGATCGGATGCGCGTAGCCGTTGTCGGTCACGCTCTCGCGGTAGTAACTCACGCAACGCACGAGGCGCCGGCCATTCTCGTTTTCGCGGTCGAAACAGCCGGCGGAAAACGGATCGACCTGGACTCGCTCCAGATCCTTCTCCGTGATGCCACGCTTCATGACCGCAACGCGCCATGCGTGGTCGTTCTTGACGATCTGCTCGGCGTTCATGAAGTCTTCGATCATGATCGGCGGCTGACCGTAAGGCGCCTGATCGAACGGCAACACGTTGCGCGAGGCGACTCTTTTCTCTCTCAGGTCCACGTTGTATTCAACGGTCATCTCATTCGTGCGGTCGATGGCCAGGACGAACGCCACACGTGAAAAATAGTCGCCGGTCTTGAATGCGACCACTTCAGCCTTCGGCGGCTCACGCAATTCGACCATCGGAAAACGGACATGCGCGTCGAGTTTTTCGGCGGCCTTCACGAGATCGCAGGCAAGCTGCATTTCGTCCGAACTCAGCGGATCGAGCGGATGAACAGGGGCGTGAGGGGCTTTCGTGGCATTCGTGTTCATAAGGTTCCCGTAAGGAGTGTGCTGGACCTGACCACGTTCCCGCGCGGCTGGCTAAAACGCGGCGAACGCTGAGTCGATGGCAAATCGTAGGAACCCAATAATATTTTCGCGCTTGCTTATCGCGCCAAATGAACGATAAAGTGCGCCAGGAGAAGTGATACGGCAGCCCATCCGCCAAGACTTGAGAGGAGACGCTCAGCATGAAAAAAGTCACGCTCAACGGCAGTTTCCCGATGATCCGCGCTGCGGTCATGGGACCGGTTGTGCGCGCACTCGATGCATCGGGCGCCGATTGCGACGCGCTGCTCGAAGCGTTCGGCATGAACCGCAAGCTCCTGTCGAATCCGTACGAAATCCTGCCGCTCACGCGCTACGTGGCGGCATTCGAGCGCGCAGCCGAAGTACTCGGCGAACCGTTGCTCGGCTTGCGTCTCGGCAGCGAATTGCAATTGACGGAACTCGGGCCGGCGGGGCTCGTGTTTCTATCGTCACCCACCTTGAACGCGGCGATGCGCAAGTTCTCGCTCGCGCTCGCGTCGTGGCAGAACACCACGACCTGCGAGGTGCTGCGCGACGGCGAATGGCCGGTATGGACGTATCAGATCGCCAATCCACAGATCTGGCCGCGCCGGCAGGACGCGGAATACAGCCTGTCGACGATGTGCCATATGATCCGGGCCGTGCGCGGCGCGGCGTGGAATCCGGTTGAAGTGCATTTCGAACACGCCGCGCCTGCCGATCTCAAGCCGTATGCACGTAATTTCCGTGTGCCGGTGCGCTTTCAGCAGCCTTTCAATGGCGTGATTCTGCGTCCGCTGGATCTCGATGCGCCGCTCAAGAGCGCCGACTCGCAAATGGCGCGCATGATGGAGCGCCACGCCACCGATCTGATTGCGCGCGATGCGATGCCCCACAGCATCGTCGAGCAGGTGCGCGATCTGGTGACGAGGAGGCTTGCGCACGAAAAACTGATCGTCGCCGACATCGCGAAGGATCTCGGGCTCTCGCATCGCTCGCTGCAACGGCATCTGGCCGAGGCGGGGACTTCCGTGCGGCAGATCGTGCGCGAAGAGCGGCAGCGTAGCGTGGAAGGACTGCTGGAACGTGACGGGCTCACCAATGCGGCGATCGCTCGCGCCGTAGGTTATGCCGACGCAACGGTGCTGTGGCGCGCCACGCGCAACTGGAAAAAACAATAAACAGTGGCGGCGGCGGAAAATGCTTTCAATATGAAAGCACGCAAAGGCGCAATCGTCACACGAAAAAAACTTCCCTTTCCTAAGTATTCGCTGCGAACCGCAGCGCGATAAACGCTCGCGAGCATTGGCGCGAATTATCGAAAATTTGGCGCAGTTCGCGAAGTCGTTTTATTTTTTAGCTACCTACCATGCGCTCACACCGAAACATCGAACGTCGGTCAACCGAGCGCCTCGACCACTCTTTCCCGGGTTTAGGCGAGTTCCAGACTAGCCAACAAAACTAGAGGCAGCGATGAATGAACCCTACTCTCCGACGCGTTTGCTCGACGCGGAGAACCCCGTGGAACTGAAGGGCAATACGCTGGGCTTGTGGCAGATCGTGTTTCTCGTGATTTCCGCGGCGGCGCCGCTTACCGGCATGCTCGGTGCGGTGCCGCCCGCCATCAGTCTGGGCAATGGTGCAGGGATTCCGGGCGCATTCGTGATTGCCGGTATCGTGCTGCTGATTTTCAGCGTGGGCTTTGCGTCGATGAGCCGGCATGTGGTGCGCGCCGGTGCGTTTTACGCGTACATCACCGCCGGACTCGGACGGCCAATAGGCATGGCCGGTGCACTGGTCGCGCTGATGTCGTACACCTTCATCCAGATCGCGCTGTATGGCCTGTTTGGATTTTTCTGCACGGTGATTCTTTCTCCACTGCTACACACCGCCATGCCCTGGTATGGCTATTCGCTCATCTGCGTGGCGGTGGTGCAATTCACCGGTATTCGCGGCATCGATCTGAATAGCCGCTTGCTCGGCGTGCTGATGTGTCTCGAACTGGGCATTCTGCTGCTGCTCGCGATTGCGATCGTCGTGCATGGCGGCGGCCCGAACGGCCTCACGCTCGCACCGCTTACGCCGGAGCATGTGTTCAGCGGCCACCTTGGCATTGCAGTGATGTTCGCCTTCGCCTCGTTTATCGGCTTCGAAGCGACGGCGATTTACGGTAAGGAATGCCGTGATCCGAAAGTGACCGTGCCGCGTGCAACGTATGTATCGGTGATGCTGATTCTCGTGTTCTTCGCCTTCGTCACGTGGACGATTGTTTGCGCGTACGGACTGAACGACGTGGTCGCGGTCGCGACGAAGCAGCCCGGCGACTTCTGGTTCATTCAATCCGGCAAGTACCTGGGCGGTGCGGTGACGACGGTGATGAGCTTCCTGTTGCTCAGCAGTATCTTCGCGAGTCTGTTGTCGTTTCATAACACGCTGGTGCGCTATATCCACGCACTGAGCATGGAGGGCATCCTGCCGCAAGTGCTTAACCGGGTGCACGAAAAATACCGTTCGCCATATGTGGCGAGCTATCTGCAAACACTCTCGGTGTGCGTTCTGCTCGGGCTGTTCATCGCAGCAGGCAGCGATGCGTTCAACATCGTATTCAGCTGGAGTTCGGCGCTCGGCACGATCGGGATCGTGATGCTGCAAGCCGTGACGAGTTTTTCCGTTATCGCGTTCTTCCGCAAGACGCGCAAGGACACGCGTGTGTGGCACTCGTTTGTCGCGCCCCTCATGGGCGGCATCGGCCTGCTGTATATCGGCGTGATTCTGGTGCGCAATCTCGATGCGCTCAGCGGCTCCGATAGCCCGATCGTCAAGTCTTTCCCCTGGATCGTATTCGCGGTGGCGCTCGCCGGCGTCGTGATCGGTCTGATTCTGCGCCGCACGCGGCCGGATATCTACGCGCGCTTCGGGCAGTAATCGAACCGCGCGCAAGGCACTCAGCGCGCAATCTCGTCACGTTCTAACGATCGACTGCTGCCGCTCATTCCCGGGCGGCAGCGGAGGGGTGTCGTTCGTCCGTTGATTTCACCACTCAACTTTCGACAAAACTATGGCAGACAAATTCGTCAGGCGCTCGGCGCTCGCGCTGGCCGCGTTCGGCCTCGCGATGGGCGCGCATGCGCAATCTTCGGTGACGCTCTATGGCACGGTCGACGCCGGCGTCGTCTACACGACCAACCAGCAAACGACGCTCGCCAACGGCAGCACCAACGGCCACGCGAATTATCAACTGGCGGGCGGCAACCTGGTGCCGTCGCGTTGGGGCTTGACGGGCGCTGAGGATATCGGCGGCGGCACCACGGTGAACCTCACGTTGGAGAACAGCTTTCTGATCGGCAACGGTGCGATGTTGCAATCGAATACGCTCTTCAACCGCAACGCCTGGGTCGGTTTGAACAACGGCACGTACGGCGCGCTGACATTCGGCCGTCAATACGATCCGTTCTCCGACTACATGGGCGCGTATGCGTCAAGCAATAACTGGGCGACGTTGTACGGCTCGCATCTCGGCGACGTCGACAACCTCAACGAAGCCTTTAACTTCAACAACTCGATCAAGTACATCAGCCCGAGCTTCGGCGGGTTGACGGTCGGCGGATTGTTCAGCCTGGGTGGCGTGGCGGGGAATTTTTCGCAGAACAAGGGCTGGGCGCTAGCGGCGAATTACGCACAGGGTTCGTTGTCGTTGAGCGCGGGGTATCTTGAGTTGAACCAGCCGTTGCAGGCGGCCTTAGGCGGGACGGCCGGGTATATCGGCGATTTCAGTTGCGCGAATGCCGACGCGTCGTATTGTCTGCTGCAGCAGGCAAGCAAGGTGAGGATTTTCGGAGCAGGGGGCTCGTATGCATTCGGCAAGGCGGGCGTGGCGTTGAGCTATACGCATACGCGTCTGTCGCAGAGCCAGTATTTCGCGAGTGCGGCGAGACCTGCGGGAGCGGATATCTCTTTCGATATTGCCGAGTTGAATACGACCTACATGCTCGCGCCGGATCTGCAACTCGGTCTGGCGTATATCTTCAACGACGCCAAACCGAGCGGCAGTGCTTCGACGCGCGTGCATCAGGTCAACCTGGGGGCGGTGTACAGCTTGTCGAAGCGGACGGCGGTCTATGCGGTGGCGATTGGGCAAAAATCGTCCGGCGCGGGGCTCGGGGTTAATCCGGTGACGGGGCAGACGGAGAATCTGGCGCAGATTCCGAATATTGTCAATGCCGACACGGATAAACAACTCTCCGTGATCGTCGGCATCCGGCACAATTTTTAGTCTGCCACGCGTTTGTCCGCGAGCGCGTTCTGGCAATCCGCCAGTACCTGTTTTACCAGTCGCGCTTGAGGATCAAGCTCGTCCGTATCGAGAATCTCCTCGACGGCGTCGCGCGCCCAGTCGGCATCGACAAATTTCGCGTGCCGCCGCGCAATCTCCAGCGCGGTTGCCGACAACCTGGCGATACTCAACCAGTCTGCCTCCCGGGACCGATGGTCGAGCCACTTATGGGCGGCCTGCACGTGGAAAGCCGCGTCAGGCCAGTCCTCGTTCAGGTAGTAAGCGCCAAGGCAGCCGCATGTGAGCCAGCACAACAGCTCCAAACGGTCCCGTGGACTCAGATGATGGCGTACATCACTCATGGCGACGCTCGCTGCTGTAAATTGCGTTCCGGTCAGGACGGCAAGCCGTCCTCCGCTTCCGTTACACAATATCACGCAGAATTCACGAGCGGCAATGCCTGGTTGACCCAGGCGGCTCCGGCGCCACAATCACCGCGCGGCGGCACCCGGAACCGGACGCCAGCCCGGCCCCGCTAGCGCGTGGCGACGATAAACAGCCGCGGGAACGGCAACAGCACGGTGCCGTCGGACAGGGCCGGATACGCCCGCGCGATCGCATCCCGGTAGCGCTCCAGAAAGACGCCTTCCTCGCTGTCGTCGAGCTCGGCCAGGAACGGCCTCAGCGCGCTGCCTTTGAACCATTCGACCACCGAATCCGCGCCGCCGGCCAGCGGGTGGTGGTAGACGGTGCGCCACACGTCGACCCGCACGCACTGCGGCTTGAGCAGCGAGTAGTACCAGTCGGCGCCGTAGCGCATGGTGCGTTCCACACCTTTCAGCTTGTTGGCCCAGGGGCCGTCCGCCGCGATTTCGCGCAGCAGACGGTGCGCGGGCTCGTCGAGATTGTCCGGCATTTGCACGGCAAGGCTGCCGCCCGGCGCGAGTTTCTTCACCAGCGACGCAAACACCTGCTCGTGATTCGGCACCCACTGCAGCACGGCGTTGGCGAGGATCAGGTCGTAGGGGCCCGGCGCCTCCCATGTCGCAATGTCGCTTACTTCGAACTGGAATTGCGGCAGGCGCTTTCTGGCCGCCGCGATCATGTCGGCGGAACTGTCCAGACCGCTGACCGCCGCGCCGGGCAGGCGGGCCGCCAGTGCTTCAGTCGAGTTGCCGGGGCCGCAGCCGATGTCGACCGCCACGCGCACATCCGTTGCCGGGACCGCCGCCAGCAGATCCCTAACGGGGCGCGTGCGTTCGTTTTCAAATAACACGTACTGCTTCGCATGCCAATTCGTCGTTGAAGTCATCTCGCGCTCCTTTGTGTCGATCGCTGGATCGTTTCCGTTGACATCCGCGCGCCGTCTGCGGTCTGCGGTGTGCGGTGTCAAGCCGATCCAATCCGCTCATTCTCTTCGGTGATGAAGGCGGAGTAAAATGAATTTATCATTCTGATTCCTTCATTTTTCTAATGAAAATCGACACGCTCGGCGTGCAGGCATTCGTCGCGATTGCGGATCGCGGCAGCTTTCAAGCCGCCGCCGATTCGCTCCACGTCACGCAAACGGCCATTACGCAACGCCTGCGGAAGCTCGAAACGTTTCTCGGCGTCACGCTGATCGAGCGGACCACCCGGTCCATGGCGCTGACGGAAATAGGGCGCACTTTTCTGCCGCAGGCGCGGCGTTTGTTGGGCGAGCTTGCCGATGCGCTGGTGGAAATTCGCGAGACCGGCGTGGCGCGTCGCGGCGACGTGTCGATCGCCTGTGTGCCCACCGTCGGCGTGCAGTATCTGCCGCGCATTTTGCAGGCGTATGCCGGGCGCTATCCGCATAACCGCATCAAGATTCTCGATCACGCCTCGTCCGCGGTGGAGGAGGCCGTGCTGCGCCGGGAGGTGGAGTTCGGCATCAATATCGCCGGCGAGCATCATCCGGATCTTGCCAGCGTGCCGTTGACGGAAGACCGCTACGTGCTGATTTGCCATGAAGATCATCCGCTGGCAAAACGGCGGCGCATCGCCTGGCCGCAATTGCAACCGTATCCGCTGATTTTTGCCGGCGAGGTCAGCGGCAATCGCGCCTTGCTCGATGTCGCGCTGGAAAAGAGCGAACTGGCGCTGCGCTCGTTTTATGAAGTGCAACGCAGTTCGACTGCGGTTGGCCTGGTCGCTCAGGGCGTGGGCGCCGCCGTCGTGCCGGCGCTAGCGATTCAGAAGGGCGCGTATCCGACAGTTCGCACAGTCGAACTCACGCATCCGGTGGTGTCGCGTACGCTGGTTCTCGTGGCGCGCAAGACTGCCCAGTTGTCGCCGGCGGCGCAGGCGCTGTACGACATGATTCTCGGGCAGGCGACGCTCAAAGCGTGATGCGGAACCCTACAAACACTGCGCCCGCAAACAGCTTGCCGCATGGCTCAGATCGTGTTCGATCGCGCGCCGCACACCGGCCGGGTCACCCGCTTTTGCGGCGTTCAGCAATTCGTCGTGCGCGTCGTTGAGCGTGCCGGCAAAGTGCGTATCGCCAAACAACAGATTCGAAATTGGCCCGACCTGAAGCCACACTGTTTCGATCAACTCGAGCAGAAGCGGCGAGCCTGCCGCGCGGTACAGAATCAGATGGAACGCTTCGTTGGCGTCGAGAAAGCCCTTGGCGTCGGCGCTCAGCAGGGACCGCGCCATCTCCTCGTTCAGTTTTTCCAGCGTGTCCAGATCGTGCGCGCTGAGATTCGGCGTGCCCAGTTCGGCGGCCTGGCCCTCGAGAATCATGCGCACACGCAGCACATCGTCGAATTGTGCTTTCGACAGACGCGGTACCGTCACGCCGCAATTGGGCACGTTCACCAGTGCGGATTCCGCCGCGAGACGCTGCAAGGCGGAGCGCACCGGCATCTCGCCCACGCCGAGTTCGGCGGCGACGTGCCGGATCTTGATGCGCTCGCCCGGCACGAAGCGCCCGATCGTCAGCCATTGCCGCAGCGTTTCGTAAGTCTGGTCCTGCAGCGTGTGATGGCGCAAAGTTTTCATAAAGCTCGTTGCGGGGACCGAAAAAAGGCTGTGAATAGGCTGCAAAAAAGCCGCGAGTTAGCGTCGGCCCTACTCGATCGGTCTCGATCCGACCAGGCTCAGGTTAGTTCGGCAAGGCAGGCGTCGAACGTGGAAACCAGTTTGTCGACGGCGGCCACCGACGTTTCCGGGCACACCAGAATCATGTTATGAAACGGCGTAATCAGCACGCCGCGATTGAGCAGGTACAGGTGCACGACATGCTCCAGTTCCGGATCAAGTTGATTGCCGGCTTCGGCGCCATTGCGCGGCGGTGTCGGCGTGAACTGGAATTCGGTGCGGGCGCCGACACGCGTCACGCACCACGCAAGTCCATGACGCTCGATCGCACTTCTCAGGCCGGCCTCGATCCGCTCGGCGAGCGCGAACATGTGCTCGTAGGCGGCATCGGTCATCACTTCGGCGAGCGTCGCGCGGATCGCACTCATGGCCAGCATGTTCGCCGTCAGCGTGGTGCCGATGCCGGAATGGCCGGGCGGTGCGCTGCGCTTGGCGTGCTGCGCGCGGGCCGCCAGCTCGGCGCTGAAACCGTACACCGCGCACGGAAAGCCGCCGCCCACCGGTTTGCCGAGGATGAACAGATCGAGTTCGAGGCCGTACGCTTTCGAGTAACCGCCCGGCCCGCAACTGATGGTGTGGGTTTCGTCAATCGCCAGCAGGGTGCCGTAGCGGCGCATCAGCGCTTGCGCTTGCCGCCAGTAGTCCGGTTCGGGCAGCACCATGCCGATGTTGGTCATGGCGGGTTCGGCCAGCACACAGGCGACGTCGCCGTCTTTCAGCGCATTTTCCAATGCGGACAGGTCGTTGAATTCGATCACGCGGGTGCTTTCGAGCAGGTCGTGCACCTGGCCGATCAGGCTGTCGCGCTGTTGCGGTTTGCCGTCGACGAGATCGACGAATACGTCGTCGACGGTGCCGTGATAGCAGCCGTTGAAGATCACGATTTGCCGGCGTCCGGTCGCGGCGCGTGCCCAGCGCAATGCAAAGCGGTTAGCGTCGCTTGCCGTCATTGCGAACTGCCAGTAGGGCAGCCCGAAACGTCGCGCAAGTTCTTCGCCGACCCACGCGGCGTCTTCGCCCGGCAGCATGGTCGTCAAGCCGCGCTCGGCCTGGGCCGCCAGCGCGCGGGCCACCGGGGCCGGCGAGTGGCCGAACATCGCACCTGTGTCGCCGAGGCAGAAGTCGGCGTAGCGATGGCCGTCCACGTCGGTAAAACTGGCGCCGCGGGCTTGATCGACGTAGAGCGAGAAGGGTGTCGACCAGTCGTTCATCCAGTGCAGCGGCACGCCGAATAACAGGTGGCGCGCGGCGCGTTCGGATAGCGCGCGTGATTTCGGCATGGCTTCGGCAAACGCGCGGCGTTCGCGTTCGACGAGCGCTTGCGCACGCTCCCAGTTGATGCCGTTGCGGGTAGTCAAATCCGGCTTCTCCAATGAGGTTTCCATAATGTTGCTATCGGTCGCCCTCGCTCACACGAGCAGTTGCAGATGCTCACGTTCCCACGCGGTAATGCCTTGCGAGAAGGTCTCGAATTCCTTTTCCTTCACCGCGCAATACGCCTGCACGAAGTTGTCGCCGAGCACGTCCGCGAGTCCGGTGCACTTCAGGAGCGCCTTGAGCGCGTCTTCGAGACCGCGCGGCAATTCGTATTCGAGGTCGTACGCGCTTTCGATCATCGGCGCCGATGCTTCCTGCTGCTCCACCATGCCGAGATAGCCGCAGGCGAGGGTGGCCGCCATCGCGAGATACGGATTGACGTCGACGCCCGGCACGCGGTTTTCGAGCCGCCGGCCGTCCGGCCCGGAGTTCGGCACGCGGATGCCGCAGGTGCGGTTGTCGTAGCCCCAGCGCACGTTGATCGGCGCCGCGGTAAAGCGCGACAGGCGCCGATAGGAATTCACGTAGGGCGCGAACATCGGCATGGCTTGCGGCATGTACTTCTGCAAGCCGCCGATATAGTTGAAAAACAGCGGGCTGGCCGATCCGTCAGGCAGCGAAAAGATGTTCTCGCTGGTTTGACTATCGACGATGCTCTGATGAATGTGCATCGCGCTGCCGGGTTCATGCTCCATCGGCTTGGCCATGAACGTCGCGAAAATGCCATGACGGTACGCGGTTTCGCGCACCGCGCGCTTGAACAGGAACACGCGGTCGGCGAGATCGAGCGCGTCGCCATGAGAAAAGTTGATTTCCATTTGCCCCGCGCCGACTTCGTGCACGAGCGTTTCGACACCGAGATGCGTGGTCTCGCAGAAGCGCGAAAGGTCCTGAAAAAACGGATCGAATTCGTTGACGGCGTCGATCGAAAACGACTGACGGCCGGCTTCGTGACGCCCCGCGCGGCCGAGCGGCGGACGCAGCGGTTCATGCGGATTCTCGTTCTGGGCGATCAGGTAAAACTCCATCTCCGGCGCGACCACGGGACGCCAGCCTTTTTCCTCATAGAGTTTCAGCACGCGCCGCAAGACCGCGCGCGGCGAAATGCCGATCGGCTTGCCGTCGAGTCCGACGCAATCGTGGATCACCACCGCGACCTGCTCGATGGCCCACGGCACGAGCCGCACCGTATTCGGATCCGGAATGCAGAGCATGTCGGGATCGCTCGGCCCGACAAAGCGCTCGAAATCCGCGAACTCGCCGTTGACGGTGATCATCAACAGCGCGTTCGACATGTGCATCTTGCCTTCCGAGAGAAACAGGTTCTTCGGCACGATCTTGCCGCGCGCGACGCCCGTCATGTCCGGGATCACGCATTCCACTTCATGAATGCGGTGCTGTTCCAGGAATTCACGCAGATCCGCACGCAGGTCGCCGCGTAGGTCGCTTTGCAAGGTTGACTCCAGTCGGTTGATGTAGACGGCGCGAAGCGCAACTGCAAACCTTGCGCGACGAACTGCCTGTTCGGGAAAGCTGGGCGTTTTGCATCATGGGATTTGATCAAATCATCGCACGGATTTTTCCTTTTGGGCAATTTGATCAAATATCATCGACATATCGAGGGAAGCCAAGAACCGTCCATGACCGATGCACCGTGTTCGCAACGCCCGTCGCCGGCCCAGTGCGTCGCGACCCTGCATACGATTGCCGCCGCCGTCTCCTTGCTGGAGCGGCAGGGGATTGGCGCTGCCGTGCTGCTGGCGGGAAGCGGCATCAGCGAGGGCGATTTGCGGGAGCCGTCCGGGCTCGTCACGCACGCGCAGGAGCTGATCGTGTTCGCCAACGCGCTCGGCGCGTGCGGCGATACGCGCCTCGGCCTCGACATCGGCCACGCCATGCATATTTCGAGCTACGGGATTCTCGGCTACGCCATGCTGGTGAGTCCCTCGCTCGGCGATGCGTTGCAGTGCGCCGAGGACTTTCCCGTCCTGCTCGGCAGCTACTTCAAGGTTTCGCTGCGCCGCAACGGAGATGAAGCGGCGATTGTCGCGGCCGATTACCACTACCGGCCGGATCTCACGGCGATCAATACGGACATGTGCCTCGCGTCGATGTGGGCGATCGTCTGCGACGTGCTGTCAGCCCGGCGCGCGCCTGCCGCGCTCGAGGTGACGTTCGGCGCGCCGGCTCACGCGGATGCCTACGAAGAGCGGATAGGCCGCCACGCCACCTTCGGCGCCGCCGAAAACGCGCTGATTTTTCCGGCCAGCTGGCTCGACGAACCGTTGCCGCTCGCCGAGCCAGTGAGCTATCTGATGTCGCGCCAGCAATGCGCGCAACTGGAGCGCGAATGGGCCACCGCGGCGGGCAACGACGTCACCGCACGCAGCCTGCGGCTGCTGTATGCCGACCCATGCCGCTATGGTTCGCTGCGCGCGCTCGCCGAGGCGCTGTGCGTGTCGGAGCGCACGCTCAGACGGCGTCTGTCGGGTAGCGGCTCCGCCTTTCAGGCGCTGCTCGACCGCGTGCGCCACGATCTCGCGCTTGACTACCTGATGCGCACGCGCCTGTCGATGTCGGATATCGCCGAGCGGCTCGGCTATAGCGAAACGGCCGGTTTCCGGCATGCGTTTCGCCGTTGGACCGGCCATTGTCCGAGTGACTACCGCTGCGCGTAGACGGCGCTTCTGTCTAAAGTTCTTTCGAAGCCGAGGCATGACCGGCGCGGTCAAGCGCTGTGAAGTCATGCCCTGGCTCGCTGCCCATCCTCCGTCAGATTGGCCACATTTATCCCTTCGATGACCGTTTCTCCGTTATCGCTCATCCGTGCGCCTCGGGCAGAATTTTCCCAGACAAAACCATCGACATAGGAGACACACAATGCGCGCAGTCAGCGTGGCGGCAATCCAGTTGGCCGTACCGGGATGGGATCGCGAGGCTAACCTCGCCGAGGCTGAGCGCCTGGTGCGCGACGCGGCGGCACAGGGCGCACAGGTGATCCTGTTGCCCGAGTTGTTCGAGCTGCCGTACTTCTGCACCGAGCAGGACGCGAAGCATTTTCGCCATGCGCTGCCATATGAGGGCCATCCTGCCATTACGCGCTTGAGCCGCGTTGCCGCCGAATTGAACGTGGTCCTGCCGGTCAGTTTCTTCGAACGGGCCGGCAACGTCTTCTTCAACACGGTGGCTATGATCGACGCCGACGGCAGCGTGCTCGGCCGCTACCGCAAAACCCATATTCCCGACGGCCCGGGCTACAGCGAGAAGTACTACTTCACGCCCGGCGACACGGGCTTCCGAGTCTGGAAGACGCGTTACGGCACGCTTGGTGTAGGTATCTGCTGGGACCAGTGGTTCCCGGAGACGGCCCGCGCAATGGCGCTCCTCGGCGCCGAACTGCTGTTCTATCCGACCGCGATCGGCAGCGAACCGCAAGACCCGTCGCTCGACAGCAGCGCACACTGGCAGCGCGTGATGCAGGGCCACGCAGGCGCGAATCTCGTGCCGCTCGTCGCCGCGAACCGCACCGGCCGCGAGCAGGGCCGTGACTTTCCGCAGCGCTATTACGGTTCGTCGTTCATCGCCGATCAGTATGGCGAGCAGGTGCAGAAAGCGGGGCGCGGCGAGCCTGCGATCCTGCTTCATCGGTTCGATCTGGATGCGCTCGCCGAGACTCGCCACGCTTGGGGCGTGTTTCGCGACCGGCGTCCGGCGTGCTATGGCATCCTCGCGACGAGCGATGGCAAACACCGTACCGCCGAGGGAGCATCGTATTAACGAGGGTGACCGGCCCCGGCGGGTTGAATAGCGGACTCAAGCAGGACTCAAGCAGCAAGCATCCTGAGGAGACATGGCATGTTGACTGTATATAGCGATCGGCACCGGCTGCACCATGGCCGTGCCGAATTGATCGACGGCGAAATGAAGCCTTGCTTCGAGATGCCGAGCCGTGCCGATTTCATTCTGGAACGGGTGCGCGAAACGAAACTCGGCGACGTGATTGCGCCCGTAGCGTTCGGGCTCGATCCGGTGCACCGGGTTCACGACAAGGGCTTCATCGCGTTTCTTCGCGGCGCCTGGGACGAATGGAGCGCGCTCGGCCGGAAGCACGACGCATTGCCGCTCATCTGGCCCGTGCGCGGCATGCGCCAGGACCGCGTACCGGAAGATATCGACGGCAAGCTGGGCTACTACGCGATGGACGCGGGCGTGCCGATCACCTCGGGCACCTGGGCCGCCGTGAGCGACGCGGTGGACGTTGCGCTCACCGGCGCGCGCCACGTGAGGGAGGGCGCCCGCGGCGCGTTCTCGCTGTGCCGGCCGCCCGGGCACCACGCGGCGGCGGACTATATGGGCGGCTACTGCTATATCAACAATGCGGCAGTGGCGGCGCAGTCATTCCTCGATGCGGGTGCGAAACGCGTGGCGATTCTCGACGTCGACTATCACCACGGCAACGGTACGCAGAGTATTTTCTATCACCGTTCGGATGTATTGTTCGTGTCGCTGCATGGCGATCCGCGCACGGAGTATCCGTTCTTTCTCGGACACGCCGACGAAACCGGCGCGGGGGCGGGCCTCGGCTACAACGCGAACTTCCCGCTGCCACTGGGGACGGCGTGGCCGGACTATACGGTGGCGCTCGACGCGGCTTGCTCGCGTGTCGCCGACTACGCGCCGGATGCCTTGGTGGTGTCGCTCGGTGTCGATACTTTCGAAGAAGATCCGATCTCGCAGTTCAAGCTGCGCAGCGCGGACTATCTGCGCATCGGCGAGGCGATTGGACGCATGGGGAAACCGACTTTGTTCGTGATGGAAGGCGGCTACGCGGTTGCGGCGATCGGGGTCAACGCGGTGAATGTGTTGACGGGTTTTGAGTCGGTTTGACAGGTCACGATTCCATGCTTCAGATACTTGGCAAAGCCACCTCCATCAATGTGCGCAAAGTCCTGTGGACGTGCGCCGAACTCGGCCTGCCGTTTGAACGGGAGGACTGGGGCTCCGGATTCAGGGCGACCGACGTGCCCGAATTTGTCGCGCTGAATCCCAACGCCATGGTTCCGGTGATTCGGGATGGCGAGTTCGTGCTGTGGGAATCCAACTCGATCATCCGTTACCTGGCCGGCCGCTATGGCGGCGAGTCGCTCTATCCGCTCTATCCCAGCGATCCTTGCGAGCGCGCGAAATGCGATCAATGGATCGACTGGCAGGCGAGCGAACTGAACCGCGCCTGGAGCTACGCGTTTCTTGCGCTGGTCCGGCACTCACCGGCGCATCAGGACCGTCAGCAGATCGATCTGTCGTGCGCGAACTGGGCGAGGCATATTGCAATCGTCGACCGGCAATTGGCAACAACCGGTGCCTTCATTGCCGGTCCATCGTTCTCGCTTGCGGATATTCCGATCGCGCTGTCGATCAACCGCTGGCTCGAAACGCCGCTGCAGCATGCCGATTTTCCCGCGCTGACGGCTTATATGGCGTGCCTTGCCACGCGCCCGGGCTACCTGGACTACTGCGGTACCGGCACGCCGTGAGCGGCACGTCCGTGCTGTGGGGCCCAACCATCGGCCCAAGTGGCCACGGCAGCCCGAAGCGGAGTCGCGCAGTCGGTGCGCTTTACGCGTGGGTCTCAGCGTGGCGCAGCCTGAACAGACCCACGATGCGCGACAGGCCGTGCGCCTGCTCGTTCAGCGTCGCGGAGGCGGCGGTCGATTGCTCCACGAGGGCGGCGTTCTGCTGCGTCGACTGGTCCATCTCGGCGACGCTGCGGTCGATCTGGCTGATGCCGGCGCTCTGTTCGTTCATCGCGCCGTCGATTTCGCCAATGACGCGATTCACGCGGTCGATCCCCGCGACGATTTCCTGCATCGCCGCGCCGGCGGCCTGGACGCGTTGCGCGCCCGTGCCGACGCTGGCTTCGGATGCCTGAATCAGGTCCTTGATCTCGCGCGCGGCGGTCGCGCAGCGCTGCGCCAGCGTGCGCACTTCGCCCGCTACCACGGCGAAGCCGCGGCCGTTCTCGCCAGCTCGTGCCGCTTCGACGGCCGCGTTGAGCGCCAGGATGTTGGTCTGAAACGCGATGCTGTCGATCACGCCGATGATCTCGGTGATGCGTGCGGAGGACCTGGCGATATCGTCCATCGTGCTGACTGCGCTCGTCACGACTTCGCCGCCGCGCGCCGCTGCCTGGCTTGCCGAGGTCGCTAGCCGCGTGGCCTCCACGGCCGATTCGGCCGACTGTTTGACGCTTGCGGTCAACTGCGTGAGGGCCGCCGAGGTGGTTTGCAGATTGTAGGCGGACGTTTCCGTGCGCTGCGACAAATCGCGGTTGCCCATTTCGATTTCGCTGGTCGCGATCTTCATGTTCTCCACGCCGGCACGCACTTCCAGCAACACCGTGCCGATCTTGTCGACGAACGCGTTGAACGAGGCGGAAATCTGCGCCACTTCGTCGTTGCCGACCACCGGCAGGCGATGGGTGAGATCGCCGCTGCCCGAGCCGATGGTATCCATGGCATCGCGCACCTGCGAGAGGCCGCGGAACGAATGCGAGGTGAAGAACGCGGCAATGCCCACCGCCGCCAGCGTCAGCAACACCATCGCCACGCCGAGCGCTTGCAGGACGTTGGCCAGACCTGCCGTTGCCTCTGCCTTGTCGAGCGCGATCACCAGATACCAGTCGGTGCCGTGCACCGGTTGCGCCTTGAGCAGCTTCGCCACCCCACCCAGCTCGACTTGCATCGGCGCGCCGGCTTGCGCGAGCGAGGTCAGCGCGTCCGGCGTGAGTGCTGCGGAGATGTCGCTTGCCTGCTTCAGAATCAGCTTGGCGTCCGGATGCGCGATCACCTGACCGTCGCGCGCCACCACGAAGGCGAGGCTCGAGGGCGTCGGATGCACGGCGGCGACCACTTCGCGCACTCCGTCGAGCGGTACGGCGCCGCTCAACGCGCCGGTTGCTTCGCCGTTGCGAATCATCGGTGCGGAAAACGAGACGTAGGGCACGCCCGTCGACGCGTCGCCGTACGGCTTCGTGACAATCAGCGTGCCGGCCGCGACGGCCGCCTTGTACCAGGGCCGCGCGGTCGGGTCGTAGTCCTTGGGCGTGGTGCTGCTGGTCGAGAAATAGGTCTTGTCGGTCCAGCCGACGGTGGTGATCGGAAAGCCGTCCGCATTGCTCATATGTTTGACGAAGCCTTGCGGATCGCCGTGCTCCACCTCTTCAGCGGTCACCTTCACGGCCTGTGCTTTGGCGGCAACCCACTTGTCGATGGCCAGCGCATTGGCGTCGGCGATCGCGCTCAGGTTCTCCGCGATGGTCGCCATCGTGTTGGCGCGCACTGTGACGTAGGCGGTGGCACCCGAGAGCGCGAGTGCGCCGATGACGGTAGCGGAGGAAATGATCAGGATGCGGGTTCGGAGTGAGGAAATCATGGTTTCCGTGAAGAGTGGAGGGGTGCTGCACGATCTGGAACGCCTGCTGCGGCACCTCGGCACGACCCGGGCCGAGCCACGGTTTTAGGGCTACCTTCACGGACTACGGCGAAAAAATGGAGAACTTGAGGCGACCGCGCGAGTGGCCGCGACCTTGGCGTAACAGGGTTCGTTCGCAGGCGAATGCTTACCGCAATACTTGCGGAATGCTTACGCGATTTTTTTACGATGTGCCGGGCGCCGGATGCTTCTGCGCACTGCGGCCTGATGCGCCTACAATGGCCGCTTTTGCGACACGGATTGAAGGTTTAAAGATGCGGGTATTGAAATTTGCACTGGCCGTGCTGACGGCCTGTTTCGCGCTCAACGCAAGCGCCGAGATGACGGCTGCGCAATATAAGCTTTGGGCGCATACCGACAACAACTCGGTCTACGCGGCTTACATTACCGGCACGATCAATGCACTGGGGTGGGCGAATGGGGATCTGGTGTCGAAGAAGCGTCCGCCGCTGTTCTGCCCGCCGCAAAACCTTGCTATTGGCAACCAGAATGTCTATCCGCTGCTCGATCGGTTTTTCACCAATCACCCGGGTCTTTCAGACGACTTTCCGATCGGCCTCGCCATTTTGCGCACGCTTCAGGCGGCGTTTCCCTGCTGATTCCGCCGGTCCTTCTGAATCAGGCAGTTTGCGGGGCCACAATGGCCCCGCGAAGACTTACATCTGTACCAGTCCGGGAATCTGCACGTCCGGATTGACGTCGGCTTCATAGTCCACGCCGGCGATCTCGAATCCGAAGAGACGCAGGAAGTCGGTCTTGTAGCCGGCGAAGTCGGTGAGTTGGTAGATATTGTCGTTGGTCACCTGAGTCCAGAGTTCCTGGACGCGCGCTTGCACGGCGGGGTCGAGTTCCTTGTAATCGGCGCGCAGACGGCCTTCTTCATCGATGTGCGGCGCCGTGCCATACATGCTGTCTTTGTAGAGCCCGTAGACCTGCTCGATACAGCCTTCGTGCGTGCCTTTTTCCTTCATGACCTTGAAGAGCAGCGACAGGTACAGCGGCATCATCGGGATCGCGGAGCTTGCCTGAGTGACGACCGCCTTGAGTACGGAGACGCGTGCATCGCCGCCCTTGGCCGCGAGTTTTTCGCGGATGCCGAGCACCGTCTGATCGAGGTCTTTCTTGGCCGCGCCGATCGAGCCGTTCCAGTAGATGTCGTGCGTGATCTTTTCGCCGAGATAGGTGAACGCGGTCGTCTTCGCGCCGTCGGCGAGCTCGCCGGCGTCGAGCAGGGCGTCGATCCACATCTGCCAGTCTTCGCCGCCCATGACCGCGACGGTGTTGTCGATTTCTTCTTGCGTGGCGGGTTCGAGGACGGTTTCCTTGACGACTTCCTTGTCGGTGTCGATGCCGCGCAGGGTGACGGCTTTGCCGATCGGCTTCAGGGTCGAGCTGAACACTTCGCCGGTTTTCGGATGCGTGCGTTTGGGCGCGGCAAGACTGTAGACGACCAGGTCGACCTGACCGAGATCGCGCTTGATGACTTCGATGGTGCGTTGCTTGACTTCATCGGAGAAGGCGTCGCCGTTGATGCTCGTGGCGTACAGGCCTTTTTCCGCGGCGAATTTCTCGAAGGCGGCGGTGTTGTACCAGCCTGCCGTGCCGGCTTTGGTTTCGCTGCCGGCGCGCTCGAAGAACACGCCGAGGGTGGCCGCGTCCGAACCGAAGGCGGCGCTGATGCGGGCGGCGAGGCCGTAACCCGTGGATGCGCCGATCACGAGCACCTTCTTCGGGCCGTTGGCAATGGGGCCGCGTGCCTTGACGTATTCGATCTGCTCTTTGACGTTGGCTTCGCAGCCGGTCGGATGGGTCGATACACAGATGAAGCCACGCACGCGCGGTTTGATGATCATGAAGCACCTCTTGTCAGAATTGCCGACATTATAGTTTGGGCCTGCTCGGCGGGGTTTTTTTGTCTGGTTGCCTTGTGGGGTTGGCCTTTGCTTGTTTTGGTTGCCTGTGCGGCGGTTTGTTTTGGCCGTGGTTTTATGGTGTTGGCCTTTCCTTGTTTTGTTAGTGGTCTATTAGCGTTGCCCCTGTGCGGGGCGGCACTTACTTTCTTTGCCGCCGCAAAGAAAGATAAGCAAAGAAAGCGGCTCAAACCGCTAATTCTTAAGCGGGTCCCCCGCGCAGCCACGGTTGTGGTGCATCTGGAATCCGTGTTCTCGCACATTTGGCCGGCAAAGAGTAGGTGCCGCCCCGCACAGGGGGCAACGCTAATAGACCACTAACAAAGCAAGGAAAGGCCAACACCGCAGGCAAGCAGACAAACCAAGCGCCGCACAGGCAACCAAACCAACCAAATCCCAACACCATAAAAACCCCCACCCCAAACAAATCGCCGAGCAGGCCCCTGCTACGATGCTGCCTTTGTCAAGCAGAACGGTAACCCCGAGTGAAGCGCCTGATCCCCCAATTCCTGCAGATCCTTGAAAAAGGACTAACCCAGGCGAACCAGCCCATCGCCCGGGCTCTCTGGCACCTGCGCCATCCCACGTTGCGCGGCATGGCATGGGCCTGCGCCGCGATCCCGGCGCTCTTCGTCGTGTATGTCCTCGCCCTGATCCCGTTCACGCCCAGCATCGGCGACATCCGCAAGGCGAAAATCGAGCAGCCGGCCCAGATTCTCTCGGCAGACGGCAAACTGCTGGCCGAATTCAAGCCCTCGAACCGCGAGTGGGTCAAACTCAAGGACATCTCGCCGAACGTGGTGAACGCGCTGATCGCCACGGAAGACCACCGCTTTTACCAGCATTTCGGGCTGGATTGGCGCCGCACGGCATCGGCCGCGCTGCACACGTTTTCCGGCGACCGCCAGGGCGGCTCGACCATCACCCAGCAACTCGCCCGCAATCTTTATCCGGACGAAATCGGCCGCGCGCCCACACTGACCCGCAAGATCAAGGAGGCGATCACGGCCTTCAAGATCGAGGCGCTCTACACCAAGGACGAGATCCTCGAGACCTACCTCAACACGGTGCCGTTCCTCTACAACGCCTATGGCATCGAAATGGCGGCACGCACCTATTTCGATAAATCGGCCGGCGACCTGAACGTGCTGGAAAGCGCAACGCTCACCGGCATGCTCAAAGGCAATAGCTACTACAACCCGGTGCTCAACCCGGATCGCGCCCTGCAGCGGCGCAATACGGTGCTGGCGCAAATGGTCAAGTACGGCAAGCTCACGCCCGCGGCCTACGCGACGCTCTCGCGCCGTCCCTTGCGCATCGATTTCGAGCGGCAGACCGAGCCGCCCGGACCCGCTCCGCACTTCGCCCAGCAATTGCGCAAGTGGCTCGCGGCATGGGCCGATCGCAACGAATACAACATGTATTCCGACGGGCTCGTGGTGCGCACCACCATCGATTCGCGCTTGCAAACCATGGCCACCCAGGCGGTGACCTTGCAGGGCAACCAGTTGCAACGCATTGCCAACTCGGCGTGGGGCACGCGCGCCGGTTGTACGGGCGACCGCGATCTGCTGCAGACTTTCCTGCGCGAAACGCCCGACTTTCGCGCCGCAAAAGACCCGGGCCTGACGGACGACGAGGCGCTCAAACGCGTCTCGTCCGATCGCAATCTGGTGCAGACGGTGTGCGAATCCAAGACCCGGGTGCAGGCGGACTTTCTCGCGATGGACCCGCGCAACGGTCAGATCAAAGCATGGGTCGGCAGTCGCGACTTCAGCCAGGACCCGTTCGACCACGTCCAGCAGGCGCGGCGTCAGCCGGGCTCGACCTTCAAGCCGTTCGTCTACGCCGCGGCCTTCGAAGACGGCGCCAAACCCTCCGACACGTTTATCGACAAGCCCGTCGAAATCCCGCTGGCCGGCGGCGAAGTCTGGCGTCCGAGCGACGAGGATGAGCCGAGCGAGCGCGCCATCAGCCTGCGCGACGGCCTCGCGTATTCCCGCAACCGGATCACGGCCCAGTTGATGGAAACGGTCGGTCCGAACAAGGTCGCGCGACTGGCGCGTGCCATGGGCGTGCGCGACAGCGAACTCGATCCGGTGCCGTCGCTTGCGCTTGGCACGAGCCCGGTGACGCTGAAGGAGATGGTCTCGGCCTACGGCACGATCGCCAACCTCGGCGGTTACGTGGAGCCGGTGATGGTCACGCGTATCGAAGACCGCAATGGCGAGGTGCTGGCCGAGTTCGCGCCGGCGTCGCCCAAACAGGAGTTGCCGGCCGCTGCCGCCCGCACGCTCGTCGATGTGATGCGCGACGTGGTGAGCCGGGGCACGGGTTCGAGCATTCGCAGCCGCTTCGGCGTTCGCGGCGATGTCGCGGGCAAGACGGGCACCACGCAGGGGAACGCCGACGGCTGGTTCATCCTGATCCAGCCGCAACTCGTGGCAGGGGCGTGGGTCGGCTTCAACGACAGCCGGGTGACCTTGCGTAGCGACTATTGGGGCCAGGGGGCGCACAGCGCTTTGCCGATCGTCGGCGACTTTTTCCAGCGCGCGCAACGCTCGAAACTGATCGACAGCCGCGTCAAATTTGCGACCGACCAGGAGCCAGGCTGGTTTGAGGAACGGTCGGGCAGGTTGCGCGAGTGGTTCCAGCATCTGTTTGCGGCGCCGACGGTGAAAACGGAAGCGCCAGTTGTCACGCGCAATCCGGCGCGACACACGCCTGCTGTAACTGCATCTGCATCTTCGTCGGCGTCTGCGTCAGCGCCCGTCGCGGACGTTGAACCGAAGCCGCTCCCAGCCCAGCCGCCGCTTCTTCAAGCGCCTGTGCCAGCGAGTGGGATAGCGAGCGGGATAGCAAGCGGGGCAGCGAACGGCGCAGTCGACGGAGAGACGCACGGCAGCGGCGAGCCTGCCTTGGCACCGACACCCACGCCGGACGACATCGCGCCGTCGGACGCGGGCGGCGGCGCGGCACGCTCGCCCGTAGGCGCGTCGGCGAGCGTCAACGCGTCGCCTTGACGGGGAGGGCTGGCGATCGCATCGACAAACCTGCTCCCGCCGACAACGTGCAACGCGAGCTGGACGCATGCCGCAGCAGGCCACACACGATCGACTGCCGCCTGCAGCACTGAAGGTTCGCCTTAGAACCGATGCGTCATGCCCACCGTCGCAAGAATCTGCTTGGTGCCGGGTGCGGTCACGGTCACACCCGGCCAGCTCACCGTAGCGGTGCCGTTGTTCTTCAGGTAGCCCGCTCGCATGTACAGACTCGTCCGTTGGGACAGCGAATGATCGACGCCCAGCTCGATGCCCGGCGTGTTGTCATGCGCGCCGCGCACGTTGCGCTGAACGCCGGCAATCGCGATCACGTCGGCCGGGGTTGCCTGGATCGTGGCGCCCAACTCCGCAATGCTCAGCGAATGCGCGGTGCCCAGATGCGCGGCCAGCGATCCCGCCGCGGGGTCCTTGGCGCGGTTGTACGAGTAGTTGAACTGGAAGTTCACGATGCCGATCCGGTACGCGAGCGCGCCGATGAAGTGCTCGGTGCCCAACAGGCTCAGCGAAGCGGGCAGGCCGGTAATGGTTTCCTGTCCCGGGTGTTGGTTCACGTACGCAAGACCCGCATAGAAACCGTAGCCCGAATAGGTGGCCGCCACGTTCAACATGTTGCCCGTGGTGGCCGGCACGGGCTGGCTCACCGTCGCGGCGAACGCATACATGCCGTAGAACTTCAGTCCTTTCAGATCCGGCGATTGATACATGATCGAATTGCTGGCGCGGCCGGAATCGTATTGCGTCGAAAGCGTTTGCCGGTCGACAGCGAGCACGTTGGCCGAAAACGGCGATAGCACCTCGTTCGCGCGAAACGGATCGGACGGATAGATGACCCGGAAGCTCGGCTCGTACTGACGCCCATGGTCAACGAACCGTATCTGGCGTCGCTCAGGCCGACCCATGCCTGACGATAGAAGAGCGCCGAGGTGTCGGCGAACAATCCGCCGTTGTTCACGTTAAAGCCCGTTTCGACGTTGAACTGCGCCTTCAAGCCGCCGCCCAGGTCTTCGGTGCCTTTCAGGCCGAACAGGGAGCCGGTCGAGCCGCCGCTCTTTTCCGCGTACGAATGGACGCCGCCGTTGTCCAGATACTGGATGTTCGCATCGACAACGCCGTACAAGGTCACGCTCGACTCAGCCGCCGCGGCGCCACCCGCGGCAAGAATCAGCGTGGCTCCGCAAACGCCATGATTGATAAAGCGCATGCATGTCTCCTCTTTTTATATCCGCCTGATGCGGATTTGATTGCACAGTCTTGCTGCGGGGGCGAGTGCGGTCTGGATTTATCGGCCCCAACCGGTCGCGTCACAAATCGCATGACCGCGCTAATTTCAAGTCAAGTGACGGAATAAAGCCAGTGCATTATTTTTATGATGAGAGTGCAGATATTGCATGATCGGGACGGGCCGTGAAACCTTGCATAAGCCGACGAAATCGCGCTTTTCGTCCATCACGACGCAGACTTGCGAAGTCCCGTCCCGGCACCGCCAGCCGGCGATTGTTAAGGTGCATGCAACAGTGTTTTCAGGTGGCGAGGCTGATCTTGCGGGCCCGATTGCGCATAATTTCGGGATTGGTAAAACGGTCAAAAATGTAGGCGCATATGTTCAACCCTGTCTCAGATCGCATGCTCGATCAGGAGCGGGCAGCGGTCACGCTGCGACCCCGAAGCCCACTGTCCAGGCGGGCGGTCGCGCTCGTCGCGGCGCTGGCCGCGTGCGCGAGCATGGTGGGATGCGCATCGTCGACTAACGTTGTTGCCACCGGCAAACCCGGCACTTACACGGTTGCGGCGAGCGCGACCGGCGGTCGGATGGCCTGGGCCCGTGCGCACGAGCAGGCGATAAGCGAGGCGCGCGAATTCTGCGAGCGTCGCGGCATGCAGATCAGTGTCACGACCGAAACGGTGACCGGCGTGCAGATGATGTCCGAGCACGCATCGTCAGTGAATTTCGAATGTCATCCGAAGTTCTAAAAAAAACAGCGCCAGCCGGTGAGGGCTGGCGCTGAGTAATATGCGCGAGAGCGCGTTCGCCTCTCACGTGATGCGTTCACTGCCTGTCGAACGTGACCAGATTTTTATCTTTCGTGTCCGCCACAAAAATGGCGAGCAGTTTCGCGGGTTCCGTGTCGCTCGCGTTTTCGCTCATCGTATGATGCGCGCCGGGCTTCTCGATCCAGTGTTCGCCCGCGTGAAAGACGCGCACATCGCCTTCGTTGACACGGCTGCGGATCGCACCCGAGAGAACATAGCCGACCACAAAGGCCTGTCCATGCCGATGCGGTAGCGACTTGCCTCCGGGCGCATAGTTGTAGCGACTTGCATTTGAAACCGGACGTGCTTGCAATCCACGCCGCTCCCTGCTCGAAATAACTGCAACTGACGGAGCGCGCGTGCTCGCACTATCTGCAACTGTGCTTGCATTCAGCCACGCGTGCTTGCATTCCATCGCCGCGTGCTCACATTATCTGCAACTGACGGAAGTCAGATCGGCAGCCCGGCCGCGAGCATCCTGTCCCGCAACGTCGCGGTCCGCACCGGGTCCAGTGAGTTGCTGAAGAGCGCCTTGATCTCCGCCGGTTTGGCGTCGAACTGCTCCACGAGGTCTTTGACGCGATAGCCGTGACGGGTCAGGGTCGGCTCCAGGTCGTCAAGCTGACGCGACAATACGGATTCGACCAGCGCGGCTGAAACCGGCTTCTCGGCAGTGAGGTATCCGGCCTCGAACGCCAGAGCCAGATGCAACTGGATTTGTAACGGCGTGCGCGACTTGGTGGCCAGCAGGTCGATGGCTTCCTCGGTCAGAATCGAATCGACGTCGGTCCCGTCACCGGCGCACGCTCCGATCAGCCAGTGGATGTACTCGCGCTGGCTGCCGGTGATGCCGTCCAGCGAGAAGATGTCCGTGCGGTAACCGATCTCTTCCATCGTCGCACGCCGCAAATCGTTGCGCAGTTTCGGGTGACCCGCGAGGATCACCGACAGGCTCCCGTCACCGTCCTCGACCAGCTCCATCAGGCGCTTCAGGCCCGTCAGGGTATTGCCGTTCAGGTCATGGGCTTCGTCGACGAACAATGCGACCGGACGCCTGTTCTTCTTCACCAGCTCACGCAGGTCGCGCTCGCGCTTCTCGCCCTGCGTCGGAATGCGGACCTGCTTTTCAGTCGAGAGGTCATAGAACAGCGCCGCAATGAACGTCGCCAGCTTGATGCGATGCTTCTCGATCGCGAGCGACTTGGAGACGCTGACGCGCTTCTCATCCTCGAGCGCCTGCTGAAGCCGGCGCAGCATCATCGTCTTGCCGCTGCCGATGACGCCACATACCGCAATCAGCCGTCCTTCGAAGATTGCTCCCTTGATGTCTTTCATCAATTGCTGATGGTGCGTGGTCTCAAAGTAGCCGGCCTGATTCAGCGGCACCGTCAATCCATAATGCTGCATCACTTCAGCTCGCATGTTCTTCTCCTGACTTCTTATGGCGGAAATAGTCCCGAACGCGTGCCAGCACGATGCGGCGGACGAGTGTCTCGGCCAGCACCTGGTCGATGAACAGGCGATCTTGCGGTGGCAGCTTCGCAAGCGGCTGCGCCAGATCGTCGGCGATCGCGAGCTTGGCCGCGATCGCGCTGGGGAACCGGTATTCGTGCGCGTCGGCATCGAACGGCTGATGCGGCAACGGCGTGGGTGTCGTCGCGGAAGGCGCGAGCCGAACATCGTCGCCGGCAAGCGCGGCGATCGGTAAGCCGAGCTGGTCAGCCAGCGAGCGGATACGGTCAGCGCGTTCGTCGGCCTTGCCGCGTTTGAATGCGCGATAGCGATGCAGCGGGATCGGGCCGGACACCGGGTAGTACGGGCCGAATCGCTCGCCGTCGAACTCGGCATACAGTTCATCGTCGAACAGCCCCCACAGCAGCACCACCGTCTCGCCGGCCATGTCGGGTTCGACCTCGTAAGCGGTGCCGTCGATGATGATGCGCGCATCAATGCCGACCTTGCGCCGCTCCGGTTCGCGGGCGAAACGGCAGAATTGCTCCCATGTGCACATGTCCCGGATGCCCTCCGCCGGCAGGCGGGCGAGCCAGTCCTCCAGGCGCGAGTGCTTTTCGGACCGGTGCCGCTGATCGTTGTAGCGCAGCAGATAGCGCAACAGCCACTCGTTCGCCTGCGCCTCGGTTTCCGGCTTGTGGAAGTGGTACAGCGTTTCGTGCGCTTCCTTGACGGTACGAAACGGCCGCTCGACCTTGCCTTTCGAGCGCGCCGTCGTGCGCCTGCCGTCCTTGCCGGCGGGGAGGTGCGTCTGCCATTCGATGTCGAGCGCCTGCATGACGTTCTGGAACACCCGGCTTTTCGCGACCGGGCCATTGTCCAGATAGATCATCTTCGGCCGGCCCTGAAACGGGAAACCCGGATCGGCTTTCGGGGCCATCGCGTTGAACAGGAAACGCAGCGCCGATTCCGCATCCTCGCCGTACACGCAGCGGTATTCCTGGTAGGCGGTACCGCTACGATCGTCGACCACGCTGAACAGCATCAGGGTCGGCTCGCCTTTGGTCGGGTCGATCCAGTCTGGACGGTCGATGTGCTTCAGATCGGAGGGCGACAGATCGAACTGCCAGCAGTCATTGCTGCGTTCGGCCTGGAAGCGCACTGCGGGCGGCTGCCGCAACAGATGCGGCTGATCGAGCCGCAGCGCTGACAGGTAATGGTTGATCGTCGGTACGCGCAGCACTCCCCTGGGCGCCTTGACCAGGCCCTGCACGGTTTCGACGCCGTAGTCCTCCAGCAACTCGATCGCCCGTTTGGTCGAGAGGTGCCGCCCCTGCTTGTTCGTGGTCCGTAATTTGAGCGCCGCGATCAGTTCGCAATAGCGCTCCAGTTCTGCCTGCTGCAACACGCGCGGTTTGCCGTAGTCAGCCCGATGTGCGGAATGTGGCTGCTGGAAACGATGCAACGCGCGATACACTCTGGTCGGGGACACGCCATACAGCTCGGCAACCGCCGCGACCTGGGCGGCCCGCTCGGGGCTTTTGTGCGGCAGACGGTCGAGCCGCTGCCGCAGTTGCATCAGCGAGTCGGGCGGAATCGCCTTACGCCGCCCGCTGGGCATTGCGTTCCGCCTCGGTCAGGTAGTTGTACAACGTCGAGCGGCCAATGCCCATCAGCCGGCAGATTTCTTCGACAGTGTGGCGGCGCTCGTGGTAAAGCTGCATCGCCAGTTCCTGTCTGGCCGGATCGAGCCTCTTCTTGCGTCCGCCTTTATGGCCGCGTGCGCGGGCCGCCGACAGGCCGGCGCGGGTGCGTTCGCGGATGAGGTTGCGCTCGAACTCCGCCAGGGCGCCGAACAGGTGAAATACGAGGCGGCCACCGATCGATGCGGTGTCAATGCTCTCCTGCAAGCTGCGCAGGCCGACGCCCGCGGCATCAAGTCGCTCGACCAGGTAAATCAGATCCTTCAACGAACGCCCGAGCCGGTCCAGCCGCCATATCACGACCGTGTCACCGGATCGCAACACGGCAAGCAGCGCGGTCAATCCCGTGCGTTCGGCTTTCGCCCCGCTTGCGGTGTCTTCGAAGACGCGTTCACACCCGGCCGTGGCCAACGCATCGCGTTGCAGGTCGAGATGCTGGTCGTCCGTCGAGACACGAGCGTATCCGATCAACATACGATTTCCAGCTTGTCCGCTGAAAATTCAGCATAGTCGGACATTGAAAAATGGAAACTGATCCTGGATGCTTTTTACAAGGCTTCCCGCGATACCGGGCTCCCGGCTACTCGGCATCCATCAAACCATCGTTTGCTGGACCTGGCTGGAAACTGTAACCGATACTACATGGCTGAGTACCGTGCACCACGACGACCACACCGCGGCAGGCTTTGTTCTCGTGATCCTGGGGATGATGGTTGGCTTCTTCGCAGGAACGCGAACACGGGAATACGGCATGATCGGCTTCGGCGGCATGATGGGTCTCGTCGCCTATCTGATCCTTGAGGCGTGGGGCTGGCCTGTGCTGATTGGGGTGTGGGTCGCCCTGATCGCGGCGCAATGGGCCATGGATGCTATCAAAGGACGTCGCAAGAACGGCTTCGCCGTCAACGCGACCGTAAGCCATGTGACGTGTCCCAGCCCTGTCAGGCAACCGCCCCGGCCTTGCAACCGCAAGCCGCAAGCGGCAGCACGTTGGTGAAAGTGCCGGACATCGCCTTCAAGGGCATGTCAGTCGTCGAAGTCCTCGTAAAGGAAGGCGATACGGTCGAAGCCGAGCAGTCGCTCGTCTCGCTCGAATCCGACAAGGCGGCGATCGACGTGCCAAGTCCGGTCGCCGGCGTCGTCAAGCAGTTGAAGCTGAAGGTCGGCGATGCCGTGTCGGAATGCGTCCCGATTCTCGCGCTGGAGAGCGCAGGCGCCCCCGCGAAGCAGGAAGCATCGTAGCCGGCGGCTCAAAAGCCGTCCGATGCGTCTGATCCAGCCGGTTGCAAACAATATGAGCAGGCGGAAATGGAATGCAAGCACGGTTGCAGATAGTGCGAGCACGCGCCCTCCGGCAGTTGCAGTTATTTCGAGCCGGAAACTGCGTCGATTGCAGCCTTGCGCTTCTGGTCGCGCGGAACTGCGGCGTGCTGTTCCGTCCGCATCCCTTCGTCTCCGCCAGCAATGGCGGTGGAGCCCCGCAGAGTCAAGGCTCTGCGAGATCTGCGTTGGGCTTTCGTCTTCATCATCATACGGCTCACGTTTCTGCCAGCTGTTGATCTCACCTTGCTGCCCTTATCGCGGCAAAACCCACTTTCGAAGGGTAAACGATAATTTTGGCTCTATTGACTCAAGGTGAATTACTGATACCATCAATTCATCAGCATACTGATCAATTATCAAGGCAAAGCGATGACACTCAAATTCGCAGCAAATCTTGACGATCTGAACCCGGATGAGCCTTACGCGGCAACGGTCGACAAGGAGCAGATCGCGCTGTACCTCGTAGATGGCGAGGTCTATGCGACGCACAACGTGTGCACGCATCAGTTTGCGCTGCTTAGCGACGGTTTCCTCGAGGACGGATGCATTGAGTGCCCGCTTCATCAGGGGAAATTCGACGTGAAGACCGGCGCCGCGCTTTGTGCGCCGGTGACCGCTTCAATCAGGACTTACAAGGTTCAGGTGGAAGGCGGTGCGGTGATGGTTGAACTCTGAGCTCCATACCTTTTTGACTACGCCAGGAATCCGAAAGTGGAAACGATTTTGATCGTCGGCGCCGGACAGGCAGGCGGCCGCGCAGCCGAAACGCTGAGGGCGCAGGGCTTCGAGGGCTCGGTCCTGCTCGTCGGTGATGAACAGCACAGGCCGTACGAGCGGCCTGCGTTGTCAAAGACGGTGCTGACGACAGCGGACGATAACGAATGCTTCGACGCGTGGCTACATTCGAGCGACTTCTACGCCACCAGAAAGATCGACTGGATCGCAGACGGTGTCGAAAGACTGGATGTGACACGCCGCACTGCGATGCTCAGGAGTGGGCGAAGCATCAGCTTCGACAAATGCCTGCTGACTACAGGCGGCCGCGCGCGCCACCTGCCCGGCACGCCTGACAGTCGCCACGTATTCACGCTGCGTACGCTGCCGGACGCGATGCGGGTACGGGAGCGCATGGTCGGCGCGAGTTCGGTGGCCGTCATCGGCGGCGGCTTCCTTGGGCTTGAGTTCGCAGCAAGCGCAAGGGCGCGCGGAATCGATGTCACCGTGGTTGAAGCGGGCGAGCAATTACTGGAGCGCGCGTTGCCGCGCGAATTCTCGGAGCGTTTGCGCGCCAGGCACGAACAGAACGGCGTGAAGTTCATGCTGGGTGCCAGGCTGATTGCCTCGGTGGAACATGCGCCTAGGGTAACGCTGAGCTTTGCCGACCATGCATCGCAGCGGTTCGATTTCGTGGTGGTTGCCATTGGGCAGCAGCCGAATGAAGAGCTCGCCAAAGCGTCCGGCCTGGAGACAGGCAACGGCATACATGTTGATGCGCATTGCCGGACTTCGGGCGCTGATGTCTACGCCGCGGGGGATTGTGCAAATTTCCCATTTGGAGTGTCCGGAAGACGCCTGCGCCTCGAATCATGGCAGAACGCGCAAGACCAGGCGATTGTTGCCGCGCGCAACATGCTGGGCGAGTCGATTGAATATCGGCCGAGCCCCTGGTTCTGGACAGATCAGTATGACTGGAACGTACAGATGCTAGGAATGCTAGACGGCCCAATAGAGCAATGGATCGAGCGCCGGGTATCGAGCGAAAAGGTCCTGCTGATGGGCTTGCGCAACAACGTCATTGTGTATGCGCTCGCAGTCAATAACGGCGGCGAACTGCGTGCGATTCGCCGTCTCGTTGAGGAGGCGGCTCAGGTCGACCCCGAGGCCCTCGTGGACCTGAACGTCAAGTTGCGACAACTTGAACGGAAAGCTCACTCGTAACGCATCCAGGAGAGTACTTTGTATTCGTCAGAGACGGTAATTGGGCTTGGTACGCCGAGCGTCAAAAATAAGCCCATCGAGCAACTGGTCTGGCCGGAAGAAGGCCTTCACGCTATCCCAGACTGGGTCTATACGAGCGACGATGTGTACGCTCGCGAGGTTGAGCGGATCTTTCAGGGCCGTACCTGGAACTTCGTTGCACTGGAGGCTGAAGTGCCCAACAGCGGGGACTACAAACGTTCGTATGTAGGTCCGACGCCGGTGGTCGTCTCACGCGCAGAAGATGGTTCCATCCATGTGTTCGAAAACCGCTGCGCCCATCGTGGCGCCGAATTCTGTCGCCACACGCGCGGCAACAATGCGGAATTCGTTTGCCCGTATCACCAGTGGTCCTATGACCTGAAAGGGAACCTGCAAGGTATTCCGTTCAAACGGGGTGTGAACAAGCTCGGCGGAATGCCGCGCGACTTCCGTAATGAGGACCACGGTCTCAAGAAGCTTGCTGTCACGACGCGCAATGGGGTGGTCTTCGCCTCTTTCACGCACGACATGGAGCCTATTGAGGACTACCTCACGCCAGAAATCCTGAGAGATTTCGACACCGTCTTCAACGGCAAGAAGCTGCGCATCCTCGGGTTTTACAAGAACGAGCTGCCATGCAACTGGAAGATGTACCACGAGAATCTGAAGGATCCGTACCACGCAACGCTGCTGCACTCCTTCCTGGTGGTGTTCGGCTTGCTGGTTGCAGGAAACCGCTCGGCGATGGTGGCCGATAGTAAATACGGCATACACGGCACGATGGCGTCGGCCAAAAGCGATTCACTCTATGCAACTGTGGACGCCGACAAGAAGAAAGAAATGCGCTCGTTCCACGAGGGTATGGTCCTCAAGGATGAGCGGTTCCTTGAGTACGTCAAGGAGTTTGACTCCGAATGGTCGGTGACAATGCAGACGATCTGGCCGAACCTGATTGTCCAGCGTGAAATGAATACCTTGGGGGTGCGGCATATCGTTCCGAATGGTCCGAACAGCATGGTGATGCTGTGGACGATGTTCGGATACGAAGACGACACCGAAGAGACCACGCGTCACCGGCTGCGCCAGGGCAACCTGATGGGGCCGGCTGGATTCCTCGGTCTCGAGGACAACGAAGCCATGAAGTTTGTGCAGGAAGGCGTGCGTCGCTCCGTAACCGATCGCAGCGTGCTCAAACTCGACAGTGAAAAAATTGGAACTGCGGACAATCTGATTTCGGAAGCTGCAATTCGCGCGATGTACAAACACTACCGTGAAGTGATGGGGTTTTAAATGCTGCCAGGATTCGAAAAGAAGCCAATTGCACACGACAAGGCACTTGCTGCGCGCGCAGCCGTGGAAGATTTCCATGCCGAATATTGTGCGGTGCTCGACGGGGGCGACGTTGAGCGGTGGCCGGACTTTTTCACGGAAAACTGTCTTTACCGGGTGACCGAGTACGAAAATGCCGCCCTCGGGTTTCCGGCCGGCCTGGTCTACGCCGAAGGTCGGGACATGCTGCGCGACCGCGCAGTAGCTATTTCCAGAACGCAGATGTTTGCGCCGCGACAGATGCTGCATTTCGTCACCAACGTTCGGATTCTTGACGTGACAGACGAAGAAATCATTGCTCAGAGCAACTACATGTTGATGCAGACCCTCGTCGAAGGTGCGACTTGTCTGCATCAGGCCGGTCGGCTTTTTGACCGCTTTGCTCGAAAGGGCAATGAGCTGCTTCTGAAGGAACGGCAGGCGATTTATGACACGGCGATGATTGCGAACGATCTGGCTTATCCTGTTTGAAGGCGTGATCGGAGAATGTTAATGGCGGGCTACAAACCAGGGGGATGCTTATGAGCCACACTGAACCGACGGAAGCGCCCATCGAAAGTGGCGGCGTCGGCGCCCGCGTGAGGCGTCGCGAGGATGAGCGACATTTGCATGGCAAGGGAAAATTCGTTGCCGACTATACGTTTCCTGATTTGCAGGAAGTGGCGTTCTTGCGCAGCCCACTTGCGCATGCTCGCATCGAGCGCGTCGGCAAACCTGAACGCTTCGCCGACCGTGTCATTGTGCGGGAAGACATGCAGACAGCGGCAGACATTGTGGCCGACTCCAGCTTGCCGACCTACAAGCCTTCGTCGCACCCGCCGCTCGCATCCGGGAAAGTCCGCTTTGTCGGCGAGCCTGTGGCGATGTGTTTCGCGAGTTCCCGCGCCGAGGCCGAGGACATCGCGGAGGAAGTCGAGCTGGATCTGGAGGAGCTGCCTGCGTTGGCGAATGCATTTACAGCACGCGAGCGTACAGACGTGCGGGTGCATGACCACTGGACAGACAATCTCTTCCTCGATCTGAAGGCGGATGTCAATTTCGACGAGCGCTCTAAAGATGCACCCGTCGTCGTCAGGCAAAAGGTCGACCTGGCCCGTCAGTGCATGGTCCCAATGGAAGGCAAGGCTGTGCTGGCCTATTGGGACCACACGCAGGCGCAACTGGTCGTCATTACGTCGACCCAGGTCCCGCACATGATCCGTACGGTGCTTGCGCAATGCCTCGGTATTGACCATGCTCAGGTGCGCGTCATTTCGCCTGATGTGGGCGGTGCATTCGGCTACAAGTGTGTACTTCAGCAGGAAGAGCTCTGCATTGCGTGGCTTGCCCTCACCTACAAACGTCCGTTTCGCTTTATCGAAGACCGTCGCGAGCATTTGATCGCGGGTGCGAATACGCGCCAGCACCACTACGAACTTACCGCGTATGCGGACAACAACGGGCGGCTCCTGGCACTGGACTGCAATCTGTTGATTGACGGCGGCGCATATTCCGCGTGGCCTTTTACGATTGGGCTCGAAACAGGGCAGGCGTTGGGTAACCTGCCTGGCCCCTATGATTTCAGCGGATACCGCTGCCGTACCCAGTGCGCGGCAACCAACAAGCCCGGGTTCCTCCCGTATCGTGGCGTGGCACGCACCGGTGTCTGTTTCGCGATCGAACTGACGATGGACGCCATTGCGCGGGCAGTCGGTCGCGAAGCGTGGGAGGTTCGCTACGACAATCTGATTCGCGGGGCCGACATGCCCTATACGAACGTTGTCAAGAAGCACTACGACAGTGGCGACTTCCAGGAGAGTTTGAAGCGGGCCGCTGAACAGCTTGATGTTGCCAGGTGGCGCCGTCGCCAGAAAGAGGGCGAGCCAGACGGCAGGTTGATCGGTATCGGGTTCGCAACATTCACTGAGCAATCGGCACACGGCACGGCGGTGTTTGCTTCGTGGGGCCTGCCGGTCGTCCCAGGCTACGACCTGGCAACTGTCCGGATCACAGCGGATGGCGGTCTGGAAGTTCGTGCCGGAATCCATTCCCATGGCCAGGGTATGGAAACGACCTTGGCGCAGATCGCAAATGAAGTGCTGGGTGTTCCCATTCAGAAGATCAAGGTCGTGCACGGCGATACGGCTCTCACACCGTACTCGACGGGTACCTACGCCTCTCGCAGCATTGTCATGGCAGGTGGTGCAGTCGCGGCAACGTGCCGTGAACTGGTGCCGCGACTGATCAAAATTGGCGCGCATATCCTGGGTGAACCGGAAGGCGCGGTCCGATTCGAGGCCGGCGAGGTAGTTGGCGCAACGGGACGGGTATCCCTCGCGGAGATCGGTCACGCGTGGTATCTGCGGCCCGAACGCTTACCCCCGGGCGTGGATCTTACCGGGCTCGAAGCAACTCAGGGTTTCAAGCCGAAAGTCGACACCGGCGCGTTCAGCTACGCGACGCATGCGGCCGCCGTGGCGGTTGATACAAAAACGGGCCACGTCGACATCCTGGATTACGTCATCGTTGAAGACTGCGGACGAATGATTAACCCGATGGTTGTCGAAGGCCAGACCATCGGCGGCACGGCACAGGGTATCGGCACCGCGTTCTATGAAGAAACGCTATACGACGATAACGCTCAGCCACTGACGTCCACGCTCGCAGACTACATGTTGCCCGGGCCGACGGAGTTGCCGCCGTTGACCATCATTCATATGGAGACGCCGTCGCCCTACACGGAATTCGGCGCGAAGGGGGTGGGCGAAGGCGGTGCAATCGCACCCCCTGCCACGCTTTTCAATGCGGTGAACGATGCGCTTAGTCCTATTGGAGCACTCGTCAGCGAGACACCCCTCACGCCGCGACGGCTGCTTGCCGCGATTGAGGCGGCCAAAGCGGCCTCGCGCAGCAAGGCAGAAGCAGAACATGCTCACGAGGTGATTTGATGAAGGCCGCTGCTTTTGAATACGTACGCGCCGCTACATTGTCTGACGCGTTACGTGAGTTCGATGATTCGGCGACGGGTGTGAAACCGATCGCCGGTAGCCAGTCGATGGGGCCGATGCTGAATCTCCGTCTGGCGAGGCCATCGCGCGTGGTCGATGTGTCACATGTTGACGAATTGCGCAGTGTCACTGTCGTAGGTGATGTGGTTCGTGTGGGCGCGGCGATCACTCACGCGGAAATCGAGGACGGGAAGTTCGAGCCTTTGCGCAACGGATTTATGCAGTATGTCGCCTCGGGTATTGCATACCGCGCGATTCGTAACAGAGGAACCATCGGCGGCAGTCTGGCGCATGCTGACCCCGCGGCGGACTGGCCGCTGGCGCTTTCAGCCCTCGATGCCCGGCTTGAGCTCGCGAAGGCGGGCAGTACGCGTCAAGTGCGCGCCAGTGAGTTCATGCTGGGCGCCTTTACAACGCTGCTCGAAGACGGCGAGATTATCTCTGCGGTTCTGTTGCCGAAAATCGGGGGCACCCTGCGTTGGGGCTATTACAAGCTTTGCCGTAAGACTGGCGAGTTCGCCCACGCAAGCGCAGCTGCGGCGTTTGACGCGCAAACCGGCCTGGCCCGCGTGGTCCTTGGCGCGCTTGATGGCCCGCCGACCGCATTGGACTCGCTTGCGCAGTCAATCGCGAAGCAGGGGCCAAGTGCCGCCACGCCGGAAGCGATTGCGGCAGGTGTAGCGAACGCGATGCCGAATGCGGATGCCATCGACCGCTCCATGCACGCCGCCACGGTTGAGCGCTGTCTTGCACAAACCTTCGGTTCATCCGCGCGTTAACGCGTGAACAGGAATTTCCATGTCTGTCATTGAACTCACTATCAACGACCGGGCGATACGCGGCGAGGTTGCGCCGCGCACGCATCTGGGCGATTTCCTGCGCGATAACCAGAATCTGACCGGTACCCACCTGGGGTGCGAGCACGGAGTGTGCGGCGCGTGCACCGTCCTTATCGACGGCGAACCGGTGCGTTCCTGCATTACTTTCGCGGTTGCTTGCAACCACCAGAAGGTGCGTACGATCGAAGGGTTCGACGACGATGAACTGATGAAGCGCATCCGTCGATCGTTCTCGGTGCATCACGGCCTGCAGTGCGGCTACTGTACGCCGGGCATGCTCATTACGGCACGCGATATCGTACGTCGTTTTCCTGACGCTGATGAGTCGCGCATCCGTCTCGAGCTGTCCGGAAATCTGTGCCGCTGTACCGGCTACATGGGCATCGTCAACGCTATCAAAGCGGTACTTGGCGACCTGAAAGACAATCCGATCGCTGACGTTCTCACCTTTCCCGCTGCTCCAGTTCGACAAGCGGCGACGCAGGAAGCAGGTGCATTCCAGACATTTGCAGCGGTGGCAGTTGCCCCGTCGACTGCACCGGAACGGGCGCTGCAAGAGGCTAGCGCGGCATCGTCGGTTGCTGCTGCCCAGCCGACGGGTGAGCGCAAAGGCTGGACGGCGATTGATGACAGTTTCGTCGTGCCGTTTCCGCTTGAGCGGGTCTGGGGCTTTATGGGGGACCTTCCTTCCGTCACCGGCTGTCTGCCAGGGGCGGAACTGATCGAGCACGATGCCGAAAAAGTGAAAGGCAAGATCGCCGTCAAATTTGGGCCGATATCGGCGAATTTTGCCGGTGCCGCACGCCTTGAGCGTGATGACGCGGCGTATCGCGCCGTGATGCGAGGCGCCGGCCAGGACAACATCAGCCGCTCGAAAGCGAACGGTGACGTGACCTACGCGTTAAGTGATGAAGCCAACGGAACGCAGACGCGCGTGGCCGTCACGCTCGAATACATGTTGCAAGGACCGCTCGCGCAATTTTCGCGGTCCGGGCTTGTTAAAGACTTTGTTCGACGGATGATTGCTGACTTTGGCATGCGAATTAACGCACAGTTGGGCGGCGTGGATGTGCCGGACTCGGCGGTGCTGCAGACCCGATTCAACGTCGGTAGTCTGGTGTGGAGTGTCCTGTGGGGTCGTATAAAACGGCTCTTTGGCGGCCGCGAATAAATACTGTTGCAACGATAGCGGAAGACGGGGGCGTAGCGTGTCAAGCACGCCGCCTCGCGTTCTTATTATCAGTATACTGATTAAAAACTGGAGTGTGTCGTGAGTAAACGGATTCGGAAGATTGCTTTGGAAGAGCACTTTTCAACGCCTGGCTTCCAGGGCTACTCAAAAAGCTTCACGCAGCACATCGCGCCAGACGTGCTCGCTGATCTTGCAGCCCGGCTTGCGGATTTCGACGAGCAACGGATCGTCGAGATGGACCGCGCCGGGATCGATTACACCATCCTGTCCCAGACTGGGCCGAGCGTGCAGGGTGAGACTGACCCGGCCCTGGCACTTGCTCGCGCCAGAGAGAGCAACGACTTTCTGGCACAACAGATTGCGCGGCACCCGACGCGGTTTGGTGGGTTTGCCACGCTGCCGATGCACACGCCTCGGGGCGCCATTGATGAATTGACCCGCACCGTCCGGGAATTCGGTTTTAAGGGCGCGCTGGTGAATGGGCACACGCTGGGAACGTACTACGATGACCGTGATTACGACCCTTTCTGGGAACGGATGCAGGAACTCGAAGTACCGCTGTATCTGCATCCTACCGATGCGTATGTGATGCCGAAGGTCTTCGATGGCCATCCAGAATTGACGGGTGCCGCGTGGGGGTGGGGTGTTGAAACTGGCAGCCATGCATTGCGCCTTCTCTTCGGCGGTGTCTTCGACCGATTCCCCAAACTGAAAGTCATTCTGGGTCACATGGGTGAGGGCTTGCCCTACCTGCGCTGGCGGTTTGATAGCCGTTTCGCGGTTTACTCGCACGGTATTCATCTCGAACGCGCGCCTTCCGAGTACATCGGAACAAACATCCTGATTACCACTTCCGGTGTGTGCTCGGCGCCATCCCTGCTTGGCGCAATCGGAGAAATGGGCCCGGAGGCCGTGATGTTTTCGGTGGACTACCCGTACGAATCCACGGCGATTGCCGCCGATTTCATTGAGCAGGCGCCGCTCGACGAGCACGTCAGAAATCTCGTTTGCCATGGCAACGCTGAACGTATCTTCAAGCTGTGATGCTGTTTTTTTACCGCGAGCAGCAAAAAAATCACGTTAAATTTATCTAGAGGTAACCATGACGAAGCAATACAGAATTGGTCAGATTGTGCCGAGTTCGAACACGACGATGGAGACGGAGATTCCGGCGATGTTGCTCGCGCGCCAGACGATCCGTGCCGAGCGTTTCACGTTCCACTCCAGCCGCATGCGCATGAAGAAGGTGGTGAAGGAAGAGTTGGCCGCCATGGATGCTGAGTCCGACCGCTGTGCGCTCGAACTCAGCGATGCCCGCGTCGATGTGCTCGGCTATGCGTGTCTGGTCGCGATCATGGCGATGGGTCACGGTTACCACCGCGTGTCGCAGAAGCGTCTGCATGCGCGCACGGTCGAGAATGGTGGGGCGGCGCCGGTCATCACCAGCGCTGGCGCACTCGTCGATGCGCTAAAGGTGATCGGCGCAAAGCGTATCGTGGTGGTCGCCCCGTACATGAAGCCGCTCACCGAACTGGTGGTCGACTACATCCGTAACGAAGGTTACGAGGTGCTCGATTGCCGTGCCCTCGAGATTCCCGACAACCTCGACGTGGGCCGTCATGACCCGAGCCTGCTGCCGGGCATCGTTTCCCAGATGGACACGACGCATGCCGACGCGATCGTGCTCTCGGCGTGCGTTCAGATGCCTTCGCTGCCGGCCGTAGCCAAGGTGGAAGCGATGACGGGCAAGCCCGTCATCACCGCCTCGATTGCGACGACCTACGCGATGCTCAAGCAGCTTGATCTGGAAGCGGTGGTGCCGGGTGCCGGCGCATTGCTTTCGGGTGCCTACTGACGTGCTGACGCTTAACGACTCCGATAACGACGCCGAGACCCGTATGAGCCACACATCCACCTTCCTCTACGGCGGCAACGTTCACGCGAACGGAATCCGCCAGCACTACCTGCGCTACGGGGTCGCGACCGGCGCGCGCGCCGGTCGCGACCCCGTCATCATCGTGCCGGGCATAACCAGTCCGGCTGTGACGTGGGGTTTCGTCGGCGAGCACTTCGGCACGACGTTCGACACCTATGTGCTCGATGTTCGTGGCCGGGGCCTGTCCTCGGCATCGGACACACTGGACTACAGCCTGGATGCGCAGGCCGCGGATCTGGTCGCGTTCGCCCAGGCGCTGGGGCTGACGCGCTACAGCGTGGTGGGCCACTCGATGGGCGGCCGCATTGGCGTACGCGCCGCGCGCACGCAGCCGCACGGTCTTGCGCGGCTGGTCATGCTCGATCCGCCCGTGTCCGGTCCGGGCCGTCGCCCGTATCCGTCGCAACTGCCCTGGTACGTCGATTCGATGCGCCTCGCGCGCGAAGGCACGGACGCCGAGGGTATGCGCGCGTTCTGTCCCAGCTGGACCGATGAGCAGCGCCAACTGCGCGCCGAGTGGCTGCACACGTGTGACGAGCGCGCCGTGATCGCGAGCTTTCGGGGCTTCCATACCGATGACGTGCATGGGGACCTGCCGCACGTCGGCGTGCCCGTCCTGCTGATGACGGCCGGACGCGGCGACGTGGTCCGACTCGAAGACATCGAGGAGATCCACACGCTGGTGCCGCAGCTCAAGCACTCGCACGTGTCCGACGCCGGCCACATGATTCCGTGGGACGACGAACACGGTTTCTATCGCGCGTTCGGTGACTTCCTGGGCGCGCCGCTGCCGGTTCTGGCCGCCAACCGGGCCTGACACCCCTCTTTCAAGGAGAACACGATGCCAGTCAGCGATTACCAGATGGTTGACGCGTGGAAGCAGGTGTTGACACTCTCGCGCCTTGAAGCGGGCCAGACTGTCACGATTCTGACGAGCGCGGCCACCCATGCGCAAACGCTCTCGACCGCGTTGATCGCGACGCAGTCAATGGGTGCGATCGTCAACCGGCTGGACCTGCCGCCGGTGAATGGCGAGAAGGCGCTCAGCCGCGACTCGCTCGCATACCTTGGCACGACACCGCTCACGGGTAACCCCGCAGCGATTGCCGCGCTCAAGGCGAGCGACCTTGTTCTGGACCTGATGACGCTGCTGTTCTCGCCGGAGCAACTCGACATTCTGAATACCGGCACCAAGATCCTGCTCGCAGTCGAGCCGCCTGAAGTGCTTACGCGGCTCGTGCCAAGTCTGGCCGACCGCGAGCGGGTGCTGGCCGCTCAGGCCCGCATCAACCGGTCCAAAGAAATGCACATTATTTCGGCCGCCGGGACGGACTTCCACTGTCCGATCGGCGAATTCGAGGCGATCGCGGAATACGGTTTCGTCGACACGCCAGGCCGGTGGGATCACTGGCCCAGCGGTTTTGCGCTGACGTTCCCGGACGAAGGCCGCGCCTACGGGCGCATCGTAATCGACCGGGGCGACATCCTGCTGCCGCAAAAGTGCTATGTGCAGGACCGGATCGAGTTCACCGTCGAGAACGGCTTTGCCACCCGCATTGAGGGCGGCATGGACGCGGACCTGCTCAAGGAGTACATGGGCACCTTCAGGGACCCCGAGGCATACGCCATCTCGCACATCGGCTGGGGGCTTCAGCCACGCGCGCACTGGTCAACGTTGGGGCTGTATGACCGGGAGGCGACCATCGGCATGGACGCGCGTGCCTTCGAGGGCAACTTCCTGTTCTCGCTCGGACCGAACAACGAAGCGGGTGGCAAGCGCACAACCACCTGCCATATCGACATTCCACTGCGTCACTGCGATGTGTTCCTCGATGGTGAGGCGGTGGTGCGCAACGGCCAGGTGCTGGATAAGTGAGGAATCGGCATGTCCAATGAACTTGATACCTACCAGCGCCAGAGCTTTGGCTCGACGCTCGAACCGAAGGCGCCGGTGGGTCTGCTTATCGTCGACTTTGTCAACGGCTTTGCCGACCCCGAGGTGTTTGGCGGGGGCAACATCGCACCGGCCATCGAGCGCACCGTTCTTCTGCTGGCCCATGCGCGCGAGCGCGGCTGGCCCATTGCCCACACGCGCATCGTGTTCGCGGACGACGATGCGGACCACAACATCTTTACGTTGAAGGTGCCGGGTCTGCTCGCACTCAAGGAGCACACGCACAACAGCGCCATCGTGCCGCAACTCACGCCGCGTGAGGGCGAACTGGTGGTGCGCAAGACGGTGCCCTCGGCATTCTTCGGCACGTCGCTGGCTGCGTGGCTTGCGCAGCGTGGCGTGCAGACGCTGCTGGTCGCTGGTGCGGTGACGAGCGGCTGTGTGCGCTCGAGCGTGGTTGACGCGATGCAGTACGGCTTCCGTCCGCTCGTACTTTCCGACTGCGTGGGCGACCGCGCCATCGCCCCGCACGAGGCCAACCTCTTTGATATGGCACAGAAGTATGCCGCCGTCATGACCCGGGACGAAGCACTCAGCGTTCTCGGAAATATGTAGCCGGTGTGAAGTAAGAGGGCGCGTCAGGTGGGACGCGCCCGATGTCGATCAGTAGCGCCTCTCGAATCGCCACGTGTGTCAACGAGGGTCCGTCTATATTGAGCCACCTTTCAATAATTACGTATAACTAAGTATATCTGTGGAGCGAACCGTGCAGCCAGGAGTGGGAATGGACATCTCAACGTCGGAGCCATCGCGGCGCGCTGTCACGCGCCGCGAATTTACGCTTATCATCGCGTCCTCATTTGGGGCATTGCTCGAATGGTACGACTTCTATATCTATGCCGCCCTGGCGGGAACATTCAGTACGCTCTTTTTTCCCAGCGAAAATGAGACCACGGCCTTTCTGGCCAGTCTCGCGACATTCGGCGCGGGGTTCCTCGTGCGGCCGCTCGGCGCACTATTCTTTGGTCGGCTCGGTGACAGGATCGGCCGAAAATATACCTTCATGGCGACCATTGTCCTGATGGGTGTCGCTACAGTGGGTGTGGGGCTGCTTCCTTCGTTTGCAAAGATTGGCATGTTCGCGCCGCTGTTGCTCGTATGCCTAAGACTTCTGCAGGGTTTTGCGCTGGGTGGTGAAACGGGTGGGGCGGCTACCTATCTGGCTGAACATTCGCCAGCCAAGCGCCGGGGTTTGTATACCAGCTCGCTGCAAACGACTGCCACACTGGGTTTGCTGGCATCCATCGGCGTTGTCAGCGCGAGCCGGTCCGCCATGGAGAGCGCATCGTTTCAGGATTGGGGCTGGCGGGTGCCGTTCCTGGTTTCACTCGTGTTGCTGGTGATCTCTGTTTACCTGCGTACGAAGTTGGCCGAGTCACCCACATTCCAGAGTATGAAGCACGCGGGAAAACTGTCGAAATCTCCAATCAGCGAAAGCTTCGGCAAGTGGGAAAACCTCAAGTACGTGCTGATCATGCTGTTCAGTACCGCGTCCGGTGTTGGCGTTGTGTTTGGAACCGGCCACTTCTACTCGATGTATTTCCTGCAAAACACGTTGAAGGTCGCGCCTAACACGGTGAACCTCTATCTGGCCATCGCCTTGGTATGCGTTTTTCCGTTCTACCTGATCTTCGGCTGGCTCTCGGACCGCATTGGGCGTAAGTGGATCATGATGGCAGCCTGCCTGTTGCTCGCCGCAACGACGCAGCCAATCTTTCACGCGTTGACCCACTACGCGAATCCGAAGTTGGAGGCGTTCCAGAAAAGCTCGCCTGTCATCGTTCACGCAGATGACTGCCACTTTTCGCTGTTTGCCGCACCGAGAACGGATTGCGACCGCATTCGTTCGTTCCTGAGTGCATCGGGCGTTTCATACCAGCAGATGCCATTGCAACCAAAGCAGTCGGCGGCCACCACGATTGGCAACGTCACCGTGCACGGCAGCGATCGGCACGACCTGGAGAATGCGCTGCTGGCCGCTGGCTGGGTGCAGCATGCGGACCCGGCGCAGATCAATGCGCCTATGGTCATCTTCCTTATGTGGTTGCTGATTGTGTATCTCGCGATGGTCTACGGTCCGATGGCGGCGTTCATGGTTGAACTGTTCCCCGCCCGAATCCGCTACACCTCGCTGTCACTTCCGTTCCATCTGGGATCCGGCTGGTTCGGCGGGATGTTGCCGTTCGTTGTTTCAGCCATGGCCGTTGCGAACGGAAACGTCTACTTCGGCCTGTGGTATCCGATTGCGATTGCAGTGCTCTCTCTAATAGTCGGTGTGCTTTTCGTTCCGGAAACGTTTCGCCGGGACATTTCCCAGTAGTCCATATTTCCCTATATAGCGAAGATTTTCCTTGTTGATTTTGGCAAAGGAAATCTTCGTACAATCTTGCATATAAGGTTTGGCGATGAGAACTTCATGGGCCGTTGCTGCAACGGCGTGTACTCTTGCGGCTGCCATTCCGGCGCGCGCGCAATCTTCCGTGCAACTCTGGGGTGCGCTCGATGCGGGGGTCACAATGGTCATCAATCAGAAGGGCGGGCACAACTACACGATGGACAACGGCATCGCGATGCCGAACCTGTGGGGCCTGCGCGGCACGGAAGATCTCGGCGGCGGTAACAAGGCAATATTTGAATTGATCGACCAGTTCAACCTCGGCACCGGCGCAATTTTTCCAACGAACGGCGGCGGACTATTTGGCCGTAACGCTTATGTGGGCGTGTCGAACGATCAGTACGGGAAACTGACGTTCGGCGAACAGTACGACTTCATGATTGACTCGTTGCTGCGCTTTGACAATTCGATCTACATCGCGGGGCTGTACGGTTTTCGCGAGGGACCATTTTCGGGACTTGGCATTCCGGGAAATTCGTCAGGGAACGCGAATTTCGACCGCATGTCGGGCACGGCTATCTCCAACTCGGTGAAATACACGACGCCAACGTACTATGGATTCTCGGCCGGTGCGCTTTACAGCTTTGGCGGTGTACCCGGTGCGATCGCGCAGAACGATGGTAAGAGCTTCGGCGCTAACTATGCTAACGGGCCTTTTTCGGCCGGTGTTGCATATACCTACCAACGATATGCGCAGCTTGCGAACGGCATGGCAGGGATACGAAATTTCGGGGCAGGGGCGGAGTATAAGTTCGGTCTGGCCGCGCTTAACGTCCTGTACACGAACACAAAAAACACGGCCAACAACGCAACCATCAACGTGTATCAGATCGGTACGCACTACCAGATTACGCCGGCACTTTCGGTCGGTGGAGACTACGAATTGATGAAAGGCAATGCCGTGCTTGCCAGCGACAAGGCTAACCAGTTCTCAGTGGGTGTTCGATATGCATTGTCCAAACGCACGGTACTTTACACAGAAGCCGTGTATCAGAAGGTGAGTGGCGACAACAACCCGCAGGCGTGGATCATGGCGGTGTCGAGCGCGTCGAGCAACGACAGGCAACTGCTGACGCGAGTGGGGATATTGCATCGGTTTTGAGAGCGGAAATATGGCGTCCCAGGACGCCATATTTTCAGTCAAAGTGTTTGAGCAATGTGCGGCCATACTGGTTGTTGCCTTCGACCAGTTGCATCATCATCCGGATGAATTCAATGCGTTCCTTGGCGTCCAAAGGAGCCAGAAATCGGACCTGAGCCTCGCGCATGCTCTCGTACATGTCGTTCATGACACGCCGCCCCTTGCTGCTGATATTGGCGATTTTCTGGCGTCCATCGGCGGGACTAGGCTCACGCTTGACAAGCCCCCGCTCTTCCAGGCGCCGGAGAACGTCGGCCATCGTCGTGCGGTCGACGCCGACTTCAGCGCAGAGTGAGGTCTGGTCAAGCCCAGGACGCTCGCTCAGCGTTGTGAGCAAGCCGTACTGAACCGGCGTAATCGCGAAGTCCTTGCAGCTTTCAAAGAACAGCGCGACGTGGATCTGGTTGAGGCGCCGGATCAGGAAGCCCGGACGCTGCCAGAGGTGACCGGTCTCAATCGCCGAATCCGAGACGGCAGTTTTTTTCTCCGTAACTGTGCCCATATTCATCCTTTTCAAAGAGTGCCGTCATTCACGACAAGTGTAACTGCTGTCTAGCGCTGATAGTCGTTGGCGCTTGCGTCATGGTAGGCAGGCGTAGCGTGCGCAAGAGCGGCAGACACTCCGTCTGCGTTCCTTGACGTGATGCCCCTGGGGGAACCCCAGTTGCATTCCCGGTTTTTTCGGGATAAAAACCTATCTGTCAGTGCGCTGACGATTTTACCGCCAAGTTGGCAAACCGTCGCGGGTGGCAGAGATTGACCTGATTTTAAGAGTCAACTTAAGAGAAGCGTCACGCAAGTATTTGACCCGAGTATTCGTTGGTGTGCTAGTCATATACCCATATAGTCAGCATACTGATCAAATGGGTTGGCAGTTTTGCCAAGCGTCAACTTTCATGTGTTTGGAGACAACGAATGAGTACTACCCCTGTACGATCGAATGAGGCTGCCCTAGGCGGGCAGTCGATGTCCTGGCGCGACATCAAGACGCTAGGGCTCGCCTCCCTGGGCGGCGCACTCGAATACTACGACTTCATCGTCGCCGTATTCTTCACGAAACTGCTCGCTACGGTGTTCTTTCCGCCGCACACACCGGAATGGCTCGCCCAGCTCGAAGTGTTCTGTATTTTCGCCGCCGGCTACCTCGTTCGGCCGATCGGCGGCATCTTCTTCGCCCACTTCGGTGACCGGATTGGCCGCAAGAAGATGTTCGCGCTCAGCCTGTTCCTGATGGCGTTTCCCACGTTGCTGATTGGCCTGCTGCCCAGCTATGCGATGTTCGGCATGGCCGCGCCGTTGCTGTTTCTGCTGTGCCGCGTCCTTCAGGGTCTCTCCGTTGGCGGAGAAGTGCCGGGTGCCTGGATCTTCTGCTCGGAACACGTGCGCCGTGACCGCGTGGGTCTCGCGTGCGGCCTGCTGATGTCGGGTCTTTGCACCGGCATCCTGCTCGGTGCGTTAAGCGCCAAATACCTGATGGGCAATCTCGATGCGGATAGCCTGAAGAGTTGGGGGTGGCGCGTACCGTTCATTGCCGGCGGCATCTTTGGGCTGATCTCCGTCTACCTGCGTCGCTACCTGCACGAAACGCCCGTCTTCGAGGCGCTGCGCGCCAAGCGTGCCGCCGACTCGCGTCTGCCGCTGTCGGTCGTGCTCAAACATCACCGTGGTGCGATCGTCGTATCGCTGCTGGCCACGTGGGTCTTTTCCGGCATCTTCGTACTGTATTTCCTGTACACGCCGACCTTCCTGCAGTCGCAGTTCCACTATGAAGCGAAAGCGGTCTTCACCAACAACTCCTGGTCGATCCTAGGGCTGATTATCGGCAGTACGGTTGCAGGCTGGGCCGCAGACCGGATTGGCGGCGGTAACGCTTACGCGCTGGGCAGCATGGCGATGCTGGTTGTGACAGGCGCCTTCTACTTCGCTCTGACTTCGGGCAGTAGCGCGGTGTGGCCGCTCTATATCGCAGGCGGTTTCCTGATCGGGACCATCACGCTCGGGCCGTACATCATCGTGAAAAGCTTCCCGCCTGAAGTCCGCTTCACGGGCTTTGCGCTGTCGTACAACACGGCCTACGCGATCTTCGGTGGCACCGCGCCGGCAGTGGCCTCGTACATGGTGGGTCGCCAGGGCATCGTCATGGCGCCCGCCTGGTATATCGCTGCACTCTGCGTACTCGGCGTCATCATTGGCCTCACCTGGCGCGCTCCAGTCCACGCCGACGTTGCATCCTCACATTGAGATAGGGGCGGCATCGAGAGAGCGCACTGGCCATTCGATGCCTGAATGACGCGCTGTCTTTGTCGCATCCTGTGGATTCCCACACAAGCCTTTATCATGGACAGCGTCGACCTTGAAGTGTTGAAAAGCAGTGCGCAGTGGATTGAAGCAGGGCGCCGCGCGCTGCTTGTCACCGTGGTCAAGACTTGGGGATCATCGCCGCGGCCAGAGGGCGCGATGCTGTCCGTCCGTGAGGACGGGCAAGTAGTCGATTCGGAGTCAGGCGGGTGTATCGAAGACGATCTGATTGATCGTGTGCGCCGGCGTGGTATCGAACAAACTCGACCGGAAGCCGTGAAGTACGGAATCACCGCAGATGAAGCACACCGGTCATCCATGAGCGGCTGATTCTGTAATTGATTAAGAATTTTAAATATGTAGCACTACATTATAATATTATTTAAGGAATTGCCATGAATTCATGCATTTTCGTCTGGCGGTCATCGGTTGCGCTGAGCGCACTCTCGCTGCTAGGAGCCACGGCTTGCAACGCTCAGGAGATCATCGTGAAAGTTGGCGTTGCAGCGCCAATGACAGGAGGTAACGCTGTGTACGGCAAGGACATCGAAGCCGGGGTGAAAATGGCCGTCGCGGAGGAAAATTCACACAAACCGGTCATAGGTGGTGTGCCGGTTCGCTTCGAGGTTGAGTCGCAGGATGATCAGGCGGATCCACGTCTCGGTGTCCAGGTTGCCCAGCAACTCGTCGATGACGGCGCGGTATTTGTGGTTGGTCACTTCAATTCAGGTACGACGTTGCCGGCATCGCAGATCTACGCCAAGGCTGGAATCCCTATGTTGACTCCATCGGCCACGAATCCCACGATCACACAGGCGGGGCTGAGCACGGTTTACCGCGTCATCGCGACGGATGCTCAAAATGCCGGCGCAGCGGGCGCTTACGCGGTGAAAGTCTCGAACGCCAAGCGGATTGCCGTTCTCGACGACCGGACGGCATTTGGGCAGGGTGAGGCCGACGAGTTCGTCAAGGCCGTTACCGCGAGCGGTGGGACGGTCATCGACCGGGAATTTACCAACGATAAGGCAGTCGACTTCAGTTCCCAGCTCACTCATATAAAAAGTCTCAACGCAGACCTGATCTTTTGCGGCGTGCTTGATGCGCAGGCGGCGATGCTTGTCAAGCGCATGAAGCAACTGGGCATGAAGGCGCAATTTGTGGGCGGAGGGGGAGTCATGGATGCCGACTTCATCAAGTTGGCAGGTACAGCGGCGGAAGGCGCCATGGCGTGGGAGTATGGGCATCCCATCGACACCCTTGCGCAGGGCAAAGCCTTCCAGACCAATTTCAAGAGAATGTACGGTGTCGATATGCTGTCGTACGCTCCGTTTGCATACGACGCTGCCACGCTCGCGATAAAGGCCATGCAGAAGGCCGATTCTGTCAAGCCGTCGGTCTTTAACACGTCAATCAAATCAACCGACTTCCAGGGCGTCACCGGAGAAATTCAGTTCGAGAAAAATGGTGACCTGAAGAACGCAAGCTCCACTTTATATCGCGTCAAGGGTGACGCGTGGGTGCCAGTTACAAGCAGGCCAGGGGCGTAAGGTATCCGCATAGGAAGCAGGATTCGGGACTCGTCCTGTTCGACTCTCGCTAGCGCTCCATCAGCAGTCCGGCGACTCGCCAGGTATCCGGCGCCTGCCTCTACGAAATTAGCTTTACATACCAGTCGACGTGCCGACTTGTGTCGGCACGCTCGCAACGCCGATAGGCGTCACAATTTTCCATTGTAAAAAAAGCCGCTTAAATAATATTTTGACCTGGAGATCCTTGATGAAAAAGCATGGCGTTGCCTTCGCCGCACTTCTTGCATTCGCGTCCCCCGTATTTGCGCAAAGTACTGTCACACTCTACGGATTGAATGACGAAGGCTTCAACTACACCAATAACGCTAACGCGCAAGGCAAAGCTGCTTATCAACTCGAAAGCGGCTACGCGCAGGGTAGCCGATGGGGCCTGCGAGGATCGGAAGACCTCGGCGGCGGGTTGAAGGCCATATTCACTCTGGAAAATGGCTTCGATGTCAATTCCGGGAAGCTCGGGCAAGGCGGCCGGATGTTCGGCCGCCAGGCGTATGTAGGACTTGCAAGTGACAAGTTCGGCACGGTCACGTTCGGCCGGCAGTACGACTCTCTTGTTGACTATCTTGCTCAGACAACGGCAAACGGAAACTGGGGTGGCTATCTGCTTGCACATCCGTACGACAACGACAATACGGACAACTCGTTTCGCGTAAACAACACGGTGAAATACGCGAGTCCAGCATTCTCTGGCTTTCAGTTTGGTGGTACGTACAGTTTCAGCAACGGTACAAACTTCGCCAACAACAGACAGTATAGTGTTGGCGCGCAGTATGCGAATGGTGGCCTGCTTATCGCTGCCGCATATCTGCAGGCAAATAATCCAGGACTTAACGCTGCGGGCGCAATAGCCACCGATGATGCGAACTTCCTGTCACAACGCCTCCGTGTGTTCGGTGGTGGCATCAACTACACGTTCGGCAGCGCTACAGTGGGATTTGCTTACACAAACACAGTTGTCGACCAGCCGGCAGCTACCGGCACATCAGCGTATGTCGGTTCGATTACGCCGGTCAATGGCGGAACGCTCTCATCGCTTCGGTTCCGGAACTACGAAGTGAACGGCAAATATCAGCTCACGCCCGCGTTCTTCGTCGGGGCACAGTACGTCTATACGGCTGCCACCATGGACGCAACGTCCGGTAATGGCAAACCGAAATACCATACGGCCGGGCTCATGGCTGATTACAACGTCTCGAAGAGAACCGATTTCTATCTTCAGGTTGCCTTTCAGAAGGTCGCTGGGGACAAGACTGGTACGGTGCTCGACAACGCCTACATTCCGGGCGCAGGCGGTGTTTCATCTAATTCGAACCAGGTCGCGGTTCGTCTCGCAGTTCGTCACAAGTTTTAAGCGCTGCTAAGCGGTCAGGCCGCGATGATTAAAACTTCCCTGTCAGTGGCCAGGCGTGGACTTGGCGGCCGCAGTCCCCGCGATAGTCTGACGGGGAGGTTTCCAAGCGCCCGGTCGCGTTGTTCGTCGACGAAGCCCATGACCTGAACGGCAATACCCTGACGGGCTTGAAGCGCCTGATGGAACTGGTCGAGGACGGCGACGGGAGCCTGTCGGTGATACTGGCCGGTCACCCGAAACTGCGCAACGACTTGCGGAGCCGACCCTGACCCGTCACGGCTATCGCATCAAAGACCTCGTGAAGCAGTTCGACGCCAAACCGGCGGAAATCAAGGCGCTCTTCAGCAACTCACTGGACCCGGTGCGGACCGCGACGTTGCGAGACAAGATGCTCGCGGCCGGGCTGCCGATCTGACTTTCGTCAGTTGCAGATAATGTGAGCACGCGACGATGGAATGCAAGCACGCGCGGCTAAATGCAATCACAGTTGCAGATAATCCGAGCACGCGCGTTCCGTCGGTTGCAGTTAATCCGAGCAGGAAACTGCATCGATTGCAAGCACGGCCGGTTTCGAATGCAAGTCGCTCACATAGTCGACGACGAGCGCCGTCATTGTTTTGCCCGGCACGTTGGCGATTGCCTCGGTGAACGCGGGTGTAATCGTTTCCTGTGTAGCGGCTGCACCGGCGGCGAAGACGGTTTGCGGGATTCCCGCGGTGGAAAAACCGGCGAGCGCTGCCACCGCGATAAGCGTACGAAATTTCATAGGACCACTCCTGGCTCAAGGCCTGCAATACGCTCAGGCCGGCAGCTTGCGAAACGCGATCGCGAAGCGGTTCCATGCGTTGATGGCCGAGACCAGCAGCGTCAGGTCGACCAGTTCCTCGTCGCTGAAATGCGGGCGTACGGCTTGCCACACGGCGTCGGGTACGTGCTCTTGCGAGACCAGCGTGAGCGCTTCGGTCCATTCGAGCGCGGCGCGTTCACGGTCGGTGAAGAAGGGCGTTTCACGCCATACCACGACGGTGGCCAGACGCCGCTCGGATTCGCCGCCTTTGCGGGCGTCCGTGGTGTGCATATCGACGCAGAAAGCGCAGCCGTTGATCTGCGACGCGCGCAGACGGACCAGTTCAGTCAGCGATTTTTCGAGGGCCGATTTGCCGATGCGTTCTTCGACGCCGAGCAATGACTTGATGGCGGGGCTGGCTTTGTAGAAGTCGAGACGTTGTTTCATGCTTCACTCCTTGAGCGTCTGGACCCACTCAGTGGGCCGGTGAGTGAAGATTAGGCGGTTAATTGGCCTTATTGAATAGCCGATTTTGTCTATTTTAAGGTGGCCACTTTTCGCTCTGAATCTGCGCAGGCAGGGCGCGGATTGGTTCACCTCAAGTCTGACTTCGAAAAATCGGATCATTCGGTAAACCACAGGACGTGTAGCGCATCTGGTTACGCGGCGATGGACTGATACTGAATCAGTTCTCCCGCCATGGAGATTATTTTCGTACTCGCGTTACCCGGTAGATTCGCCCATGGTTCAACTCCGAATTGCGACTGGGAAGGCCATCGAATCCGGCCAATACCGTGCCTGCGTAAGCACAACGAAGCAATATACCCGGCAGGATTCCTGTGCCATTTGGCAGGCGCGTGTCAATCCTGTCCAACTTCGATAGGGAACTGCAAAACATGAACTGGATCGTTTACTGCACCGATATGCCTGGTGCGCACGAGCTTCGGGAGGCCAATACGCCGAAGCATCGCGCCTATCTGGAGACCAGACCGATCGTTCTTGTCACATCCGGTCCACTGGTGGACGACGCCGGCGAGAAAAAGATCGGCAGCTTCTTTCTGGTGGAAGCGCAGACGCGTGAGGAAGTCGAGGCGTTCAATCGCAACGATCCGTTCTTCGCGCTGGGACTCTGGGATGAAGTCAGAATTCATCGTTTTCATCGCCGTGTGGGTTGAACGACTTCGCGTCTCGCAGTGCATTCGCTAACAAAATTTAATGAACATCCGGCGGCTCGTCCGTTGGCGAAAACAACAGGAATGTGAAAGTCCTGCCGGAGGACCATGCGAGCGAAGCCGAAGCGCGGGCGGCGGCCGTTGGCGAGTTTGCACGCACGCAGCGTAGTCAGGCGACGTTCTCTTACCAGCTCGCGCTCGGGCGGCCTGAGGTTTTCCCAAAGCTGCCGGTGAGCGTCTCCGGCTTCAAACTGGAGATCAACGAAACACCCTGGCTCGTGAAGGAGGCAACACATACGCTTAACGGCGATGGCGGGCTTACCACGTCACTCGAAATGGAAGTGCGCGACGACCCGACGACCGACCGGCACCGCTCGCATTTTCGCAAGGGAAGTCAGTGACATACCGGCACGTGAGTAAAACTGATGCATTGAAAGGGGGCGCCAAGCGCCTCCTGTTTATGGCTATCGCGACCGATGCAAGCGGCATAGAAGAAGGCATAAAGCTTTATATGACCGGCTGGTTTATCTGATAATGTGCACTCCGCGTTTCTCCCTTGTCGGTGAGAACAGCTTTTTACAGTTGAAACAAGGAACGCTTATGCCGTGGTCATATCAGCAGAGCACCGGAAACCTTTCGTTCAATGGCGAATTCGTTGAACGCGGTTACTCCGGCGCGGCGACAGGTAAAAACAATCCAGCTATGCAGGCGGTTCCAAACATTGGGCCAATCCCGCGTGGTAATTATCAAGTCGGCGAACCCCACACCTCCCCCCACACGGGAACCTACACACTCAATCTAACGCCGACCGCTGGAACCAATACGTTTGGGCGAAGTGCTTTCAGGATTCATGGCGATAGCCTGCACCACCCGGGTACAGCGTCCGAAGGCTGCATTATCATGGGCGTTCAAACTCGCCATCGCATATGGGTGAGCGGCGATCGTCGGTTAGAGGTTATTCAATGAAACGCACATCCGGTTTCACGCTTGTACTCGCCTTGGCTTGCTCGACAGCAAACGCAGGCGCACAAACAAGCCCCTCCATTTTAGCCAAACAGATCAACGACGAAGGCGCAAAGGCCACGGTAGGCGCCATGTCGGAGTCAGAATGGGACAACGTTCTTACCCATATCGATTCTGGCAATGCCGCATGGATCGCACTTGCACCAAAGCTTGCAAAAGGGACTGACGGCGGGAATTCGGAAGACCTAGGAATCGGATTGGCCTACGCGCTCCCCAAAAATGCCAAGGCGGTTCTATCGGCCATCGATCCCGACAACGGGCCAGTGCTGGGCGTCAGTCGCGTTTGCTCTGCGCCCTTCATCGAAGATACAGTGAAGGACATTCCCGCCTACATCAAGCGTGCCAAAGCGGCGCTAACCAAGGTCCACGAACCATCGTTGCAAAACGTAAAAAAAGATTGCCTGGCGGAGCTATCAAAGCCGCAAGGATAAGCGTATATAAAACGTTGGATTTCTCGATCACAGAAAAAAGGGGCGACCTATGCCCCCCTTTTTTGCGTCTCGACGTCAGGGACCAAGGCGGTTGTTATCCGGCTCTGTGCGGCCACGAACGGTCATTCGACATCTATCTACCCCTAGATCGTTGACCGAGGAGTTTCGTTAGTCCTTACGACAGCTGGACGCCTTTGAACTGGAAGAGAAGTGTATCGCCGCGTGGGGCCATTTCGTGGCGGGCAATGCATGACTACATTCGCAGCGCTCTGAGAAAAACTGCGAAGTCGTGTCTTGCGCATGTCGATTTCTCCCACGATCATTCGTCGTAGACACTGGAGGCGCCTTTGCCTCCGAACATTATCGTCTTCAACGGAGAAACCTAAATGCGTGTAATGGTCATCATCAAGGCAACCCCCGAATCCGAAGCCGGGCAAATGCCAAGCATGGAACTCATCGCGGCGATGGGCAAATATAACGAGGAACTGGTGAAGGCTGGGATCATGCAAGGCGGCGACGGGCTGAAGCCGAGTTCGGCAGGCGCGCGCGTGAGGTTTTCAGGGAAGGACCGAACCGTCGTTGACGGCCCATTTGCAGAAATCAAGGAATTGATCGCCGGGTACTGGCTCTGGCAAGTTCAATCGATGGACGAAGCGATTGAATGGGTAAAGCGCTGTCCGAATCCGATGGTGAGTGATTCAGAGATCGAGATTCGACCTTTTTTTGAGCCTGCGGACTTTGGCGAGGCCTTTACACCCGAGCTTCAAGACCAAGAAAAGCATCTGCGGCAGCAGATTGACGGGCAGGCGCGCTGACAGTTTTCACTGCATCAGTCTGCGGGGTATGCAGAGGCACCCCAATTGGCTATCTGAGATCTGAGGCAGGCTTCCTGACACCGTGCAGGGAGCCTGACGAGGTCTAGTGATTGCCCCCCCGACTGAGCGTCCGCTATCGGCCGATTCGGCTGTCCCATGTGGGTCCAGGTTGTGTAAAAACGCGGCGCGGACGCTCTGACGACTTTTCACGCGAGCAATTACAGCCGTCGACGGCCTGGTTAAGCCCGTCTTACGTTTATCGGTTCTTTACATTGCGAGAAGAAGCGGTGCGGGGGCGCCCTAATGCGCGCCGGCGCGGCCGGCCTGATGCAAGTCTGTCCTCAGGCCCGCATCTTTTGCATCAGCGACCCAGTGCCGAGGATCGCCATGACGCGCCTGAGGTTGTACGCGAGCACGTGAAGGCTCATCTCGGTGCTGACATGTTCGCGGGTTTTCATCAGGAAGTGCGCAGCGCCCATCCAGAACTTCAGCGTACCGAACGGGTGCTCGACGGTCTGACGGCGTATGCGCATCATGTCCGGCTTCTGGTCGAGCCGTCGCTGCATCGTCTCGATGACGGCCTCATGCTCCCAGCGCTTTATCCGACGAGCCTGTTTGCCGGACGTGCATTGTTTTCTGATGGCGCACGTAGAACAGGCTGAGCTCGAATAGCAATGCAGCGTCATGCCATGCTCGATGTTTGTGAAGCGCCGGTTGAGCCGCTGCTGGGCGGGGCAAAGGTACTCGTCATCTTTGGCAACGTAGATAAAATCCTGCTTGCCGAAGTAGCCGTCAGCGTTCTTGCCTGAAGTCAGCGGTTTAGGAACGAAGGCCGTAATGCCCGCCTCATGGCACTTCAGGATTTCCTCGCTCTTGAAGTAGCCCCGGTCGGCAACAACAGTCAGATCGGTGATGCCGGTAGCCGCCCGCGCCTGGTCGGCCATGTTCGCCAACTGGCTGCGATCGTTGCCAACGTTGGTGACCTCGTGCGCCACGATCAGATGATGCGTGTCATCAACGGCTGTCTGAACGTTGTAGCCAACCGTTCCTGTTCCCCGACCGCTGGTAGCCATTGAGCGTGCGTCGGGATCAGTCAGCGAGACCTGCCCATCTGGCGAGTCGCGCAATCGCTGCTCCATGGCCTTGAGGTCCTGCATCTGCTGTTTGAGCTTGCTGATCTTGTCGCTCATGCGACTCGTCTTCGCTTCAGTAACATCGGATTGAGTCCGGTCTGCCGTCTCCATTGCGGAAAGATATCGCGCGATGCTCTCATCGATCTGCTGCTGGCGCGCCTGAACCTTCCCGCTCGTAAAGTTGCGATCACGATTGTTGACGGCTTTGAACTTGCTGCCGTCGATGGCCACTATCGACCTTGAGAAGAGGTCCAGGTTACGGCATAGCACGATGAACTGGCTGCAGACATTGCGGATCGCTTTGCCGTTGTTAGGGCGGAAGTCGGCGATGGTCTTGAAGTCCGGCGACAGGCGGCCCGTTAGCCACATGAGCTCAACGTTGCGTTGAGTCTCACGTTCCAGACGCCGACTCGACTGAATCCGATTTAGATAGCCGTAGACGTAAATCTTGAGCAGCACGGATGGATGATATGAGGGGCGTCCCGTCGTCGCGGGAGCGGTTCCGTCAAAGCCGAGATCATGAAGATCAAGCTCATCGACAAAGACGTCGACTACGCGCACTGGATTGTCGTCGGACACGTAGTCCTCGAGATACTCGGGTAGTAAGACAGCTTGCTTACGATCTTCGCCTTCAACGAATCGCTTCATGTGCCCGTCTGACCTGAATGCGTTACTTCAGTTTAGGCGATCAGCGTGCGTTTTCACACAAGCTGGGTCGACCTGAGCCGTTCAAGGTCACTTTGACGGTCTTCTCAGGCGGAGACTAGCCCCATGGCCCATGGCTATGAAACCGAACTCTGGAGAAACGGGGATGTTCAGAAGCTGATCAAGGAGAAGTTCGGCGTTTACCATTCTGCTGGACACGTGAGAACCGTCGTCGGGAAGCTTGGAATGGACCACCGGATGCGATCGCCAAAGCAGCGCACGGACAAGAAGCCTTCCGCGATGAATGACGAAACGCTGGCATGGGTTGCTGCTACGCTCAGAGAGTCGCCTCGAGCGCACGGCATAGAGTCTGATCACTGGACTAACGCACGTTTGCGCACCGTGCTTCATCGGCGGGTAGGCGTTGATTATTCTCGCGGATATGTCTGGGAAATTGCAGCCCGCGCCGGGGTGGCGGACCTGCTTACAAGGCGCCGGGGCTGATCAATTCATTCGGACCTTGACCACAATCGTCCCCCCCGCGAGTCACCTGCCTTAGCGCGAACGCCGCAAATGCGAAAGAGGGTCCGCTGAATAAAAAAAACCGCAGACATTGCTGCGGCCCAAACACACACGCGCAAGGGGCGCTGACGTTGGTTCTATGCTACCTATTCCCGTTTCTCAGGCAATCGGGTATCTCGTCTGAATATTTGCGAGAGGCCGCATTGCCGCGCCTGTCGTGGAGCGAGTCTGGTTATCGCCGACGCAGGTGTTGCGGAACGGCTACAGCTCCGGTCGGCCGCCGATCAGGATCGCATGTCCGGATTTTCATCTGGCCGGCGTCTCCGCGGACATATCGTCCTGCCGCGTCGATGAATCAATCCCCGTGCAGGCCAGGTTATTGTCGCGCGTGTCGATCCACTCAATCGCCCATTGGCGCGCAAGCTCGATCGCCTCGCCTTCGTTATCGAACCAGGCAAGATTGCGCTCGATGTGCATTTCAGTGTCCGCATCATCGTCAGGCGATGCACGGACGATCCGCGCATGTGCGAAAAACTGTCCAAGCGCAAATTCCGGGGTCGCGTCGATGACCCAACCGCGGTACTCGTACGTCATGATTACCTCCGACACTTGGCCAATCGAGATTCCAACAGACAAAGCATGAATTCATCAGGCTGTAATCGCTAGCCCTCCTAGGTTGAATTTGCCCGCCTCGGGTCGACTTTGCAGCACGTCGCCTTCGTGTGAAACCGTCGCGACGTAGTAACAAAGCCCAGATACCGGAGGGCGACGTTTCGCTGAAAATTCAAAGCGCTAGAACGCAATGTTTATCATGCATCACCTGCGTCCAGCTTTCAATTGGCATCGTCAACGTGGCTTTGGTGCCGCCCGCAATGGACGGCGATTCTGGATGAGGCAATCATCCAGACCTTGTCGAACCAATCAAGGGAAGGGCAGAGGACCAAGGAAAAAGCCCGCCGAAGCGGGCTTTCGTTACATCATGCCGTGAGACTTCGCGTAGTCACGCAGGGCGTCGTTCATCCGTGTCTGCCAGCCTTCGCCGGTCGAGCGGAAAGCGTCGAGCACGTCGCGATCGTAACGAACGCTCGTCGCGACTTTGGTCACGTCGGCCGGCGGCCGGCCGCGGCGCTTTAGCAATTCGGCCGCGGCACCTTCGCCGATCCGCCGCGGAAGCGTTTCACGCGCAGGGCGCATACGCCGGATTTCTTCGGTGCTCAGCTCACGCGTGTCGGGATCTGCCGCAATGCCGCGATTGATCGCCGCGTTTTCCTCATCAGTCGGCATCACGATAGTGCGTTTGCTCAACAAATCATTCACCTCACGTTTGTTTGCCTTGCGAAGGCTGATAGCTCGTAGCGTTTCGCCACGCAATGTATAGACCAGACAGTAGACGCGATCGCTGATCAAACCGTAAGCGATGAAACGTGGCTCTCCATACGCGTATCGGTCGTCAAGCGCATCGAGCGCGCTGTCCCATTCGAAGCTTTCGGCGAGAGCGAGTGAAACACCATGTTTGCTGCGATTGATCTGGTCTTTGGCCGGGTCGAATTCGATCCCATTTGATTTATTGTACATACGATAAATGATTGATGCAAGATCAGGCGACGCGCGGCGACATTTCGTGTTCGTCTGTGGCCGGTTGGGTTGATTTAGATTCGGTTGCGACCTCGTCGCCAATCAACGGACGTAGTCGCGAGACGTTCGGCGGTGGTTCGCCAACGACGCCAAGGCGCGGTGATTGAAGAAGACACGCCCCTGACGTGCCCACGCGCACCTTACATAAAACATACAAAAATCAAACAAAAAGAGCCGGGGCGAACCCAGCCCTTTTATTTAACTAGCCACTTAATTATTGATTCTTGGCACCTCTGGTGTGGTGTTGCGTTGGTTTGGTTTTTCAGGTTTTGTTATATTTCAACGGGTAAGGCGGCCGAGTTATCCACAGGATATCCACTTTTTAAGCTGCTTCCTGTTGCGTGACCGTACAAGCGGCATTTGTTGCGTCGATATTCATACGAAGACGCAACAGGATGAGGTCTGGCAACGTGATGTTGCCAGACTCAGTGTTGCGCTCCTGCCGACGCCTGATGCATCTTCGACTTCACACCCAGTTCCCACAGCATGTCGATGTTCCTGAGATACGTAGCGACGTTCTGGGCCGAACTGTGGATGATCGAATGTTCGTGGCCGTCGGCGCTGTCGACTTTCGCCGACCACGGGTCTTCCAAGCACTGGCAGACGTCGTTGATATCGTCGCGATACTGCTTCAGGGTTTCCTGGTCCCAACTCCGCACGACATCGGGCGCCAGGAGCACCGAGAGCGTGCCTTTCCGCTCGCCGATATACCGTACCGGCGTGAGTAGGCCACTGATGTAGAGGGCTTTGTTCGGAAGGGTCCGAGTTTCCGTACTACGGACGCAACTATCCATTTTTGAAAGAAACGGGCCTGCCAAACGAATTCCAGAGGTCAAGGATGTTCGCGATGATCACGCTTTCGCTTTCCTGTGACCCGATTTTCCGGGTCAGCAAGGTCGATCCGATGCATCGTTTGATCCGCGAGATCTGCGCTTCGACCAGCGAGCGTTGCCCATAGCCGTATTTTTTGTGAAACGCATAAATGCCCTTTTCCCTGATGTAGCCAACGACCTTGTCATGCCATTGCGTCTGTTCTTCGCCATGCACCACCGCGTGAGAAGGCGGTGGTATCACGGGCAGCACGCCTGATCGCGACAGGGCCTCCGTCCGCTCGATGCTGTAGTACGCGCCATCGGCAATCACCCGGTCAACCGGGGTGTCGGCGGGAAGCACATGGTCCATCCCTTCGCTATCCGAAACGTCCGTGCCGGTGACGGCGATCGCGTGAACGTTCATGTCCGTGTCAATCGACAGATGCATCTTGCGCCACGGTGTTTTCGCCGCCTTTTTGCCGTATTTCTGCTCGTACCACTCGCTGGCCCGGCCGAAACTCATCCCTGTGCTGTCGATGATAACGCTTGTATCTTCGCCCCTCGCCAGACGCCGGGCCAGTCGTTCGCAACGTTGCGTGACCTTCACGTCCAGCGCGGCAAACAGATCGCACAGATGGCCGAAGCTGGGAACCGGGATGTCCAGTCCCTGGCTGGCCCAGTAATCTTCCCGATAGCCGCTGATCTGCCGCATTCCCCAGCCCAACAGCCGGTAGAACGTATAGATCAGCTCAACGTATGGCCGGGTGTACAACGGCAACCTCCCAGACACTCCACGCACGTACGGCGATGCCGTAATGAATTGCGACCTGAGATCGCCACCTGGAAAATAGAGGCTGATCTTCCCTCGCTTCTTCAGGCTCCCGTTGTATTCGCGCCAGTTCGTCACCCGATAGCCAGGCTTCCTGCGCTTGCGGTCCTCGCCCTCTTTGAATCTGGCTTTATACGGCATCCGCTTTGATCCACGTCTCCCTTGATCTTACGATCTTACAACAATCACACACCCTTCCGAACAAGGCCCGTGAGATGAAGACCGATGGCCTGCTGCCTGAGGACACGAAGTTCCGGTTCTCGAAGTACCTGAACAATCTGATCGAACAGGACCATCGAAACATCAAGTCCAGAACGAACGTGATGCTCGGCTTCAAACGATTCAGGAATGCCGTGACCACGATTTCAGGCATCGAATTGATGCATCGCATTCGCAAGGGGCAGTTCAACTTCTCCATGCTCGGGCTTAAAGATACCGCTGCGCTCGCTGTCTGGAATGCTGTCCTGTTCAATCGATAAGGTATCCATATCGAGTGGAAAAATATCGGCCTGACCAGCCATTTGCACCAGAAACCGCAGATAGCAGATGGCCTGCCTGCACAGTCCGCAATTTTGTAAAGGACTGCGGACCGCCGCTCGCGAATGAGAGGCGGGGCCCACCTTATGCTGGAGGGCTGCCGTCCGGCGGTCAGGACGCCGTTTCACAGTGACTCAGGGTTGTGGTTTCCATGGATTCAGCAGTGGAACGCCGGTAGCCTCAAAGTCTTTTATGTTACGGGTCACTACCGTCATGCCATGCGCAAGTGCCGTCGCGGCAATGATCGCATCGCGCTCCGCGCGCGGATCCGGAACATGCAGCCGGGCGCAGCGAAGGGCGACAACCTGATCGAACGCCAGGACCCGACCCGTGAATTGCGGGAGCACCTGGCCTTCGAGCCATCGGCGCAGGGTCGCACCTTGTACGGGGTCTTTCCGCTCCCGTTGCAGAACGCCGAGTTCCAGTTCAAGCACGGTGATCGCGGAAAGAAACTGCGCGGCGGATGGTACAGATGACGCCCAGGCGATGACGTTCACATCAGCGGTCTTCGGCTTTCGGATTTCGGAAATTACGTTCGTATCAAGTAGAAACATCAGTCGTCCAGGTCAGCGGCACGAATCCCGATTTCCGCGCGTGGCGCTTCGAACTCATCGTTGACGTCATCATCTTTCATGGCCACGGCTTCGAGTAGCGTCGTGAAGCCGCCGGTAAGCCGCCGGTATTCATCGATATTCAGCAGCACATGCGACGGGCGGCCACGATCCGTGATGAACACGGGGCCGTTCGCGGAAGCCTTCTTGGCTTCGCTCGCCGACTGGTTGAATTCCCGGCTGGAGATGGTCGTAGCGCTCACGGTGAGCCTCCTTATAATTGTAGTAATGTTACTACATCGATGGATGATTTCAAGGTGGCGCTCATGAACTGGAGCGGGCTAACAGGAACGCGGCGTTGTTCACGACCCAGCTTTGGACCGAAGAAGTTAAAGCGACGATAGATTATGAAGTAACAAATCCTTTAAATTTTGATAAGCTGCATTACGCTTTACTGCTGGCGATCGTGCGCCTATGGCCCGGCGGAGTGAGGTCCATGATGGCTGCCCGCGAATGTCGTAGAAGCTTCCTGTGATCCATGTTATCCAGCTGCAACCGTTACCAGTCGATGCGGTGCTTTTCCTCGGTCGCGCGATGCCGCTTATCGTCGTCGCTGTGCAGATAGAGGTCGGTAGTGGCGATCGAGGCATGGCCGAGATTGTCGCGCACGAGGCGCAGGTCCATGTTGCCGTCGGCCATGTGCGAGCCCGCGCTGTGGCGCATCCAGTGCGCGGAGGCACGCTCGAGTTGCGCTACGCGCGCGGCGCAATCGTCGCCGCGCAGCCGGAGCTTTTCAGCGGCGCCGGCGAAGATCCCTTTCACGATCGTGTGCAGCGCCGAGCGCGTGAGCGGCTTCATCGATTTACCGAGTGGCAGCACGAGCGGCGTATTTTCGTGCTGCGAGGGTAGCGCCGACAGGCCGCGCTCGCGCCGGTAGCGCGCGAGTTCGACCATCATCTCCGCGGAGGCGGGGACGAGCCGCTCGCGGTCGCCCTTGCCGAGTACTTCGAGCCACCAGCGCTCGTGACCGTCGGCGTCACGCCGGCAGAAGAATTTGCCCATCGTGTTGCCGCTGACCTCGGAAATGCGCAGCCCACCCAGGTAGAAGAGGGTGAAGAGCCACCGCGCACGCAGGTAACGTTCGCGTTCGCGCCCGGTCTCGCGCGGCAGGCTGTCGATATACACCTTGACCTCCTGCCACAGGTCGCGCTCCAGATAGCGGGTGATGCGCGGCGCCGTCCGGCGGGCGCGCTGGCGCGACAGCGACAGCGGGTTGCCGGCCAGATAGCCGGCGTAGACGAGCCACGCAAACAGGGCGTTGAGGATCACCATCGCCTGGCGCTGGCTGCTTGCCGCAAGCGCGCCGTAGAACGGGCGCCAGCGCGGATCGTGACGCGGGTATTTGCGTCCGCCATCTGACACCCAGCGTGCGCGCGGCTGTGGATCGGCGAGAAAGCTCCGGTAGGCAAGCAGGTCCTCGTGCGTGAGCGACGACAGCGGCTTGCCGGGCTGGACGATCGACCACAGCAGCAGCCGTTCGGCTTCCTTGCGGTAGTTCTCGAAGGTGGTCTTCGTGGCGACGACGCGCGCGAGCCACGCACGGATCGCGCTCAGGTCGTCGGGCGCGGCGATCTGCGTGCGGCCGTGCGCTCGGTTCACGCCGTGGCGGCCGTCGAGATCGGGTGGCAGGTCGAGCACATCGAGGGGGCGCGGCGCGATCAGGGTTGTTTTCATGGCTATGGGCGCTAATGGGCCCGACATCAGGTGTCGTGCGGTAATTGTCACATGGTCGCAGATGAATTTCAACATTATAGGGATAATGTCAAAATTAACGAGCATATAGATTGGATATTTTACGGTTTACGTTATATTATTTATTACATCTCATTGAAATTGCTCCCATGTCCGACGTCCTGCCCGACGAAGCCCGTCTTGCCGCCGAAATCGACCGCCTGAAGGCCGCATTTCCGAAGACCCGTGAGCTATATCGCGAAGTCTGCGCGCTGCTGTTCTTCCGCTTCGGCATTACGCCGACCGCGAACCGGCTGTACCAGCTGGTGAAGCGCGGCAGCATGAGTACGCCGACTCAGGTGCTCGGGGAGTTCTGGGTTGAGTTGCGCGAGAAGAGCAGGGTGCGGATCGAGCATCCCGATCTGCCGGCGGAGTTGCAGGCGGCTGCCGGGGAACTGGTCGCGACGCTGTGGACGAGATCCACCACGTCAGCACAGGCGGCGCTCGAGGCACTGCGGACTGATGCCGAGGCGGAGAAGGCCAGCGCGCGCAGCGAGGTAGCGTCGCTGCAGGCCGAACTCGTGCGGACCGAAACGGCACTCGAGCAGCGCACCGCCGCGTTGCTGGCGGCACAGGTGCGCATTCAGGAGCTTGAGCAGGCACAGGCTGCCGGGGAGGCGACGCGTCAGGCGCTCGGGACTGAAATCGCGCGACAGCAGGAGGAGATCGGCGCGCGCGATCGGGCACTGGTGCAGGCGAGGGCGGATTTTTCGGGTGAACTCGACAAACTGCGGAGCAACACTGAGCTCGCGGAAGAGCGTTTGCGGGCGGCCGAGAAGCGGGCGCTGATTGAGATCGAGCGTGAGCGGGGCGTGAGCGCACGGTCCCAGAAGGAGCTTGAGGCGGCCGCGCGCAGGGCAGAGCAGACCGAGACCCGGCACCGGGAGGAAATCCAGGCGCTGCAGGTTCAGCTTGGCGACGCGCGTCATCGTGCAGGCCTCGTGGAGGGAAATCTGGAAGCGCTTCGCAGTTCGAATGCAGCGTACGTCAGGGAACTTGACGTGCTGAGATTGCAACTCGCGACCATCGTCGCGAACCAGGTGGCGACGCGGAAGCGCCCGCTATCCTCCGTCGAGACCAGCAAGCCTCGCCGGGCTGCACCTAAGTCCGCAAAGAGGGAGCGATCGCCATCCTGATTTTAGTGACGGCCCGCAACGTTGCTGGACCGATGCCATCGGGCGCCCGCCGCTGTGCTGCCGGGTTTTCCGAGGAAGTGAGGCACAGCGAGCGATATACTGGAAAGGAGCGCCCAACGTTTTTTCTCTCGTAACAGGCTCGATTTTCGAGCGTATTCCGAGAAAGGAAACATGGAACCCAAACGCGCCAAAGTCCTTACCCCCGCCAAATTTCGCCATCTTTTTTGGGGTGTTGTTAACAATTAACAACAGGAATTGCCCGATTTGATGGGCCGGGGCGTACTTAACACTATTCGCGATTTTTGGGCATCCGAATTCCGGGTGGATTTGTCATTGTGCGGCACGGCAAAAGTCGCGGGGTGCAGGTGGCTGCTGGAGTGCCGCAGAACGGCCAAGAACGGCCAACCAACGCGGACGCCTTGATCGTTGACAAACTGCATCGACCGTCAACGTTTCAAGATCGCCCGATAGTCCTCGTCCCACAAGCCAGCAATCCAATAGTCGTTCGCATGCCTGGCGACTTGAACATGCGCTTCGGACAGGCTCAATGAACGGGCCCATGCAACATAGTCGAGCAGGGCAACCCGTCGAGCGTCCAACGAGGCCGCGACTTGGTCCGCTGATAAGGTCTCGTAGTTAAGCCAGCCATATGGAGGCGTCATTAAACGGGATGGTTCAAAACACCAATCGATCGGCGTACTCCCCACCAGGTCTTCCCCGCTCAATATCCACGGGTAGTCGCCGGTGGCATGCGGTGCGTCTGTGTGAAGCGCTACTGACTTACCACGCAGAAAACTGTGCCGGAAGACGACAACATGGGCGAGCGTTCCCGCTTTGGAAAGCCGGCCGCCGCCACGTATCCACCCAAACTGGCAGGCGCCGTCCACCATGTACAGGCTTTTTCCTTCACGGCTAAAACCTTCGTTCTCCAGCCGCGTTACAACAATTTCTTCGAACAACTCGTCGAACTCTTGCGCGTTCATTGTCGTGTAGTTTGATGTGGGGGGATGTACTTTTCCACTGGTGAACGGCCGCTGCTGGGAAATCTGAAGGACCGCTCAGGGTCGACAAGAGCCAAAACGCATCGCGCAGCACGCGGCCGAGGCTGTGTGAAAACGCGAAAGTACTCGGTTTTCGAGTGTCGCTTTACCCTTCCCAAGTTGCCGCCAAGCCGATACGGCGCGATCTGAAGGGTCGGTTTTTTAGAACGCCGCGTTCAGCATGCGTTTTCACACAGCCTTATATGGACACACGCTGTCGAATCGCTGACAATTTGGCGACTTCATGCGCCGAAAGCCTAGCGATGAAATGTAGGATATGTGGACGGCCACTCGATCAGCCCTGTGACCCCTTGTCGATAGACTGCGGCGGCGACTGCTGGGGTTGCATCGGTGAGATTGAGGCCGATCTGGGCAACCTGGAAGCGATTGAGCAGGTCCGAGCAGAACACGCTCGCGGACTTCGCCCGGGATGGACAGACCCGGCGAAGTAGGCACCATCAGTCGCCCGTTCAGATTGCTGTCTGCCACTTTGAGACATTCGACAGGGCTGCCCGGATCGTCGACAATCCCTCTCACTGGACTCGAGGAAGAGGGATAAGAGTGAATCGATTGGGACGTGATGAGCCGCTACCGCCGCAAATGCAGGGTCGCTGGATAGGTGCTGATGATCCGCTTTCAGAGCTAGTTGTGAATGGAGGCACGATTACCTGTTTCGGATCGGTTGTGAACTATGACCACAAAGTGATAATCGAGAAGGACGGGGCTTTGACCGTCGGCCTTGGCGTCGACGATGATTCGCGTATAGACGACTTTCAGCGGGAGAATATCACTGGCCTCGTCATAACACCCGATGGCCGCTTCGTTGTCTATAACGTGAGATTTGGGCTGGAATTTGTGCGTCCGACTCCATGATCGGCCAACTTCCGCGGCCGGTCGCTCCGGTACGCAGAGGGGCTGCCGCATCAGGCGCCGCTCGGCCATGAACCGACCATTGCACCGTGACGCCGAATGGCTCAAAGTGGGGCTATCGCAGCCGGTCATTCATTCACAGTCTCGTCGATTTAATACATGATCTGGAAGGTGTGCTACTACTCTTCGCGGGTCATACGGCGTGTGATCAGGCCGGCTAGCGCAACGTCCGCAAGACCGAAGCCGAGCGACTTAAAAATTGTCACGTCGCCTCGTGCGCGATCCGCAATCTGGGGATTCGTGAGTACCACGCCCAGTTCGACGACGCGGCCCCAGTCGACAACACCCGGCGCGGCCATCAGCAGATCGCCCGCTTCGGTACGCGCCTGCTCCAGCGACTCGACGACAAGCGTGCTCGCGCGCGCCAACAGCGCGTCGTCGAGTTCGCGCGCATCGGGTTTGCTCGAACCGATCGCCGCGACGAATGCGCCCGGCTTCACACACGTGCCGTCAAAGAGGGGCGTCGCGCTTCGCGTCGCGGTGACGATCACATCGGCGGCCTGAGCGGCTGCGAGCGCGTGGCTGCCTTCGATCAGTTTGTCGGGGAAATACGCCTGCATTTCCGCAACCGTCTGCGCGACATGGTCGATTCCGGCGATCAGCACGCGCTCGATGCTGGAATTGTCGGCGAGCGCCCGGATATGGGCTCTGGCCTGCCGGCCGGTGCCGAACACCGCGAGCACGCGTGCATCGGGCCGTGCGAGCGCATCGCTGGCGATACGCGTGACTGCGGCGGTGCGGAATTCGGTCAGTGCATCGCCGTGGAGGATCGACATCAATTGTCCGTCATCGCTCGAGAAGAGCGGAACGACGAAATCGAACCGGCCGCGATGCGTCGAATAGATCTTCGCGCCGCACACACCCGCGCTCGGCAGGATTGCACCCATCGCACTGATCGATACATGCTCCCCCTTCGTTCTGACGCGCGTCTGAACCGATGCGCGGCCCGCGCCGTGTTCGATCAGCGCAAGGCGTAGTTCGGCAATTGCGTCGCGCATGGTGATCAGACGGCGCACATGGTCGTCGGTAATGAAATGCATGATGTTGTGTCGGGTCAGATGAGAGTTGGTCGTCAGGAACGGCGGTTTCAATAGCGCTCGAACGCGGCCTGCAACGTATTCGTGTCGCAGCCTTGCGTGAGTGCCAACGTGAGAAGCAGTCGGGCTTTCTGCGGAACCTGGTCGTCGACGGTCAGCCAGCCATACTCGTCATCGGGCTGCGCGCCGTTGCGCAGCACGTTGCCGTTGCCGGTGCGCGATGCCCGAACCACGTGCACGCCGCGCCGTGCTGCGTCCCGAAGTGTCGTGAGCAGATGGTTGGCGACGTTGCCGTTGCCGGTGCCTACAAAGATCAGCCCGCGCGCGTTCGCGGCGATTGACGCTAGCGCATCGGACTCGAGTGCGCCGTATCCGTAGACGATGTCGACTTTGGGCAGGCCGGCAAGCGTGTCGAGCGACCACGGCGTGTCGAGCGTATGCGCGCGCGATGGGCGGCGATAGTAATGCGGCACGCCTTCGATCACATATCCAAGCGCACCATAGGGCGAACGAAACGCTTCGAGCTTGAAGCTGTTGCTCTTCACGACATCGCGCGCAGTGTGTATTTCGCTATTGGCGACGACCAGCGTGCCGATGCCGCTCGACGACGGGTGCGCCGCGACCGCGATTGCATCGTAAAGATTAAGCGCCGCATCGGAACTCATCGCCGACGGTGGTCGCATCGATCCGACTACGACGACCGGTTTTATGCTTTTGAGCGTCAGATGCAGAAAATACGCGGTTTCTTCGATCGTGTCGGTGCCGTGGGTGATCACCACACCGTCCACATCCTGCTGGGCAAGCACATTTGCAACGCGCTTGCCGATTGCGAGCAGATGCTCGTTATTGAAGTTCTCGGAGCCCGTTTGCAGCAACTGCTCCGAGCGCAGATTGGCCAGCGCTAAGGCATGAGGGATGGTATCGAGAACCTCGTCGATGCCAAGCACCGAGCACAGGTAGGCAGACGTGTTGACGGCGGCTTTGCCCTGGCCGGCAATGGTGCCGCCGGTGCCGATTACCAGGATGTTGGGCTTTGCTGTCATGCGGGTTCGATCGGGTAAGGGGAACGCGCTCGCGAAACGCATCGCATCGCGGCATTAATTGGAAAGGGCGAACGTGCGGCGCAGTTCGTGGTCCGCGCTGCTTGCCAGCCAGTCAGCCAGCAGCGCGGCGGAACCCGTCGCGAGCGTGAATCCGAGCGCGCCGTGGCCGACGTTGAGCCACAGGTTGCGGTAACGTGTCGGTCCCACAATCGGCGTGCCGCGCGGGGTAGCCGGGCGTAGGCCGGTCCATTCGCGGGCAGTGATGGACCCGGTCAAATCAGGGAGCAGGGCGGCTGTCTCGGTATGCAGTGTCCTCAGCCGGATGGGATCGGCTTCGAGCGAATAGCCTTCAATGTCGGCAATGCCCGCAACGCGTAATCGATCACCCAGTCGCGCATAAACGACTTTGCGGCTGAAATCCGTGACGCTGAGGCGCGGCGCGACCATCTCCGGTTGCAGATCGAACGTGAGGCTGTAGCCCTTGAGCGGATAGACCGGCACACGGATATGCAGCGCCTTCAGAAGGTGTGCCGCCCCGGCGCCCGATGCGACGACGATATGATCCGTTGCGAGCGGCGCGCCTTTCTGGAGAGCTTCCACGTCGCCGTTCGCGTTGAGTCTCAAAGTGTCGATCGGCGTATTCATCAGCAAGCGAACGCCGCGTTCGCGCAGCACGGCCGCGAGGCCTTCGCAGAAGCGCAAACAATCGGCGGTTTCCTCGCTCGGTGTATGAATGCCGCCCGCGAGAAGCGGCTTGACGTGTGACAGCGCCGGTTCGAGTTCGACGCAGGCGTCAGCGCTCAGCGCCTGCTGTTCACAACCGAGCGCGCGCTGGAATTCGAGCAGACTCAGGGCATTTTGCATGGCGTTCGCGTCACGGTGCACCACGAGCTTGCCCGAGCGAACGAAGTCGAAGTCGAGCGTGGGTTCTGTGCCGATCAACTCGTGCATGAGCGTTCGACTCAGGAACGAGAGCGACAGCAGACTGCGTGTCGTCAGTTCGCTGCGTTCGCGAGTGCATGCTGAGAGAAATTCGAAGCACCAGCGCCATTGCTCGACGCTCAGCTTGGGCCGCAGACGCACAGGAGAATCGCGCTGCGTCAGCCAGCGCGGCAGCTTCGAGACGACGCCAGGGCCGGCGAGCGGCGCGACATAGCTGTACGATAGTTGGCCGCCGTTGCCGGAACTGGTCTCGCCCGCGACGTCCGCGTGCCGGTCGGCGACCGTCACGTCGTGGCCCGCGCGACTCAGGTAATACGCGCTCGACAAGCCGATGACGCCTGCGCCGACGATCAATATCCGCATGCTGCCGTACTCGCTCTCTGGGGTGATTTGCGTTGGGGCGTGTGCCACGCGATGCATGGCTTGCCCGATAACTACACTGTACGGTGGCATCGACGCAGAGGAATTGCACCGATCTGCCGAAAAATAGAAGAAACGCGACAGATGCCTGAGGGACGAGACGAAATGCGCCGCGCGCGGCCCGCGAGGGTCAGGCCGCGGCGGCGCTCCGCGACGCGCGTAGCTTGCCCGGCGTCACGCCATAAGCCTCACGGAACACGCGGATGAAATGTGCGGAGTCCGCGAAGCCGCACTCGTACGCAATGTCAGTAATCTTGCGTGCCGTGTTGACGAGCATCCAGCGCGCGTAGCGCAGGCGCATGCGCCGATAGAACTCGTTCGGCGATGTGTCCATCTCCGCCGTGAACGCGCGTTCGAGATTGCGCACGCTGGTGCCGATCATCTTCGCGATGACGGCAATGTTCAGCGGTGCTTCGAGGTTCTCTTCCATCAGCAGCACCGCGTGACGCACCGTGGCATCGTCGACGGAAAGGTAGCCGAGCGCCGCGCGCCGCTCGACAAACGAGGAGCCGCCCTGACGGCTCACTGTCATCTGATGAATCACCTTCGACGCGCGATCCGGCCCGCAATGCAGGCTGATCAGGCGCGCGGCCAGTTCGACCACGGAAATCCCGCCCGCACAGGTGATGCGGTCGCCGTCAATCAGATAGTCGGCGTGCGTGATGACACGCAAGGCCGGAAACATGCGCCGGTAGTCGTCGAGATGGAAGCTGTGCACGCAGGCGACGCGATCTTCGAGCAGGCCCGCACGCGCCAGCACGAAGCTGCCGGTGCACATGCCGACTAGCGGAATGCCCGCGTGGACGGCCTGTTTCAAATAGTCCCAGTAGCGACGGTCGACGTGATCGAGATGCGGCAGCAGGCCGCCTATCACGACCAGATAGTCGAATTGCGCGACGTCTGGAAACGCGGACTGCACCTGCACCGGAATACCGCAGCTCGCCTCGACCGATTCGCCTTGCACGCCGACGATCGTCCACAGGCAGCGCAACTGCCGGCTCTGGTCGCCGCGATCCGCGGCATGGCGCAGCGCATCGCACAGGCCGGCGAGCGACAGCATGGGAAAGCGCGGCCATAAGAGGATGCCAACGCTCAATTCCGCTTCGGAGCGGCTTTCGCGTTTCTGGAGCGTACGCGGTAACGCGTCCAACTGCTCGACCAGTTCGTGAGCCGCCTGCGCATGGGGCTGGGAAACGTTAGGAGGATGGGCAGCAGTCGGCATGCGCGAACTCGTGGGCGGTTCGTTCTGATTATACGGTGACGGGTTGCGAATCGGTGTGGCTGGCGCTTGCCGCAATTCTTCTATTTTCCGGCAGATCGATTCAATCCCGCGGCATTCTGGCTGCATAAATTTGTAACCGCTAACGAACGACGCCGCGCCCCGAGGTGCGGCACGCTCCAGCGAAGGCAGGCATACCGGCCGCATTGAGCCGCGTGCGGCTTGTGCGTCCGGTCGACGGACGGCGCTGGCCGCTCGTCCCGGCCAACCACAACTACTTTTTCGGGTGAAGCATGAGCAAAAGCATAGTCTTGGGTCGCGGCATGGCGACTGTCGGCATTCTGGGAACGTTGGTGGCCGCTGCAATGGGCGTTGCCCGTGCCGACGAGATGGTGAAGATCGGCGAAGCCGCGCCCGTGACCGGACCGGCTTCGTACCTAGGCAAGGACACCGAAAACGGCGCGCGCCTCGCGATCGAGGAAATCAACCAGAGCGGCCTCGTGATTGGCGGACGCAAGGTGACGCTGGTGTTCGACGCACAGGACGATGCCGGCGACCCGCGTCAGGCGACCCAGGTTGCCCAGAAACTGGCGGACGACAAGGTTGTCGCGGTGGTCGGGCACATGCAGTCGGGCTCGACCATTCCCGCTTCAAAGATCTACAACGATGCGGGTATCGTGCAGGTCTCGCCATCCGCGACGAATCCGGCGTACACCCTGCAGGGATTCAAGACTGCGTATCGTGTCGTCGCGACGGACGCTCAGCAAGGTCCGACGCTTGCCGACTACGCGGCAAAAACGCTGAAGGTCAAAACGGTTGCGATCGTCGACGACTCGACCGCCTACGGTCAGGGACTTGCCGTCGAATTCGAGAAGCAGGCGAAGGCGGACGGCATCACGGTGTTGTCACATGACGCGAGCACCGACAAGGCGGTCGATTTCCGCGCGATTCTCACGAAAATCAAAGGCGAAAAGCCCGACGCGATCATGTACGGTGGACTTGACGGCACGGGCGGCCCGTTCGCGAAGCAGGCGAAGCAACTCGGCATTACGGTGAAAGTACTGGCCGGTGACGGCTTATGTGCCGACGATCTCGCGAAACTTGCCGGCGACGCGTCCGATAACGTGATCTGCTCGATTGCCGGCGCGCCGCTGCTGAAAAATGGCCGAAGGACCAGCTTTTGTCGAACGTTACAAGAAGCGTTTTGGCTATGCACCGGTCTTGAACTCACCGTTCGCATACGACGCGGTGGGCGTTATCGTCGCTGCGATGAAGCGCGCGCAATCGACCGACTCCGCGAAGATTCTCGCCGCGATGCCGGCCACCGAATACCACGGTGTGCTCGGTGAAACCCAGTTCGATTCGAAAGGTGATCTGCGGCACGGCGTAATTTCGCTGTACAAATATGTTGGGGGCCGACAGACGTTACTGGGCGTCGTGGAGAAGTAATCGCGTTTTAGCAGTCTTTTTGTTTCCTTATAAACCCGCTTCCAGACTTTTCGTTCCTGCAGCGGCACAGGCGCTTGTTCATGTGCCGCTTTTTTACGACACCACGATTTCGGTTCACGCTTTGCAGTTACTCGCGACGCTTTAATACGCGTTCCCATCTGACCTTCACTGGAACGAAGGTTCACCTCAAATGGACTCCGCAACCGCGGAGACGCTCTTGGGCGGCGAGCGGCAAATGTTGGCTATAGCTAGAGTGCTTTCCTCAAGGCAATTCAATCGACACCGTTTAACGTCACCAAAGCATACGTCGAACTGGAAGCGGACAGCAAGGCGCACGTCAAGATGATTCTACGTGTTGACGACCACGTCGCCCGCGTGTTCTTCACGCGAAACGTAGTAATTGTTGAAGGAGACACGGAAGAAGTTGTTATCAAGGAGACACTCAAGCGTCTACCGAAAGAGCGGTATCTGAAAGTCGTATCAGACTTCGAGATTATCAAGGCTCGAGGCAAAGCATCCATCATTGGTTTGATCAAGTACTTGATCGCCATGGATATCGCGCCAATCGTCGTTCACGATCGGGATGCAGGAGTAGCGGGTGCGGAAGTTTTTAACCAGCCAATCGTCGACGCGCTAGGCGGAGCCGGCAAGGTCGTGCAGATGCATGAAAACATCGAAGACGAGATTGGATATGCCGCTCCGAACGCCGAGAAGCCGTTTCGGGCATACCAGGAGACCCTGAAATGGGGGGATGACTGGGCAGGCGTTCCAGCAAACTGGAAAAAGAAAATGCACGAGATTTTTGGAGATAACATCCCAAGCTAGCTACGGAGTGCTCGGGGCCATCGCCAGGCACGCCCGGGGGCTCCTGCTGGGCGCGGGACGAGTTCTAGTCCGCACCCAGCACCCAGCGCGAGTGTGTCGGCGCACTGTCACTATGTCCGGAATTGCCACCATGTTTCCACCGCTGCACGAGCGGGCCGGCGGAAGGTGCGCTGAGTATTGAATTTTAGAGTGTATTTCTTGCTATTCAATCTGCATTCCTAAATTTTACATAAGCAAAGTTGTCAACGAGATGCTTACAGAAAAAGGGGCGACTCGGCTCGCTTTCCAGCGACCGGCAAACGGCCGCGCCTTGGAGACCATTGCCCTTCAACTTCGGAAAGGTGGCTTTTGTGTTGACGCACGGAGGTGCGTCGTGATGGGAAGGACATGCAATGGAGTGGACCTGTGGTGTTTTGCGGTCGCTGATAAAATGGCCCCCGAAGATACACTACACAGAGAGTCGGCCGCCATGGAATACCGCGTCAGTTACGAACACAACCTCGATGTCGATGCGGCCTTCAAATGACGCTTACGGCGGAGGTGCGGCAATCTTGTTCAATTGCTCACCAACGCAGGGAAAAGTGTTCGTCTTAAGGTCAAGGCTGTTTATTTGGCGGCCAATTGTGTTCAAAGGTTGGCGACCGCAGGGCAAAGATGGTTAAACGCTGACGAAACCCCCGTTCAGGACGACGGTGTGTTCATAGTTGCCCGACAACGGTGATCGTATTTGCCGAGGGCGGCCACGGGAGACTTAACGTAATTCCTTAGAAATGCCACACGACCATCTGCGCGTGCTTTTTTTCACGTAAACCGTTTAGAAACGACGGTGACGGCATTTCTAAACGATTTCTGTCGAGTTTTTATAACAGTTTCTGTGAATGCACTGCGGTTCAGGGGAGCAAATCTGTGAAAATTGAAGGAAAACGACCCCGCATTCATAATTTTGCTGCGAAGCACTAAAAGCCGAAAACGGGCTTTTCTGCCATTTCCACCCGGGTTTCTGTATAGCTGCGAAGCACTCTCTGTCGGGGAAACGACGAACCACCTAAAGTTGCTATGAAACGACCTCGGCGCGTTTTTTCCACCCAAAGCGCGATTTATTTGTCGCAAAGTGCCGATGCGTTAATTTCAGAACGCATTAAGTGGATTTCGCGAGAATTTCATCGCAACTTTACGTTGATCCTCTAAAAGGCAAAACCTGCAACACCTCTTTAGGTACCTCTGATGTTGCTTCTTGGCACCTATGGTGTGGTGTTGCGTTGGTTTGGTTTTTCAGGTTTTGTTATATTTCAACGGGTAAGGCGGCCGAGTTATCCACAGGATATCCACTTTTTCAGGTGCTTCCTGTTGCGTGACCGTAAAGCGGCATTTGTTGCGTCAATATTCATACGAAGACGCAACAGGATGAGGTCTGGCAACGTGATGTTGCCAGACTCAGTGTTGCGCTCCTGCCGACGCCTGATACATCTTCGACTTCACACCCAGTTCCCACAGCATGTCGATGTTCCTGAGATACGTAGCGACGTTCTGGGCCGAACTGTGGATGATCGAGTGTTCGTGGCCGTCGGCGCTGTCGACTTTCGCCGACCACGGGTCTTCCAAGCACTGGCAGACGTCGTTGATATCGTCGCGATACTGCTTCAGGGTTTCCTGGTCCCAACTCCGCACGACATCGGGCGCCAGGAGCACCGAGAGCGTGCCTTTCCGCTCGCCGATATACCGTACCGGCGTGAGTAGGCCACTGATGTAGAGCACCATAATCGCGTCGATCACGCGATCGTCATGATCCTCATCCCAGATGATGGCGAAGTCGAGGAACGCGCAACGATCGAGCCGGTTCATAAACTCGTCGTGCCAGACCGGTGCTCGCAGGACGGAGTAGTGAGTTCCCCTGCCTAGATTGCCCACGGGGCGTGTTTCATCGTGCAGGGTCTGGAAGAAGGGGCAATAGGACATGTGATACTCCTTTCGGGAGAGAGGCGGCTTCCACCGCAGGACCGCAGCCATTTCGTGACTGCGGGGATCATGCAAACATTGTCACACCAATCAGACGGTCATCGATGCTTTGTTTCTCGCCGGCGCTTCGGACTCTCCGCCGGGATTGGAGAGACTGCCGCTTCAGGTATTGCGCCAAGCTCCGCAAGTTTGTCCCGTGCGTCGCGATACTGTTCATAGAACCTGGCCCACTTGCTGAAGCCGCCGAGTTCGCCGACGGCGCGCAGCATCGCAAGATGGGACGCGGTCAGTAGTTGCACAGTGGCTTCGAGTTCCGCAATCCTGATGTCCTTGTCGGCAAGCGACGCCGCGGTATCGGCGCCGGAGCGTTTCGCAACGCGGCCTCGCCAGCGCCGGTATTCGGCTTGCCGCTGCTGATATCCAGCGAGCAGCTTGCTCCGGGACTCGCTACGGGTGATCGACGACGCCGCGTTGATGGACGGGTGTAGCCGCGCGACAGCGCGAGCCGTGATGTCTTCATCATCGGCCAGCAGCGTTTCGAGAATCTCGCGCATCTGGTTGTCGTCGCTGGACGACGTGGTCTCGTTAGGTTCAGTCATCAAGTACTCCACGTTCCGGGGGCAGTGACAGGTCTACGCCGTCAGGGAAGGGCCGTTCGCCCGCTGGTGTGGCAAGCAGCTTCTGTACGCCGGTCAGCCGCTTCTCTGCGTGGTCAAGCTGGTTTTGCCAGCCGATGCTGGTCGATGGTCTGGCCTGGATCGACTCAAGGGCAAGCTTGAACTTGCCCTCAAGCCTGATCAGGTTCTGTCGGTTCTCCGGCAGATCGGTGGCCGACAGATGGCGGCAGTCTGCGAAGCACTCGAGATGTTTGTGGCAGGGATCGACCGTAAATGAATTCAGGCAATGCCCATACGGTGTTGCATGGAAACCGTCCGCTTCGGCACGAAGGTACTCATACGCGGCAGTGTCGCCCTCTGTTGCCTGGATGCGCAGGAACGCGTCCACGATCGGGCCATTGGCCTTGCCGCCCTTGATGAGCCTGGCAACCGTACTGGCTTTTTCACCAAGCATGATCTCGATGTCCTGCGGGATCTCGATCTGGTCCAGATCTTCTGCGAGGCTGCGATGATCGTACTCGTAACTCTGTGCGACGCTGCGTCGGTTGAACCGCTTCGAGATGATGGTGTCAGCGACGCCCAGCCGGAACAGCTCGGTGTTTTGCAGATGACGCAGCATGTGCGATTCGATCTTCAATGCACGGTCTTCGTCGGTCTGTCCGTATTTTTCGAACAGCGACGGCAGGTCCTTGGAGTCACCGAGTGCCTGTCCAATGAACGTCGGATCAGGACGGTTAACCGACATGTAGCGGGTCACGTCGCACAAACCGTCGTTGCGCTCTTCGACAAGCGAGCGCTTGGGCTGCACGAACAGAAACTCCCACGGCTGAACGACACCGACCGCAAGCGGCAATGGTGTGGTGTCCGACACCTTCGTTGGCGTTTTGAGCCGGATATGCTCTTCGAGTTCTCCAACGTGCAGATGCGTCGCGTGCCATTCCATACGTTCAACAAGGCTAACGGGAGAGCCGTTCCCATGGCGGAAGCGCATGCCAGTCTTGCCCTCGCGCATCGCTTTTACCAGACGGTTTCCGAACTGATAGACGGCCATGTTCAGTGTAAGGTCACCGCTGCGGCGTCGTTCCATCTGATAGCCGTACAGCTCAACGAGTACCGCCGGATCGAAGTCGTCACGGTAGCGCTCGATGAATGGTTCCTGCTCAATATCCAGCCAGAACGGGTTACCCATCAACCGCGTATAGATTTCGATGATGGGCACGAGGCTGTCGGCCGGGTACCACGGAAGCAGACGCCCCGTTTCGCATTGCAGCTTCAGCGTCGCGCGTAGCGGAGCTGTGAGCTTCGCGACATGGTCGAGCGTCTCTGTCAGCAGGACCCGGAACATGTCGGGAACAGGCTGCGTGTTTTCACGAAGGAAGCGGCTGTCCGACTCGTCGTCCTGTTGCTTTTCCGCGAAGTGCCGGGCCATCAGCGACGTTGAGATGCCACCGGCTTCGCCGGCAGGCCGCCCCTTTGAGTCCAGATACGTCCGCTCGCGCTTCCAGTCGACCGGCAACAGGGCAGCTTCGCCCGCACGCATGCCAGTCACGATCATTGTGCGCACGGCGGCGAACCGCAGATCGTCCATGACCGTCCGCGGCTTCTCGGTCATCACGATCCGGGTCAGTTCCCAGAACGCCCGGCGTTCGGGTAGCCGCGCCTCGCTTTTGCGTGCCTCCAGGCCGGCGCGCAACTCGTCTTGCGACCAGGTATGTTTCGCCTTGATCGCGCTTTTCGTACGCATGCGCGTACTGTCTAGCGACGGATACAACTGCCCCACATCGCAGAGGTGTTGGGCATCAAGAATCACCTTGACGATACCGATGACCAGATCGCCAAGTTTGCCGCTGGCCTGTATCGCTGCTCCAATGCGAATCGCGATGCGGAGATCATCAACGGTTAGCTGCCAGGGATCCTTTTCCACGCATGTTGCAACCACCCGGAGCGGTCGCGCGATGTGTTGCATGACATGTCCGGTGGTGTTCCGTTTGAACAGTAACTGTTCGGTAACGGATGCCTTGATCAGATCCTGCCAGGCCGGCGAGAGGGGTCGCCGGGGCAGTGGCGCCAGGCTCTGCTCAGCGCGCTCCGCATTGATGATCGCGAGCGCCTTCGCATCAGGTCCAAGATCTCGCAGGTAATGGGTCGGCGGCGGTACGTCGCCGGCAATGACAGTAAGGTTCCAGCCGACGCCGTCGCATGCGGCACCTGTTTCGTCGAGAGGCATGTCCCACGACAGCCGTTTCTCATGAGCCAGCATTTTGCCCAGTTCAATGAACGCAGAGTAGTGTGGATTCATCGGTTGTCGGCTTCCAGTTCTTCGATGACTGTCTGTATCTCGGCGATCGTGCGTTGCAGTTGCAGGTAGGCCGGCGACCTGGTGTCGCCGCGGGAACTCTGGTCGAAGAAGATCACCACTTCACGCATCTCGGCCAGCACGCGCTCATGCATCGCCTTGTCGTGCAGGGGCATGAATTTCCTGCATCCATAGCACGATGTGACCGGGTTGTAGGGACAGGCGGGCTGGCCCGATTTGCAGCCCCCGATACCGGCAATCGGAATGCCGTGAGGTACACCGGCAATCTGCTGCTCACCTTTAAGAAGGGTGAGCTCTTCCGGGGAGATGAACCGGTCGTGTGCAATTTTTGCCACGCGTCGGTATATGTCCGACGCGCCGAGAGCAAGGTTGACGCGCTCCGCGTGGGTGGCCGATGTCTCGTAATACACGAGTCCTGTTTGCACGTTCGAATGCCCCATAAACTCGGCGAGTTCTTCGTGGCTTGCGCCGGCGTCGACGAGTCTCTGGGCCGCCGTGTGGCGCAGGTCTGTCGCCGTACCGAGGTCTTCGGAGTCGATCAGCTTTCTGACGAGCGCGGCAATGCGGGTTCCGGCTTCGTAGTTCGATTCGACAGCAAAGAAATGCCCAGCACCAGCGAGACCTTCAGCCGTTCGCCGGGCCTTTACCGCAACGAAGATCGGAGCCCACTCGCGCTTGACCCGACGCGTAAGCGGCTTTCTCTTCGAGTTGCTTTTCTGTTTGGCCATATGGAAGGTTAAATGCACCGTCGGCGGTCCATCCGGTGCATCCTGCCAGATACGTACATTTCGCATGCTCAGCATCGCAATCTGGATCGGGCGCATGGCGAACTGGTAGGCGCACAGCAACATCCCTGCGTCGCAAATAACTCCGTACGACGGGACCGTGGTCGACTCAAGCGCCACAACCATTTCATCCAGATAGCGAACAATTGCTGCCTCTTCGTCCGCGCTCAGGAAGACATCACCGGAGCGGACGCCCGCGTAAGCATCCCGGGCAGGCAAGGGAAGGGTAGTAGCGATGTAGGTATCGTAGGTATCGGCCCAGCCTCGCAATCGGTGGCGACATAGGAGTCGCAGCAGCGCTTTCACGAGGATATACGCCGAAAGAGGCATCTCGCGCACACGCAGTCTGGCCCAGACGGCCGCAATCCCGACGGGACCAGCACGAGCGATTTCAATGATATCGGCGGGCGATAAATGTGGAGCGGCGATCAGGTAGTTTGCCGCAGTCGTAACGCTGAGATCTTCGCCGAGCAGGAACAGGAAGACGTGTTTCAACAGCAGGGCGTGATTGGCCACAAACCCCGTGAAGTCGACCCTTATCGTCCGGCCGTTGATTGCCAGTTTAAAGGCCACTTGGCCGGCAGGATCCCGGATCGAGTGCAGCACATCATCGAAGTCGTCGTAATAGCGGATGACCGGCGGCAGCATCGGTAGTGCCGCTACAACCTGATCAATGACATCATCGGCGGGAACATGCACCGGAAACAGGTCCGACTGGACTCGTGGTTTGCCGCCCATATCAGATCCCCCTGGGCAAAGCCCGCAGCAGGGCAACCCGGTCGTCGAAGGCGTCATTCCAGACACCCGCCAATCGATCCTCGAACACGGCGCGCGCATACCGGGACGGCATGGCCGATGTCTTGGACCAGCCAAAGAATGTCCGTAGCTTCTGGAGGGCTTCATCCATCGCATCGCCGTGCTCCAGCAACTGATGGAGCCGGACTACGGCAGATGTGTGGCGCAGATCGTGCGGCGTAACTGCATCCTTGCCAGTCCGGTCTTTCAGCTCCGTTAGCATCTCGACCGGCAAACAACGCGTAATCTGTGCAAATACCTTTGTCAGTGTCTCCGTCGACAACGGAGCGCCGCCCTGGGAATTCAGCAGGAACGAGTGATCGGGGCGGCCCCGATAGTTTTCCACGTAGCTTTGCACAATGCTTGCTGTCAGCTCACTGACGGGCACCTGGCGAATCGAGTGCACATTCTTGATGCTGGGCCTTGAATAGCGAGAGTCGAGGTCCGTGTCCTCGTATTCGTTTTCCTGCACATTGAGCCAGTGACGCGTCCGTTGTTGCTTGTGATCGTAGGCACTTTTGACGGCGTCGGCCGGAAGCAACAGAACTTCGCCGCGGCGCAAGCCCTGATGCAGCATCAGCACAAATGCGACGAAGACGCGCCAGCGTGTCCTGTCACGCCTGAACGGATTCTGTGGAGATTCCGGGTCAAGCATCGCATACAGTGCTTCAACGACACTCGCTGGCAACGAGCGAACCGTCTCAACCGAATTATCCCGACGAACGTGAAGCTGGCTATAAAGCGCAGATAGCCTGTGCAGTCGCTGCTCGACGCGCTGAAGCCGATCATCAGGGGGCTCGCTCTTCGATAACCAGGTGACGACATCCGTCACAAAGCCAAACCCGGTTTGCCAGCGCTTTTCGTCGGCACCTGTTACCACCGGCTGATTTCGAATGGAAACAAACCACGATTCGAGAATCTGGGCCAGCACACCGTCGTCGAGCTCGGTCAGCGCGTTGTCCAGAGCATTCGTGCCGCGGAGATTATCTGCATGTTGATACAGATCCTCCAGATATCGCAGCTTCTTCGTATGCGTGGAATCCGCCAGTTGCGCGGCCGACATTGCCGACCAGACTGCGGTCCAAAACCGCGGTAGCCCGACATCGTCGACCAGCATCGGGCCACGAAGCGCCGCCGGAACCGCGGCACCGAACAATTGTTGAAACACTGGGATCGCCCGTAAGAATACGCAACGGGCAAAGATACCATTAATGGGGTCAGCTGTTGCTCAGAAATCCAGTGAGAAGCTCGCTGCACGCAACAGACCAAAACATACCAGTCCTGTTGATAATTTATCTTATGTCAAATTGAAGTTCTCTAACTTGCTCACCTCGGGCTACATTCGGTCGTCGAGCGCATCTATTTGTAAGTTTTGTAACGTTTACGTTAGATTACGCGCCGCTTCCGATTTCCAGCAGGATTCCAGGTGTCTGCAGAACAACGGCATGGCTGCCTGCAAGAGCTTCTCGCCCTGACCAACGGTCTTTCAATCGCCGCAGTCGCCCGAACGTTGCGCTGTTGCTCGCGCACAATCCGCAACTACGTCGCCGGCCGTTCGCCAATACCGTGGCATCGCATCGAAATGCTTCGCCTGCTCGCGCTTGAGACCTCCGCGACACAAGGCAATTCCAGCGGCGGTATGCCAGCCGACGAAACGCCTGTAGTGGCCAATATCGAACCCGATCCCGCGGTTCCGGACGTCCCGCCCGCTGAATTGCTCGCGTGGGTCGGCGTCCACGCCCCGCATTACCTTTCCAGCAGGCGCAGCTTCGCGCTATACGTACGCGGCTGGAACGTAGTCGACAAAATCCGTCGCGCCAAGCGTGAAGGCACGTTCGCGGCTGTGCTCGCGCGCTGGCGTACGCTCGCAGTCGAGCTGCCGCGAATGTGGCGCTCAGGCCGGATGTTTGCGGGCATTGGCCCACCTGCGTACGTGCACGACAAAACAGCATCGTGACGGCTAACGGACGTATGGGCGGAAAAATGGGGCGTCTAGCGCCCCATGTAATCTGGATGGTTTGGGAACGGTCAGAAATCGAGCTGAGCCGCCGTGATGCCGAGCGCGATCGCGATCTTTTCGCGTGAAGCCTTGCGCAAGCGATCGCTGCCTTCCTGCTGTGCGTAGGCCGATTGACTGATGCCCATACGTGCAGCGACTTCAACTTGCGTTAGGCCAAGATGCTCGCGCCAGGCGCGAACCGGCGTTGCACCGTCAACCGTCAGGCTCACGACTTCGTGCGGAATCAGGCCGCGTTCAGCACTATGCTCGGCGACATACTCCGCGTACGGAATCACGACATAGGCGGGTTTGCCGTCCGGTCCGTTGATGACCTGAATGTTAGTACGTGCGTTCATTGCGTTTCCTCACTTCCTCAATCTCGACGACCTTGATAGCGCCGTCCCAGTTGAACAAGACCCGGTAATTGCCGACGCGGAGCCGGTAGCCGTATTCATGATCGGTCAGCGCTTTCACGCTCTGGCAATCTGGCATCGCGGCCAGAGTGCTCACGCCGTCACGAATCGCAACCTGATGCTGCCGGTCAAGCTTGCGCAATTGTTTCGCCGCTTTCTGGGTCCAGTTGATCGCGTTCGTACTTCTATTATAAGAATAATATAAGTTTTTGCCAGCTCAACTTATTTTCCTTTGCCACGCCCTGCCCGCCTTCCGCAGATCTGCCTGCTGACTTGGGCGCTGATTCTACAGTTCGCCTGAAACACGCAGTGTCGCCAGCACCGCTTGTCCTTTTGTCAGGCTGGCCGGTCTGTCGCAGTTTCGAAGATCGCCAAAAAAGTGTGCTGCATGGGCGAATAATTTGTCCCCGTACCGACGAGCCTCCACCAGAGGTCGCGGCCGCCGGTCATGATCGCTGCATCATCCCGATCAAGCCGGAGAACGTCGATGCGTGGCTCAATCCAAATCCGTCCGAACTGGCTGCGCAATACGCCATTCTTGATGACCGCGAACGGCCGTATTACGAACATCGGATGGCGGCATGATGCGCGCGCGGTGCTGCACAACCAGCGGCAAATTTCAGCAGTCTGGCAGGGCCTACTCCCGCTAACAACCGGTTGCGACTAGGGGCGGTACAAGCAAAAGGGCTCCGCCTCTGGGGAGCCCTTCGATCGGACAACAGGGCGTGCAAAAAGCGCACTGGTCCGTCCGTCAGCTCCTCGGCGCAATGTCGAAGTCGAAGTACTTCTTCTCGATCTTCTTATAAGCGCCGTCCCTCATCATGCCGTCGATGGCCTTGTCGATATCGGCCTTCAGGTCCGTGTCTGCCTTGCGAAGACCGATTGCCGCCGCGCCGCTCGGAATCGCTTCGCCGGCGAGCGCGTACCCGTTGCCGCGCGGCATCTTCAGAAAGCCCAGCTCGGCCTGAACCTGGTCCTGCAGCGCGGCATCGATGCGGCCTGCCTCCAGGTCTTGATAAACCTGATCCTGGTTCTGGTAGGAAACGACCTTCACGCCGTTCGCTTCCCATCTCTTGGCGTAGGTTTCCTGAATCGTGCCTTGCTCGACACCAACCGATCTGCCTTTGAGCGACTCGACCGTCGGGTGCAGGCCCGAGCCTTTCCTGGCGACGAGCGCGGTCGGCGTTTCGAAGAGCGGAGACGAGAACGCGATCTGTTCTGCGCGCTCTGCCGTGATCGTCATCGAGGACAGCACGCCATCGAACTTCCTCGCCTTAAGTCCGGGAATCAGGCCGTCGAAGTCGTTTTCAACCCAGACACATTTCGCCTTCAGGCGGGTGCAGATTTCATTGCCTAGTGTCGTGACTTCCGTGAACTGTCGGTAAATATGGGGCCGGGGAAAGACGTTGTAACCACGAGCACGCTGCGCGAAAATCGGGGAATGGAAAAATACATCGTTACCCTGACGGCGAAAGAAAGAGAGCAACTCGAAGCGATTGTGAGCAAAGGTTCGCACCAGTCCCAGAAGGTAATCAACGCTCTCATTCTGTTGAATTGCGACACCTCTTCAGGGCGCTGCCGTCGCTCCGGGCAAGAGGTCGCAGCGGTGTTGCACGTGAGCGCGCGCAAGATCGACCGGGTGAAGAAACGTTTCGTGGAGGAAGGCTACGAAGCCGCGCTTGTCAGGCCGCCGGGCCAAAGGGTCTACGACAGCAAGATTGACGGCGAGCTTGAGGCCCGCCTGATTGCGCTGAGCTGCGGCGAGCCTCCCGAGGGCCAGGCGAACTGGTCGCTGCGGCGATTGGCGCAGCGTGCCGTAGAGCTGGAGTACGTGGATAGTCTCTCGCACGAAACGGTGCGGCGTGCGCTCAAAAAAACGAACTCAAGCCGTGGCGCAAGATAGGCTGGATTATCCCGCCCAAAGCGAACGCGGAGTTCGTGGCGGCCATGGAAAACGTGCTCGATGTGTACCACCGGCCCTACGACGCGACGCGCCCCGTGGTGTGCATGGACGAGACGCCGCGGCAGTTGATTCGCCAGACCCGCGAACCGATCAAAGCGGCACCAGGGCGTCCTGCGCGGGAGGACTATGAGTACGAGCGCTGTGGCGTGTGCAATGTCTTCATGGCATCGGAACCCCTTGCCGGACGGCGTCTGACGAAAGTCACCGACTCCCGGACCAGGGTGCAATGGTCCCGCTTCGTACAGGACATTGCCCAGGCCTACCCGGATGCGCAACGAATCACCCTCGTGATGGACAACCTGAACACCCACACGGCCGCCGCGCCCTACGAAACCTTCCCGCCATCGCAGGCCAAAGCGCTGTGGGACCGGTTTGAATTTGTCTACACGCCCAAACATGGCAGTTGGCTGGACATGGCCGAGATCGAACTCAATGTGATGATCAAGCAGTGCCTCGACCGGCGCATCGACAACATCGACACGGTGTGCCGCGAGGTGGCCGCCTGGCAGGCTCGACGAGATCAGCTTAAGGCCAGGATCAACTGGCAGTTCACCACCGACGATGCCCGCATCAAACTGTCCAGGCTATATCCGACATTTGAGGCCTGACGAAACACTAGAGTGTCGACTTTAGCTTGGCTCCGGTTGCTGGTCACTATGCGTAGAAATGCACATAGTGGCTGTTCAGCCATAACAGACCAATGGACTGATACGTGCATCCGAGACGAATGCGATAATTCCGAAGACGAGGCCAAAGACTTTGGCGCAACAAAAGGACCAAGAAGTACTGTTTCAGTCGCTTGTGTACGAAGGATCGTCGATGAGCGGCGTGCTGAACATGAGGAAAACGCCCTGGTTTCCTTCCTCGATCAAGCCTGTCAGGGAAGGCTTATACGAAACCCACTGGTTGATTAGATCGTGGAGCATATTGCGCTACTGGGATGGGAAATTGTGGCGTACAGATGGGCAAGTCTGTAGCAGGCAAGACTACGCCTGGCGCGGCCTTGCTCGCCTTGGCCAACTTCATGTCGCTGGCCATGCCGCCGAGCATGGCGCCGAACGTAGACCGATTCCACATGAAGTCGTGAACGCGACGGTCGATGGTGCAACTCCGTCTCGAGCGTGGCGGGAGCACCTTGGGCTGACCCAGGCAGAAATCGCTGCGCACATGGGTATCAGTCAATCGGCCTACTCTCAACAGGAAGGTAAAAAGCGGCTGAGGGAGTCCTCGCGCACAAAGATTGCTGCGGCGCTTGGCATCACAGCGGATCAACTTGACTTCTGATTAGCCAAGGTGCGTGAATCTGACGGACGAAGGCAACGGAATCGCCAATTGCTTTTGTTTTTCAGGACGAAGCTGCCTGGCGGTTTCGCAGGTTGAGTTCAACCGTCTCTAAAAGTGCGTCGAATAAAGCCTCATCGGAGTCGGACATCGAAACCGCGCGCGAGTCCAGTGGGACGCGCGAACGCTCTACCTCTGCGCAGACGACAATGTCTCTTGCGGTTGGCATTCTCGTGTTTTTTTGCCGCTTGTATTGAATTCTATAAAGTTTGGCGCTCATCTCGGGCCCGGCCCACAAGTCGCTCACCGATCTGATTCGGCCTTCAAAAACAAACCGAACCCACACCTTTTCATGCCCAACCGACTCATCGGTCATTACCTCCGCAAGCACAAGGAGTATGAACGGGACGTCAACCTGCTCGAGCTCGCTGTAAGACCATAGATTCAGCACGTCGGCAACCGATATGAGGTTGACAAAGCGCTCGATGGAAAGCGATTTGACCAGATCGGCCATTACGGCGAAGTGAGCCTGCCATCGCGCAATAAAAGCGGCACGATTGCGGCTCTCAACCTCGATACTCGGCATCCCTCGCGCGAAGAGGACCGGGGGCTGGACAGCGCTCGTTGTGAGCGGGCACGGCGATGAAGAAAAATGCTGTCGGTGGAAGAACTGAAGTCCTAGCCGCTCGTCATTCTCCACAATCATCATCTCGCGACGACAGAAAGGACATCGCGCGAGGTGCCCTTCCGCACCTTGCAATCTGAGTTCGTCAAGGTACGAGGCAGCATCCACGTACCGTTCCGCCTTGTGATGCAATGCGAGAGGGAGGTGAATTTTGGGATTTTTCACGGCCAGATTGCGTTCAATAATTGCTGACGTCATTGACGACCAGATGCTTGCGTCGTCTCATTTCGGTAGCGCAGGACAGGTCGCAGCAAAAACAAAGGGTCGCGGTGGCATCAGCGCAGCCCTTTGTGCCCAGCAAAGGCGATATGGCCTAGTGCGCGCTGACTTGGTATCCGTCATTCAACGTCTTCAGAAACGCAATGATGTCACGAATGTCCGCGTCAGTCATCGCGGGCTTGTCTCCGAACTTCCGGTCGAAGGGCGCATCCTTGTCGTCGATGTTCACATGAAACTGTATCGGCAGGTCGTCGTACTTCTGGATTTTCCCATCCGCGTAGTGCGGATAAAACTTTTGTGGAGCGGTGTTGCGTTCGTTGTAGAAGGCCATGACATCTTCAAGCGAGGTATAGACGCCATTGTGAAAAAACACCTTGCGCGTCGACACGTTCCGCAGCGTCGGCGTGAGGAACATGCCGCAATATTGTGTCTGATCTTTGAGGTCCGTCCTGAATGGACCACAGATACCCATGTCGAAGAAACTATGGTCTTTATTGACGACAAGGTGGTTGTTGCGGGGCACGCCGAGCGCTTCGTACTCGTAGTCGGTGAACATCGGCGGCAGGCCGTCAGAGCCCGGCTTCGAAAGGTGGCAACCGGCACAGTTGGCCTTGTCCGGGTCGTTGAACAGACGCAGTCCATGCAATTCCGCCTGACTGAGCCGCGCCTTGCCTTCCAGCCAGTAGTCATACTTGCTGGTGTACGGATGGAACGACAGATCTTCCACCTGATAGCGTGCGACCGCAAACATCGCCTCGGACATCGCAAGCGTTGCATTTTCGAATACATTCGCCCCAAAAATCTGGACGAAGTCGTTCCTATAGGGCGTGCGCTCGAGCTTCGCAATAACATCCGCCACACCCGTGTTCGCCATCTCAACCGGATTGAGCATCGGTCCAGACGCTTGTGCCTGCAGCGTATCCGCGCGGCCGTCCCAGAACATCCCGCCCTGAGGAACCATCGCGGGAGCGGCAGGCGCCACTCCCGCGTTCTTTTGTGCTCTCGCCACACCGGACACTTGACTTGCAACCTGCGCTAGATCAGGGGCGTTGTCCGCGTCGCCCGAATCCGGTCCGATACTGAAATTCGGCTGCCGGTAGAGATACATCAGCGACGGTGGCGGCCGGTAGCCTTGCTGCGACAACGATGGTCCGCCCAATTGGACAGCCAGATTATTGGCGGGAGCATATGCATGCTCCGGACTGTGGCACGAAGCGCATGACTGGCGGCCGGAGGCTGAAAGCGTGGGGTCGAAAAATATCTTCTTCCCAAGTTGGGCTACTGCACTCAGCTGGGCCGGCGCTACGGGACGCTGGAGCTCAATAGGATTGGCGTTCGCACCCGTGACGCTTTCGACCACCGCGCCCACTGCCGCAGGTACGCGTGAGGGATACAGCAGCTCCCAGCCGCATAGGCCGACGGCGATGACGGCCGCTATGGCGACAACCCACACAAGCGTGCGCCGGACGCTAAACTGGGATCGACTCTGAATGGGACTTGTTTCAGTTGGGCGAACTGAAGAGGCGGGCATATGAACGACGACAAGGAATCTGAAAACGAAAAATGTTGCCAGCCCGAAGGGCTGGCAACACCGAAGTAATGTTCCGTTTCGCATCGACACGCATGCGTCGATGCAATCTGCGGAATTTAGATGGCAGGTACCGAGGGGACCACCGAACCCAGATTCGGGTCGACAAACACAGTGGGGTTGTTGCCGGTGCCACTGAAGTTGAACAGGCCCATAATGCTGCCGGCCGTTGCATCGAAGGAACCGCCGCCGATGCGTTGGCTGCCCAGCCAGTTGTCTTCGATAAAGCGAACCACTGATGCCTGGCTAATCGGGGTGTGGTCAACATAATTGACCTTAGCCCATGGCGAAATCACGAGGAACGGGATACGCGTACCCGGGCCGCATCGACCATTGACCGCAGCGCCCTTCACACCGACCGGAGCCGTTCCCGAACCGCACTTACCGGCACCGTTCAGTTGGTCCGCCTGAGCGTCGAACGACGAGCTCGTCGGATTCGCATAAGCATGGTCGTACCAGCCATCCGAATCGTCCCACGCAACAATAACTGCAGTGTTCTTCCAGTCAGGCTGTTGCTGCAGGAAGTTAACCACCTTGGCCGTAAATGCCTGCTCGTCGAGCGGATCGGAGTAGCCTGCATGGCCGTCCTGGAACGCCGGGGCCTTGATAAAGCTCACGGACGGATAGTTACCTGCTTTCACCGCGGTGAAGAAATCGTCGGAGTCGTACTGGTGGTTCGCCGGGTCAGCCGTCTTGCCGTCGGATTCAAGCGTGAAGCCGATGGCAGCCGTCGAGCTCGGGCGCAAGTGCTGCGCGTTTGCCGTCGACGCGTAGTACTGGAACCAGTTGTGATGCGGAATGTAGTCGGCCGTCGCTTGACCAACCACCGGTGACACCGTGCTGCGCTTGCAGCCCGTCGTACCATTGCTGTTGGTCGTCGACAGGTTGAAGCCGCCCATGAAGCCGCCCCACGTGACGTTCTTGGCGTTAAGCAGGTCGCCGATGTTCTTGCCAGACATCAGAATCTGATCTGTCGTGCTGGAGCACGGATCGTTCGCCGGGTCAACGTCATTGATTAGGGTGATGCCACCTTGACCATCGTTGACGTAGTAAGAGTGCGATGCTGTCGTCAGATTGAACGGCTGCTGGCTAGTCTTGACCAGTTGCACACCGTTATTCTGGCCGGAGATAACTTCCAGGGCACCCGGCGTCGACGGACCAAACGTATCCGTATACGCGTTGTCGCTCATCGCAAAGTGTTGCGCCCAGTTCCACATGGCCGCAACTGTGTTGCCGTCGTAGTAGCCCATGACCTGGCCGGTCGTACCGAACGCGCCTGCGCCGCCGCTCGACCCTTTACCCGTATACAACGGGAACAGGTCGGCCGCGCCATTGTTATATGCCTGCTGCTCTGCCGTATAGGCGTGATTCTGGTCGGCAGTTGCTGCCTGCGTACGGTCCAGTCGGAACGGATTCGTAGCACCGGCACCGTTAAGTGTATTAATAAGGTTCGGATTGTTGGTCAGCAGCGTGCCGCTTAGACCATTTACCGACGGTGTGCCTGCGGCAGCTGTGAACGCAGGTTCGCCCGACGGGTTCGTCGCATTCGGGTAGGTTGCGAAGTAGTGGTCGAACGAGACGTTCTCGTTATAAATCACGACCACGTGCTTGATGGGCGTCGCCGTCGTCAACTGATCTTGCGTTGTTACAGGCGTGAGCCCATTTGATCCACTACCGCCGCACGCGTACAGCGAGACGGCTAAAGCAATGCCTGATACGCCCAACAGGAAGGCTCGAGAAAGCATGCGATTAACTCCGGATGTCGTTTTGCTAATTGTTTTCCGTCCGCCGTTTCGTGGCGAAACGAGCGGCTGCGTGGGACCGCTTACAAACCCACGTGCATTGGAACATCCCGCTATTACCGGGAAGTGGCGATCTGCTTTCTCAGTCATTACGCATCGCGTGCAAATGAACATTTTTGAAAGAATTGATGCGGGTCAGTGCCCATTGCGGACGCGTGCTTACAGCCAGCCCTTTCAAGGTCTTGATCAAGATGTCCCGCCCTTGGCGCGCTTAAGCAGGCGGGCTGTACTGTGATGGGCACGGGCTACTGCACCTTCGACATAGGGGGCGCGTTTGCGGGTCTTGGGACCACGCCTGCGTGTGCGTACCTGGGCTGGGTCGACGCATCGTGCCAGCTCGAGCAGTTTGCCGGCAATCACATCGGGCGTGGCATCGCTCCAGTGCGACCATTCATCCGGCGGCAGCGCGATGAGCATGCCCTCATACTGGGTGCGAATCTGCACAGCAAGGTAATACGTCGAGACCTCCGTTGGCGCTGCATCGGTTTCATCGGCTGCAGCATGGGCAGTTTGAACACTGCGCTTGAGCGTGGCCAGCACGTTGTACGCCAGCACCGCGACGGTAAAACCCAGCAGCGCGGCACGTGGATGCCCCAGGGTGCGGATCTCGCTATGCAGGACCGACTCGAGTCGCTGGAACATGCCTTCGATACGCCAGCGCTTGCGGTACAGCCGGGCGATCTCGTGTGCGCCTACCGCGGCAGGCAGATTGCTCCACAGCCTGATCACCGTGTCTCCCGCATCGGTAGGCTGGTCCAGCTGCAGTTCGATGCGCCGCCAGCCCTGCAGCCCGGACTTCAGGTCAATGCGTTGCTCACGTACCTGTCCGGTCTCGATGCGCGCAGCGTCCACCCATGGCCCACTACTGGCAAGCGGCGGGCTGTTGCGGCCATGTTCGCGCACGATGAAGCTGGCCTGTGCCTGATGCCAGCCCAGCAGGATCGTGCTGGTACAGAAATTCCGGTCGGCCAGCCACAGCTCGCCCGGGCCGGCACATTCGAGCAGCGGGGCCACCGCGGAACGCTCCTGCGCGTGCGCATCCTCAACAGCGATCAGATCCGTGACCAGACCCAGATCCGGCTCGTAGACGACCAGAGCATGCCCGGGCAACGCGGCGCCCCGCTGTTCGCGCAGCGCTGCCAGCCGCTTCTCACTGGCCGGCAGGTGATTGCCATCAAGCACACGCACACGCCAGCCGGGCAGGCTAGCCTGGCATGGCCACGCCGCCAGCACCGGCTCCAGACGCTGGGCGCTGCCCTGTACCAGGGCACGCAGGATCGCGGGTTCGGTGCGGTTGAGCTTCTCGTACAGCGCGGCCAGCGACACCGGTAGGTGCTTCGTCTGCGTCGCCGCAGCGTGCAGCGACGGACTCAGTCCCAGCGACACCAGCGTCATCAGTTCCACCACCGTCGAGAACAGCAATTCCCGTGGATATTGCCGCAGCCGATGCTCGGCAAACACCTCGTCGACCCATTGCGGTGCGAGGGCTCTCTGCAGTGCCAGGCGTGCCATCACGCATACCGGTGCCTGCTGCTCGAAACGCTTCATCACCTCGTCAAACATCCCTTCGTACCCATCGTCCTTGAACAGGTCGCCAGGTTACCAGGTTTGCCGCGCAAAGACCTTGAAAGGGCTGGGCTTCATTGGTCGGCCGAAGGCTACGGCAAGCTCTCCGAGCAGGCATTTGTGAAAGACTTCGCCGGCGATCTACCGACGGCTGAAGCAGAAACCTTCTATGCGGTTCAGCAGCCGATTGGCAAGGCGATCACGATGGCGAAGACGACCGTCGCCGCGTGGCACGACAAGCCGACCTGGTATGCGGTGTCGACTGACGATCGGACCATCAACCCCGATCAGGAGCGCTTCATGGCGAACCGGATGCACGCGCATACGATCGAGCTTAAGTCGAGCCACGTGTCGCTGCTTTCGCATCCGACTGAAGTGGCAGGTCTGATCCTCGAAGCGGCCGGCGAGCAGAATTAAGGCGGCGCTCGCGTCGCCTCGCAACTGCTCGACACCAGCGGCGATCTGATTGCGAAAGCGAATCGCTTTGATGAAATACATTTACCGATTTTCCAGGTACTGGGAATCGCTTGAGGAAGAAATACGGCTGGCAAGCCATGCTCGCCAGCCGCCCCACTCCGTGATGTCGGTGCCAGACTCCAGCCCATACGATTCGCACACGAATCCCGTCACCCACTCGCCATTCGCCAGTTCAACCTTTCCTAGCGAAAGCGGAGAGGGAATAGTGGTGATGAACGAGCCCAATTCCAGACTGGGCATCTCCCAGACCTCAATCGCGATCGCCGTGCCGCCGTCCGACACTCGCCGCATGCCGGGCCGCCGCGTGCCATCTGGCGTGGCGGCCAGCGCAGACAAGCGATAATGCGGCGCGGTTTGTGTAACTTCCACCAGGCGTGCACCGCGACAAACCAGGTCACGATTGAGCGGCAAACCCTGCATATGGGCGCCGCACACCGCGACCTTTACGCGATCGTTGCTCGCCTTAGGCCCGTTGTTCGCATCGGCCTTGCCACCGCCGACGCATTCGATTCCGCTCATCCGTTGCAACATGTCCGCCGCGCTCAACAGATACTGATCCGTGAACGCCCGGCCGAACACGGTTACCCCCCACGGCAGGCCATTTGCCATGAACGCGGTCGGCGTTGCGACTGCCGCGTAGTCAAGCAGGTTCATGAAGTTCGTGTAGTAGCCGAGCAACGAGTTCGGCCCGATGGGGTCGCGTTCCAGCTCGGCCAGCGTGACGGCACGCGGATAGGTCGGCGTCAGGACGAAGTCGAGTGGTTCAAGCGTCGCGTCACAGATCGCCTTCAACGCTTGCAGGCGATATTGCGCACGAAAGAGTTCGACTGCGCTCGCCCCTGGCGCTTTCGCCAGCACATCGCGAATGACCGGCAACACGGCCTGCGCGTTCGCTTCCACCAAATCGCCCACAACGCTGTAGCGCTCCGCGACCCAAGGGCCTTCGTAAAGCAGGTTCGCCGCCTCGACGAACGGCGCGAAGTCGATTTCGACGGCCTCGCCGCCCGCCGCTTCGAGCATCGCGCGAGCCTTCGCAAACAACACAGGGCTTTCGGCACAGCCCGCGAATTCGAGTTGCGACGGCACGCCGAACCGGAATATGGCGAGCTTGCCGAACGCGCGCGCATCGTTCCATTGTGGGTTCTTGCGGCTGTATGCATCGCGAGGATCGGCTTGTGCCGTGAGTGCGAGCAGTTCGCTGGCCTCGCGCGCGGTCGCCGTGAAGTACGTCACGCAATCGAGCGTGCGACAGGCCGGCACAACGCCGGCGGCCGACAGCAGACCTTTGCTCGCCTTGAGCCCGACGAGGTTGTTCAATCCTGCCGGCACGCGGCCCGAGCCTGCCGTGTCAGTGCCGAGCGCGAAGCTGGCGGCGCCCAGCGCGACGGCCAGCGAAGAACCCGCGCTCGATCCGCCCGACGGATAGTCAGGATGCACACTGTTACGGCATTTGCCGTACGGTGAACGCGTGCCGTTAAGGCCAGTGGCGAACTGATCGAGATTGGTCTTCCCAATCGGCACGGCGCCCAGTGCGATCAACTGCGCAACGAGTGTCGCCGACTCTACCGGCGTATAGGCGAACGCAGGGCAAGCGGCCGTTGTCGGAACACCGGCCAGATCGATGTTGTCCTTGATCGCGAAGGGAATGCCATAGAGCGGCAATGCTTCGATATCCTGTGTTTCCAGCCAGTCCAGATACGGCGCAACTTCCGTTTCGCTCAGAAGGTGGATGAACAGATGAAACTCGGGATTCAGTGCTGCGGCTTTCGCCAGCAACTCGCCGATCAACTTGCGCGGCGTCAGTGTGCCGGCACGGTAAGCGCCGCGTAGCGTGGACAGGCGCAGATCGAATGAAGACATGAGTGTTTTCCCAGGAAAATCAAAGACGTTCGATAACGGCAACCCGCTGCCCCGCGCGCACCGGCGAACCGGGCGCCACGTGAATTTCGCCGACGGTCCCCGCACACGGCGCGCACACGGAGATTTCCATTTTCATCGACTCGATGACGAACAGCACGTCGCCCGCCTCGACCCTATCGCCGGACGCCACCCGCACCTGCCAGAGGCTGCCGGCAATCTCGCTGTCCACCGCAATGTCCCCGTCTGCCAGCGGCGCCAGTTCCACGCTCTCCGTGACTGGCGGGTCGAAACCCTCTTCTGCCGTTCCCGCTTCGCGCCAACGCTCGCGTTCGGCCTGAAACGCGGCCTGCTGCCGCGCGCGGAATTGCTGGATGCCGGTGGATTCGCGCGTGAGAAACGTTTGATAGTCGGCCAGCGACAACTCGGTCTCTTCGATCTTCAATGGATAGCGCCCGAGCGGAAAATCCGCGCGAATACGCAGCAACTCGTCGGCAGCGACTTCGTAGAAGCGGATCTGGTCGAAGAAGCGCAACAGGTACGGCCGCCCCGCGAAATCCGCGACTTCCCGATAGCGGTTCCACATCTGCAACGTGCGGCCAACGAACTGATAACCGCCTGGCCCTTCCATCCCATACACGCACAGATACGCTCCGCCGATGCCGACCGAGTTCTCCGCCGTCCACGTGCGCGCCGGGTTGTATTTGGTCGTCACCAGCCGGTGGCGCGGATCGAGCGGCGTCGCGACCGGCGCGCCGAGATACACGTCGCCGAGCCCCATCACGAGATAGCTGGCATCGAAGACAATCCGTTTGACGGCGTCGATCGAATCGAGGTCGTTGATGCGGCGGATAAACTCGAGATTGCTCGGACACCAGGGCGCGTCCTTGCGCACCGTGGTCATGTATTTGTCGATCGCGAGCCGGCACGCGGGATCGTCCCACGACAGCGGTAAATGCACGATTCGTGACGGTGCGCGCAAATCCTTTTGCAACATAACGTCCTGCCACGCGCGCTCGACGATCGCGAGCAACTTCGAGAGCGGCAGGCTTTCAGGTTGATAGTGAATTTGCAGTGAGCGGATGCCGGGCGTCAGATCGATCACGCCAGGCAGCGCCATCGCCTCGAGCGACTGCATCAGCGCATGACCCCGGAAACGCAAGACGAGATCGAGTTCCGTCGGGCCGATTTCGAGCAGCAGATGTGTGTCACCGGAAACCCGAGCGACGAGCCGTTCGCGATCCGTGCCGGTATCGAGCACGATCGGCGACGTGAGCGCTGCTGCCTTCGTGTATGCCGGCCTCCCCTCGAATTCGAGCGTCTGCAATTCGCGCAGACGCTGGCGTGCTGCCTCACGAGCTTCATCGATCTGCACCGGCACGAAGCGCAGCTTGTCACCGGCCTTCAACTGGCCGATTTGCCAAAGATCCGCCTCGATGATCGTTACCGGACATACGAAGCCGCCAAGGCTCGGACCATCGGGTCCGAGAATCACCGGCATGTCGCCGGTGAAATCGACGGCGCCGACCGCGTACGGGTTGTCGTGAATGTTCGACGGATGCAATCCTGCCTCGCCGCCGTCTTCGCGCGACCACTCCGGCTTCGGTCCAATCAGACGCACGCCAGTGCGGCTGGAGTTGAAATGGATCTCCCATTCGGTGTCGAAAAACTGCTCGATATAGCGCGGGCTGAAGTACTCCGGCGCACCGTGAGGGCCATAGATCACGCGCAGCGTACGCACGGTTTCCAGCACGGGAACATTTGCGAGTACCGCGCCCGCGCGCTCGTCCTGCAACGAATGAAGATGCAGCACATCGCCCGCACGCAACGCTCGCCCACCATGTCCGCCGAACTGGCCGAGCGTGAAGGTGCTGCGGCTGCCGAGATACACCGCGACGTCGAAGCCGCCGCGCACGCACAGGTAGGCACGCGCACCCGCGCCGCGAATCGTGCCGAGCGCGAGCGTCGAACCGGCCGCCACGAACAGGGTCGTGTTCAACGGCTGTTCGATATCGTCGAGCAGCGCGGGCAGATTCGCGCCCGTCACAACGACGACGGCGTCCGTGTTGAAGCGCAAGGTGGGCCCACTCATCGTGATTTCGAGCGCGGCAGCGTCGGCGCCGTTGCCGAGCAGCCGGTTGCCGAGCCGCAACGCACGGTCGTCCATTGGACCGGACGGCGGAATGCCGACCGCCCAATAGCCGAGGCGGCCCGGATGATCCTGCACGGTCGTCTGCGTGCCGCCGCTCACGACTTCGATCGTGCTTGCCCGATACTTGAGCCCTTCGAGGCAGCGCGTCCACGGCTCGCCCGAGGCAAACGGATGATCGTCGAGGATCTGGCGCAGATAGTCGCGGTTTGTCTCCACGCCATAGAGTCGCGTGTTCTGTAACGCGTCACTGAGCGCCTCGCGCGCCGCGTCGCGCGTCGGCGACGATGCGATCACCTTGGCCAGCATCGGGTCGAAATATGGCGGTACTTCACAGCCCGCCTCGATCCACGTATCGATGCGCAGCGCGCGCCCGTCGGCGCGCGGAAACGCGACGTCGGTCAGCAAGCCCGGGCTCGGCTTGAAATCGCGGCCCGGGTCTTCGGCGTAGAGCCGTGCCTGAATCGCGTGCCCCTGCGGCTTCAACCCCGCCGCGAGCGCCTGCAGCGGCGCGAGCGTGCCCGCCGCCAGTTCGATCATCCAGCGCACGAGATCCACGCCCCAGACCTGCTCAGTCACGCCATGCTCGACCTGCAGGCGCGTATTCACCTCGAGGAAATAGAACTGTTGAGCGGCGCTGTCGTAGACGAATTCCACCGTGCCGGCCGAGCGGTAACTGACCGCTTTTGCGAGCTTCACCGCGGCGTCGCACAAGGCGGCCGGGATGCCGTCCGGCAGATTAGGCGCGGGCGTCTCTTCGAGCACCTTCTGGTTGCGCCGCTGCACCGAGCAGTCGCGCACGCCAAGGGCGATCGCGTCGCCGCGGCCGTCGCCGAAGACCTGCACTTCCAGATGCCGCGCCCGCTCGATGTACTTTTCCAGGAACACGCCTGCATCGCTGAAGTTGTTCTGGCCGAGGCGCTTCACCACCTCGAAATGCGCGCTCAGTTCCTCGGCGTTCCAGCACACCCGCATGCCGATGCCGCCACCGCCCGCCGTACTTTTCAGCATCACCGGATAGCCGATCGACGCCGCTGCATCGAGCGCTGCCGGCAGATCGTCAAGTAAGCCCGTGCCTTCGAGCATCGGCACGCCCTCCTCTGCCGCAATGTCACGAGCCGTGTGCTTCAGTCCAAAAGCGCGCAATTGCGCCGGCGTCGGTCCGATGAACGCGATGCCTGCCGCTTCGCACGCTTCGCCAAAGGCCGCGTTCTCCGACAGGAACCCGTAGCCCGGATGGATCGCCTGCACGTTCTCGCGGCGGGCAATTTCGAGAATCTTTTCCGTGTCGAGGTAAGTGGCGGAAGCCTGACCGTCGCCGAGACCGTGCGCGATGGGCGCCTCGCTCACATGAAGGCTCGCACGATCCGCTTCCGCATAGACGGCGATACCGGTTACATCGAGTTCACGCAGCGTTCTAAGGATGCGGCACGCGATAGCGCCGCGATTGGCGATCAGGATTTTCTCGAACATGAGAGGGGACTGGATTCATGGGCGGGCCGTCCCGCCACGTGGGAATTGCAAGCCGCAATCGTCCGCGGCAGAGGTCCGTGTCAGCGATCTGCGTGGGTCAGTTGTTCGCGCGTGCGGGTGCAGCATCGTCCGGCGCGAACCAGCATGACGAAGTAAATCCAGTTGCGGATACGCTTCAGTTCCATATCAGCAACTCGGCGGGCGTGGGGTTATAGGCGTTGCACGGATTGTTCAGCTGCGGGCAGTTGGAGATCAGCACGATTACATCCATTTCCGCACGCAGTTCGACATACTTGCCAGGCGCCGAGATGCCGTCTTCGAATGTAAGACCGCCTTCGGACGTCACCGGCACGTTCATGAAGAAGTTGATGTTCGCGCCGATATCCTGCTTCGACAAACGTCCGTCGTGCGCACAGGCGCGAAGGTAGTTATCGCGGCAGCTGTGCATGTAGCGCTTTTCCAACGCGTAGCGCACCGTATTGCTCTCCTGCGCGCAGGCGCCGCCGAGCGTATCGTGACGGCCGCAGGTATCGGCGACGATCATCAGCATCGGATTGCCAAGGTTCGAATAGAGTACGGTGCCTGTGGTCAGGTACAGGCTTTTCTGCCGGCGCAGCGTGCGTTGCGGGTCGAAACGCTCACGCGGATCGGCAAGACTGTAGAACAGCGTATCGACAGCCTGATTGCCTTCCAGATCGAGAATGCGCAGCGTTTGCCCCGCTTTCAGTTCATGAAGCCACGGTTCACCGGCCGCGAGTGTCACGCGAAAGACCGCCTGTTCTGGGCGTTTGTCACTGACTGTAAGCGTCGTTGTCATGATGTCAGGCCTCGCTCAAAGAAAGAAACGATCGGTGTTGATGAAACCGCGCACGTTTTCCTCGCACGAGGTTCGGCAAAGCTCGGCGACGTCGCGCTCCACGTGGCTCAACGCGAGCTTGACCGGCTTGGGTGCGTACTCCGGATTCGGATCGAGCGGATGCTGGATCGCGGTGAGCACGACGAGCGTGTTCATCGGCGCATACAGGTCGACGTAGTCGCCCGCCTTCGAATTGCCTGGCACGAAATTCAATGCGCCTGCGTCAGTGACATCGACACGGCTAAAGAGATTGAGCGTCATCACCAGGTCCGAAATGCCGAGCCCCCACTTGCCCATCTCGACGAGCAGGTTGTCGGTGCCGTTGCGATAGAACGCATTGCGCAGCTCCTGATAGCAGCCTGTGCCGTAGCGTTCGTGCACTTCTTCCGCGTTCGATACGCCGCCGATGCTGTCGTGCCATCCGCATGTGTCCGCAACGATCGCGGCAAGCACGCGGCCCATATCGGAGTACAGACAATGACCGGCGGTGAGTTTCGCCGTGTGCTGGCACTTCAGCGTATCGGGGAGGTTGAGCCGTTCGCTTTTCTCGCTGGCGTTGATCAACATGACGCTGACGTTCGCACCACCGCGCAGGTCGGTGATGCGCAACGACTGGCCGCGTTTGACGATCAGTGATACGTGACCGCCGCCGGGGACGGTTTCTTCGAGTAGCAAATCCATGTTATTCAGATTCCCGTTAGGCTGAGACCGCTTCGACACGCGATGCGCCTTCCACCACGGCACGGGCCATGTGAATGGACGATGCGGAGTCGCGGCTGTGGTCGAGCGGAATGTTGTAGGTGATGCGCGCGCCGTAGGCGCCGGGCGCTTGAGGATCGACGCGAACCTTGTCGAACACCAGCACGCGGCTGCCCAGCGTGAAGCCTTCCTTCAGATCATGCGTGACCATGAAGATCGTCAGCTTCGATTCGCGCCATAGGCCCAGCAGCAATTCATGCATGTCCTTGCGGATGCCGGGATCGAGCGCGCCGAATGGCTCATCAAGCAGCAACACGCGCGGCTTCATCATCACCGCCTGGGCAATCGCGAGACGCTGTTGCATGCCGCCCGACAGTTGCTGCGGATACTTATCCAGCGCCGCGCCGAGGCCCACGCGCTCCAGCATCGCTGCGGCTTCGTCACGTGCCGCACGCCGCGGTGCGCCGAACAGCCGGCCCGTGAACTTCGCGCGCGGCAATTCGAGTCCCAGCATCACGTTGCGCAGCACGCTCAGATGCTCGAACACCGAATAGCGCTGGAACACCACGCCGCGATGTTCATCGGGTTCCCTCGGCAAGGGTTCGCCGTCGAGCAGAATCTCGCCGCGCGTCGCCCGTTCCTGACCGAGCAATAGCCGCAGGAAGGTCGACTTGCCACAGCCCGATGCGCCGACCATCGAACAGAACTCGCCCTCTTCGACGCGCAGGGTCAATCGTTCGAGCACGACCTGATCGCCGTATTCCTTCCAGACGTTACGAACTTCGATCATCGTGCGCCTCCGCCATACCAGGGGAACGACCATTGCGTCAGGCGGCGCAGGAACTCGTCGGTGAGCCACGCGAGCAGCGTGATCCACGCGACGTAAGGCAGGATCACGTCCATCGCCAGGTAGCGGCGCACCAGAAAAATGCGGTAGCCGAGTCCGTCCGTCGAAGCGATTGCTTCCGCGGCGATCAGAAACAGCCATGCAGCGCCGAGTGAGAGACGCATCGCCACCAGTAAGCGCGGCAGCAATTGCGGCAGCACGAGACGCAGAATCAAGGTCCAACTGGTTGCGCCGAGCGTCTGCGCCTTGACCCACAACTCGGTCGGAATCTCGCGAGTCCGCGCATGCAGATCGCGGATGATCATCGGCGTAATGCCGACCACGATCAGTACCACCTTCGACAATTCGTCGAGTCCGAACACGATGAACAGAATCGGCAGCATCGCGAGCGGAGGTATCATCGAAATCACCGTGATGAACGGTGAAAACGTTGCGCTCACCAGCGGAAACGAGCCGGTCGCGATAGCCGCCACCAGGGCGATCACGGCACTCACCACGAGGCCGATGCCGAGCCGCCGCAAGCTCGATACCGTGTCGGACCACAGCAGATACTCGCCCGTGCGCTTGTCCTCGTTGAAAGCGACCTCCTTGATGGCGTCGCTCATTTGCGTCGCGCTTGGCAGCAGCTTGTCATCGGGATTGACCTTGAGCCGCATCGACGACCCGGTGAAATAAACCGCCATCAGCACGATGAACGGCAGCAACAGCAGCATCAGGCCGCCGCTTCGGCTGGGGCGTCGATTGATGAGTCGCATGGATGCGCGCCTTATGAAGTGCGTGTTGTCTGGCTCAGAGCTTGCCGGCCGCTGCCATTTCCACGTAGGTCGGATCGAAGCGCAGCTTCACGTTGCTCCTGTTGCCGATCACGACCCCCTTGTCGAACGCCATGCCGACCACGTCCGCGCTCTTCGCATCCTGTCCGAGCAGACCGTGATCGAAGGAGAACTTCGCGACGCGCGTCATGATCTTCGGCATGTCGGGGCTGGTGACGAAATCGACTGCGGCCTTCGGCGTGTAGAACAGCGCGGTGGTCGACAGTTGACCTTTGAAGCCCGCGAGATCGGTGCCCGATGCCTTTGCCATCGCGGTGAGCGCAGTGGTGCTGTCGGCGTTATTGGCTCGCATCAACGCGACCATCTCGAACCATGCGCCCGTCAGCGCCTTGCCGAGCGCCGGGTTGTCGTTCAAGGTCTTCGTGTTGACGACCATCATGTCCATGATTTCGCCGGGGATCTTGCTCGAGTCGAAGACTTCGGTGACGTTTGGTTGCGCCTTCAGGTCGGCAAGCATCGGGTTCCACGTCACCGCGTTGCGGACGGCGGGCGTGGCGAACGCACCCGAGATGTCGGCGTCGGACGTATTCACCACTTTGAGGTCGCGCTCGCTCATATGCGCGCTTTCGAGGGCGCGTGCCAGCAGGTAGTGCGATACCGAGAACTGGACCAGGTTGATCTGCTGGCCCTTCAGGTCGGCAATCTGCTTGCCTTTACCCTTGATGAGCACGCCATCGTTGCCGTTCGAATAGTCGCTGACGATCAGCGCCGTCGAATCCACGCCGCCCGAGGCCGGGATGGTCAGCGCGTCCATGTTGGTCATCGCGCAGCCGTCGAACTTGCCTGCGGTGTACTGATTGATGGATTCGACGTAATCGTTCAGTTGCACGACATCGACGTTGATGCCGTATTTTTTGGCCCACTTTGAAACGATGCCCTGGGTTTTGGCCTGCCCCCACGGCATCCAGCCCGCGTAAATGGTCCAGCACACCTTGAAGTCGGTGCGTCCGGCGGCAAACGAGGGAGTTGAAGCGACAGCGGCGAGAGAGACGGCGGCGATGCTGAGAATGCGAACGAGCTTGCGCATGAGGTTGACCTCGGAAGGGACGGTTAGCGACGGCAGGGAGCAGCGCAAACATCGCGTTCTCTCCCGGGCTTTTGTCCCGCCGTGTAACCTCACCTGAGGTCGACAGCTCTCGGACCAGCACCTGCGTGAAGCAGGCCGGAACCCTAGCCGTCCATTTCCAGATTGTGTGTTAAACCGGATGATGCGCCGGCTCCTTGCACGTCTTCCTAAGCTAGAAGCATGCCAAACGAAAATCGCCGCATTTCGGCGCGACACAGTAGGTTTTTGCCCCGCTCCGGTGACGGCGCGCACACCTGAGTGCCGAATCGGCACCGTGTCCGTGCATGGATTGCTGGAACCTCGATCGTCATGTCGCGGCCTGGATCAGAAAATGACCGCGGCCCATCGCCCTTGCCCTCCGGACATCTTGTCCGCACTGTCTGGAACCGCAACCTCCTTCATCATTCTCGCCGGGACGGCTACCTTGTCGTCGTGCAAACCATCCCCGGCTACAGGCTGATGCATAGACTGCTTCGCCCCTGTGGGCCGTCCTCAAAGGAGAACTCTCTATGTCCAATACGTTCAGAACATACGTCATTACAGGCGCGGCATACGGCATCGGGCTGGCAACCCGGCAGCTACTTGAGTCACAGGGCCATTATGTGATCGGCACGGATATTCGCAATGCCGAAGTCATCGCAGACCTGAGTACATCTGAAGGACGCACCGCTCTGGTTGAGCAGGTGGCGCAAAAAAGCGGCGGCGCGATCGACGCCGTTCTTGCCGTGGCAGGTGTCGATATTGCGGGCCCTGCCACCGCAGCAATCAACTATTACGGCGCCGTGGCAACCTTGCAAGGGCTCCGGCCACTGCTGCTGAAATCGGCGGCTCCTCGCGCCTTGGCCGTCTCCTCCATTACCTCCGTCCATCCCTACGACGAGCAGCTTCTGAACATGATGCTGAACGGCACAGAGGAACAGGCATTGGAACGGGCACGAGATGCGAACTACGCCTACGCAACATCCAAGCGAGCGCTTTCACGATGGATCCGGCGCAATGCGATCAATGCGGATTGGGCTGAATCGGGCATACCGCTGAATGCGCTTGCGCCTGGACTCGTCAAAACAGAATTGCTGGCGCGGCTTTTTGAGGACCCCGATAAGAAGCGCGCCGTTAGCGCCAGCACACCCATGCCACTCGGCGGCCCATACGAGCCTTCGGCCGCGGCCGAGTTCCTCGCATGGCTCGCCAGCGAAAAGAACGGCCATATGACCGGCCAGACCATTTTCATCGACGGTGGCGCCGACGCGGTGATCCGCGGCGATTCGGTCTGGTAGATATCAGGGCAATCTAACTCGGGAGCACTCGTGTCAACACTGCGCTGCAACACGGGCTGCTCGCCAGTGACAGCTATTGACGCGCCTTTTCGAGCGGCACGTGTTCGCTGATGAAATCGATGAACGCCCGAAGCTTCGGCGTGATATGTCTGCCGGATGGCCACAATAGCTGGAAGGTGTTGTGGTCAGTCGTGTATTCGTCCAGCACCGTCACCAGCCTGCCGTCATCGAGGGCATCGCGTACCGTGAAATCCGACATGTAGGCAATACCGAGACCTTCCAGCGCGAAGCACAAGCGTGCCTCGTTGGTATTGCATGTCACTGCTGCGGCGAGTTGCACCTCGGGGTCGTCGGCATCGCGCCGCAATTGCCAGACCTGCAGCTTGCCGGTGTTCGGCATGCGGAACTGAATGCACGCGTGTTCGGCAAGCTGCCCTGGATGTGCCGGTTTCCCGCGGCGCTCGAAATAGTCCGGCGCGCCGACTAGTACAACATCCCGTAAATACGTTTAATAATTATCAGGCTGCAAATAAGGCTGCAGGAGCGTGACGACCACATCGGCCATTTCGTCGAGCGAACCCGTGCCCGGCAGCGGTTCCCAACGCCCACTATGGCTGCGAAAGGCGGCGCCATATCGATTGCGGCCGAGCTCGGTGAGGCGCGCCACGACGGTTGGCTCGTCATTATCCAGACGTTTGATCAGCAAGTGGCGCCCGTAGGCTTGCGTGACGATCTGCTCATGACCGAGCAGGCTGCGCAGTTGACGCTGCAGTTCAGCAGCGTGGTGTTTGGCGGGTACAGCTGGCATCTGCGTTCCTCGATTACGATGCACCGCTTTGCAGCGGATAGCCCCGGAAACTCCATTTGAAGGGGCGTGCGGCCTGATTGTGCTCGCCGACGAACTGCCCGGTGCGCTCGCGCAGGTGCGCGGTGCTGGTGTGGCTGGCATGGCGCAGCACCCGGCGCGTATAACGGGCAAACCAGAGTTCGATCTGATTGACCCAGCTTGCGTGCAACGGCGTGAAGTGGAAGTGAAACCGCTTGCCATGCCGCGCATTGAACGCCTGCCAGACGGCCTGCGCGCGATGCGTGTTCAGATTGTCCCAAACCACGTGCACCTGTTTATCTGGGTACGCGCCTGCCACGCGTTCCATGAAGGCTACCAGATCGTCCTGGGTGCGCCGCTCGCGGCACTCTGCCAACACCTTTCCGGTATGCACATCGAGCGCAGCAATCAACGCCTGGGTGCCGTGACGGATATATTCGAATTCACGGCGACGCAGCCGTCCTGGCGCGGGTGCCCGTCCCGGGTGCTTGCGCTCAATGGCCTGAATGCCGGTCTTCTCGTCGATGCTGAGCACTACCGCGTTTCGCGGCGCCTTGCGCTACAGCTTGCAAATCACGTTGACCTTCTCGCGAAAGGCCGGGTCTGGACTGTGCAGCCATTGCCGGACCCGGTGCGGGCGTACGTCGCCGGCCTGCAGAATGCGCTGCACGTGACTGCGGCTGATCTGCCCGACGACGCCGCGCTCCACGGCACGCGCCGCAATCTCGTCGAGCGTCGGCGTGACCCGTCCCTCAGGCTCCTGCGCTTCACACGCCAGCGCAATCAACTGCAGTCGCGCTTCGTGCGTGATGCGTGGCGGACGGCCACTGCGCTCGCCCTCGCGAATACCCTGGACACCTTGCCGGGCAATGCGCTTGCGCCACAGGCAGACCGTTTGCACCGAGACACCCAGTTCCCGCGCAATCACCGTATTGGAGTGACCCTCGTGGGCCCACAACGCGATACGCGCCCGCATCACATCTCGCTGCATAGCCGTCTTCCGCTCAATCAGCGATAGCAGTTCCTGTCGTTCTTTATTCGCCAGCTTCACTGGCGTTGCACGGCGGCCTCGGCTCATCCGGTCATGATAACCGGGGCAGTTTATTATTCAATCTATTTTCGGGATGTTGTACTAGTGTGGACACGCTCGCAGAGCGCGGCGCCCGGCGATCTTGATATCCAAATCTCGGGCACGCATCTGATCGATCCGAAGGTCAGCCCCACCGGTGGCGCAATCGTTCTGGCCTGTGCAGTGACTCTGCCGAAGTCGATCGGTCAGTTGCGGCTATCGAGTCGCGATCCGCGCGCCGCACCGGAGATTCGCTACAACTTTTTCGATGACCAGAATGACCTCGGCCGGTTAGTCGAAGCCGTGCAGTTGTCTCGCCAGATCGGTCGAAGCGCACCGTTTCTGGACGTGATCGATCACGAGATGGCGCCGGGCAACACCGTAGACGACGGCAAGGCGCTCAGAGCGAACATCGTGTCGAATGTCGCCGCTTATCTCCACCCTACCTCGACCGTGCCTATGGGCGCCGACTCCGATCCCACCGCCGTCGTCGACGCGTGGGGCAAGGTGCGTGGCGTCGAAGCGTTGCGGGTCGTCGACGCCTCGATTATTCCCGACATTCCGTCGGTGCCGACGAACGTCACGACCATCATGCTGGCCGAGCGCATCGCCGCGAAATTGTCCGCGTGAATCTGCGCGGATTCGAACAGTTGCAGCATTCTGGTGAACTGAACATGACGACTCAAGCACTACTCGCTCCGACAGAAGTCTGGAGCGCGAAAATCTACAGCAATGGATGGAAGAACCCCGGCCTCGGCAGTGAAAATGTGATCGAGAAGGCAACGGGCGCGAAGCTCGGCGAAATTGGTATCGCTTCGCCGGAAGATGTGTCGGTAGCAGCCGCTATTGCCCGCGAGGCCCAAAAGGATTGGGCAACCACACCGGGCCCGCTGCGCGGCGATGTACTCAGGGAGTTTTCCCGGCTCGTGCTGACGCACGCCGAAGAACTCGCCGATCAGATCGTCAGGGAGACCGGCTCGATCAGGGCGAAAGCATTATGGGAAGTCCAGATGTCCGCCCGGGAAGTGCTGGAAGCCGCTGCTCTCGGCAGTCAGCCGGTGGGCGTGCTCACGTCCACTGCGGAGGCCGGTCGCCAAAGCATCACGCGGCGTATTCCGGTGGGTGTGATCGGCGTCATCACGCCCTGGAATTCACCGTTCATTCTGGGCTCGCGGGCGATCGGCCCGGCCCTCGCGATGGGCAATGCGGTGATACTGAAGCCCGATTTGCAAACACCGGCGGCGGGAGGTGTCAGTTTCGCACGTCTGTTCGAAGAAGCCGGGCTGCCCGCGGGGCTCTTCCATGTTCTGCCTGGCGGCGCCGAGACGGGTGCGGCACTCGTCGAGGAACCGCTGGTCGATATGATCAGCTTCACGGGGTCCACTCGCGTGGGGCGGCAGATTGGCTCGATTGCGGGCGGCCAGCTCAAGCGCGTCTCACTCGAGCTTGGCGGCAACAACCCTTACATCGTACTGGACGACGCGGATATCGAGGCGGCAGCGAGCGCCGGAGCATGGGGCTCTTTTTTCCATCAAGGACAGATTTGCCTCACGGCCGGGCGTCACCTTGTCCATGAGAAAGTCGCCGAAGCGTATGCCGAAGCGCTGGCAAGAAAAGCCAAGGCGCTGATCGTCGGCGATCCGTTTGACGAGAAGGTTCAACTCGGCCCCATCATCAATGAACGTCAGGCTGCCAATGTAGAGCGCATTGTCGCCGAGACACTCGCCAGGGGCGCAAAGGCATTGACCGGCGGCTCGCGCAATGGGCTCTTTTTCGAACCGACTGTTATCACTGGCGTGACACGTGGCATGGCCGCATTCGAGGAGGAGATCTTTGGCCCCGTGGCGCCGATCACCATGTTCAGGACCGGCGACGAAGCGGTCGAGCTCGCCAATGCTACGGAATACGGACTGGTCGCGGCTGTCGCGTCGGCCAATCTCGCTCGAGCGCAAAGCATTGCTGGCCGGCTTCACTCCGGCATCATCCACATCAACGATCAGACAGTGTTGCACGAGGTGTATGGTCCGATCGGTGGAGTCGGCGCATCGGGCAACGGCTTCAATCACAGCACGCTGACTAACGCCGATCAATTCAGCGAGTGGCAATGGATCACGACCCGGTCGCGGATTCCCGCTTATCCGTTCTGATTCCGCTACACGCGGACGCTGCAAACGCGGCGCCCGCGTTCCTTTTCACATCTGAGCAATTGCGCAATCAGATTACGCCGGCAGTCCGGCGCCGCCCTTCCGTTTTTTGCTCTTCAATTGCTCCGAACTTGCAGCAACGCCTGAAGGATACGGTCACACCTCTTGTCATCTTTACGGACTTCCGCGCGACGCCGGGCGGCATGACATGTTTGACATAGGAAACCGGTATCGCGACGCGTCATGCGTCTCGACACCAGGCCTTCGATATTCATCGAGTATTGCAGCAAGAAACGAGGGGCCGCCGACGGCTGGTGCAAATACCGTGCAGGTAGAGGGAAGCGTTTGTGTTTCTCTCTGCCAACCACTGTCAGAGGAATTCATCATGTCTAGAGAAGATGACAACAAGGCCGTCGTGGGACGCTGGTTCAACGATTTCTGGGGCAAGACCTGCAACCTCGATATCGTCGACGAACTGGCTGCGCCCGACATGCTGCTTCGCTACTCGCTGCACGAAGCACGTCGTGGCCGCGAGGACATCAAGGCATTCATGACCGGTTTCCGCGAAGCATTTCCAGACCTCAACTTCTGGGGTGCCGCTGATCTCATCGCCGAGGGAGACTATGTAGTCGGTCGCTGGGAAGGCGGCGGTACGCATACCGGCCCGGCATTCAGCGACTTTCTGATTGGATCGTTACCTGCGGCGACCGGCCGGAAAATGCATTTCACAGGCACCACCGTGCTACGACTCAACGCCGGCAAGATCGTCGAAGAAATCGGACTGGACGATGGCGTGACCGCCCTTCAGCAACTCGGGCTGATCAAGGCAGTGTGATCGGACGTGCTCGACCCGGCGCGGGCCGTCGCAAGAACTTTGCGACGGCCCGCCAGTTCCATCAAATCCGCCAGTCGTCGTTTCGCGCATTCGCGAGCGGCGCAGAAAAAATTCTTGCATCTATCTGCTGTATCAGATAATGTCACATCAGAAATAACTGCGACCGAACCACCGCGTAAATGCTGACCACTCACCCGCGCATGCCTGCGCGGGCTCCAGGACAGATTTCCCGGGCGAATGGCTTTTATTTTTTTGCTCATATACCTGACATATCAGATATTGTGGTTGCCGAAAACTGGGCAGCCGACCTCCGGATCAACTTACAGGATGCAAGATGAACCCGTCGACAACTGCAGGCGCCCCGGCGCCACTAACCGGCGCCAGATTCGCACTTGGCACGCTCGCCGTGGCACTCGCCACGTTCATGAACGTGCTGGACTCGTCGATCGCTAACGTCGCGATTCCGACCATATCCGGTAACCTGGGTGTGTCCGTCGACGAAGGCACGTGGGTCATCACCCTGTTCGCCGCGGCCAACGCCATATCGATTCCGTTGACCGGGTGGCTCACGCAGCGTGTGGGCCAGGTCAAGCTGTTCGTCTGGGCGATCCTGCTGTTCGTCTTTTCGTCATGGTTGTGTGGCCTGGCCTCCACCCTGCCGATATTGCTGGCGGCCCGGATAGTGCAAGGCGCTGTGGCAGGCCCGCTGGTGCCGCTTTCGCAGTCGATGCTGCTCGGCTCGTTCCCGAAGGAGAAGAGCTCGAGTGCGCTATCGCTCTGGGCAATGACGGCCACTGTCGGCCCGATCGCGGGACCGGCATTAGGCGGCTGGATTACGGATAGCTACAGCTGGTCGTGGATTTTCTACATCAACATTCCGGTGGGCCTGTTCGCCGCCGGCACGATCTGGGCGATCTATCGCGACCGCGAAACACCCGCACGCAAATTGCCGATCGACAAGGTGGGCCTGTTCTCGCTGATCGCGTGGGTCGCATCGCTGCAGATCATGCTCGACAAGGGCAAGGATCTCGACTGGTTCAACTCCCCGGTAATCTGGGCGCTAAGTGTGTTCGCGCTGATCAGTTTCGTGTTCTTCCTGATCTGGGAATTGACTGAGGAAAAGCCGATCATCAACCTGCGGCTCTTTGCCGGACGCAACTTCCTCGGCGGCACGGTGGCGATTTCGGTCGCGTATGCCGTGTTCTTCGCGAACCTGGTCATCCTGCCCCAATGGATTCAGGGCTTTCTCGGTTACCGCTCGGTCGACGCAGGGCTCGTCACCGCGCCGCTCGGCATCTTCGCGGTGATCCTCGCGCCGTTTCTGGGCAAGATCATGCCGAAGTCGGATATGCGGGTGCTCGCCACGCTTGCCTTTCTCGGCTTCGCCGGCGTGTTCTTCATGCGCTCGCTTTACACGACGGGGGTCGGCCCCTATACCCTGGTTCTTCCGACCCTGCTGCAAGGCATTCCCACCGCCCTCTTCTTCACGCCGCTCACCGCGATCATCCTGTCGGGCCTTTCGCCTGACAAGATCCCGGCGGCGGCCGGTCTCTCGAACTTCGTGCGGATCTTCGCCGGCGCAGTGGGAACATCGCTGTTGAGTACCGGCTGGAACAACCGCACGATCCTGCACCATGCGCGACTGACTGAACAGACGAGCGTGAACAATCCGACCTTTGTCGACGCCATCGCCAACCTGCAGACAACGCTCGACGTCAGCACGGCCAAAGCCACGGCGTTCTTTGAGGCGTCGCTGAACGCACAAGCCACGATGCTGGGGTTGAACGACATCTTCTGGCTGTCGGGGGGCATTTTTCTCGTGATCATTCCGCTGATCTGGGTGACGAAGCCCGGCAAGGGCGCGAGCGCGGGCGCAGCGGGTGCCAGTGGGCACTGATCGATGTACGGAACGAAACCAGTCGCGAAGAACGGGAGTAAAAAAATCTTGACTATATCTGACTATGCAGCTATTGTATAAATCAGCAACTGGAGAGTTCGATGGATCACTACTCAAAGGAAAGTTTCATGCTTACGCAAAGCGTCGGTTTCACGCTGAACACGGCGCGAAACGTGATCACGGCAGAGATGGACGCGGCACTGAGGGATCTCGACATCAGCAGCCAGCACATGGTCATCCTGCTTTCGCTCACGCATGGCGTCGCGACTACGCCATTCGAACTGTCAAAGCTGCTCGACATCGACACGGGCCTGATGACACGCATGCTGGATAAGCTGGAAGCGAAAAGTTTGCTCGGGCGCTCGCGCAGTGTCGACGATCGCCGCGTGGTCAATCTGGCGCTTACGTCGAAGGGCGAGGAAGTTGCGGCCCGGATTCAGGAAATCGCGCCGCAGGTGCTGAACGCCCGGCTGAAGAAGTTCACCAAGGTCGAGTTCGACGAATTGTGCCACCTGCTTCGCAAGTTCGTTGGCGATTGAGCCGGGTCCAACCGTTCCGATTTTTTTTGTCCAATTATCTGATAGGTCAGAAAATGAATACGCAGTTTTCCAAAACCAGCCGCGGTGCTCGTGTGGTGAAACTGGGCGTGTCGGCTATCTTCGCCGCCGTGCTCTCCGCCTGTGCCAACTACGCCGGCATCCACAGCGACAAGCAGATAACCGCGCCGCAGCAGTACGAATCCACACAAAGCGTGCCGGCCGAAAGCGGTCACTGGCCGGCTGCCGACTGGGCCGACCAGTTCGGTGACGCCCAACTGAAGGCGCTGCTCGCCGAAGCCCTCAAGGGCAGCCCGACGCTCGAACAGGCCCGTGCCCGGGTCGCCCAGGCGCAGGCGTTCAGCGAAACCGCCAAGGCGAACACGCTGCCGCGCGTGGACGCGAACTACTCGCTCACACGCCAGCAGTACAGCGGCACCGCACTCGTGCCGCCGCCCTACGCCGGCTCGTGGCAGACCGAGAACAAGGGCCTGCTCTCCGCTTCCTACGACCTCGACCTGTGGGGCAAGAACCGGGAAGCACTGAAAGCCGCCGTGTCGCAAACCGAGGCCAGCCAGGCCGATGCGGAAGTCGTCAAGCTCACGCTGAATACGTCGATTGCGCGCACCTACAACCAGTTCGCCCGTCTGTACGCACTGCGCGACATCGCCCAGCAGGAGGTCGCGCGCCGCGAGCAGATCGACCGCATCACCGCGGGCCGGATCGCGACGGGTCTCGATACCGAAGTGGAACGCAAGACCGCGCAGGCGAATCTCGCCACGAGCCGCGCCAGCCTCGCGGCCCTCGACGGCAGCATTCTGACCACCCGTTACCAGCTCGCCGCATTGCTCGGCGCGGGCCCGGATCGCGGTCTGTCGATCGCGCGCCCAACGCTCGGCGTGGGCGACGAAGTGCGTCTGCCGGACAACCTGCCCGCGGATCTGGTGAGCCGCCGACCGGACATCGTGGCCGCCCGCTGGCGCGTCGATGCGCTCACGCATGAGGTGAAGGAAGCCAAGGCCGGGTTCTACCCGGACATCAACCTGAGCGCCGCCATGGGGCTCGACGCGTTCGGCTTCGGCCGCTTCCTCACCGCCGCGAGCCGCACCGGATCGGCCGGCGCCGCGATCCATCTGCCGATCTTCGATGGCGGCGAATTGCGCGCCCAGCTGAAAGGCCGTTACGCCGAATCCGACTATGCCGTGGCCGGCTACAACCAGACGCTGATCACCGCGCTGACCGACGTGGCCACGCAACTCGCGCAGATCCGTTCGAGCGACGTGCAGCTCGTCGACGCACAGGCCGCGCAGGAGGCCGCGCAGAGCGTCGACCAATTGGCCATCACGCAATACAAGGCCGGCCTGACCAACCAGCTGACCGTGCTCAACGCCGACATGAACGCGCTGCATGCCGATCAGGCCGTGGCCGATCTGAAGATGGACCGCCGCGACCAGCAGATTGCGCTCGCCTCGGCACTCGGTGGCGGCTATGTCGACACCTCGAAAGATGAAACCCGTCGCGCGGACACTGCCGCGCAATCCAGTCCCGCCGTCGCCGCACGTTGATACGGCACGTTCGCACACCTGTCAGGAGAACTGAAATGAGCGATACCACCACGTCCGGCCGCAAGACGGCGGATACCGATACTGTCGTCGAGAACACCGGCGGCGCGTCCGCAACACCTGCAACACCCGCAGGCAACGCACCCCAAGCAACCCCGCCCGGCAAGCGCAAGCTGCTGCTCGCGCTGCTCGGCCTGGCTGTGGTCGCGGCGGGTGCAGCCTACGGCGCGTACTACATGACGTACGCCCGCTATCACCAGTCGACCGACGATGCCTACGTCAGCGGCAATCTGGTGCAACTCACGCCGCAGGTCTCCGGAACGGTGGTGGCGGTCAACGCGGACGACACGCAGATCGTCAAACAGGGCGACCCGGTCGTCACGCTCGACGGCGCCGATGCGAAAGTCGCACTGCTCAACGCCGAAGCGACGCTCGGCCAGACCGTGCGGCAGGTCAGCGGCCTGTACGTGAACAACGATTTCTATGCGGCCACGGTGGCCCAGCGCGCGGCGGATCTCGCCCGCGCCAACGACGATCTGCACCGGCGCGAGGCCGTCGCGGGCACCGGTGCGGTGTCCGCCGAAGACATTGCCCACGCCCGCGATGCGGTGAACGTGGCCCAGGCGGCGCTCGATGCGGCCCGCCAGCAGGCCGAGGCCAATCACGCCCTCACCGACCGCACCACGGTCGAACGGCATCCGAATGTGCAGGCCGCAGCCTCGAAGGTGCGCGACGCCTACCTGAACTACGCACGCAACACGTTGCCGGCCCCCGTCACCGGGTATGTGGCCCAACGTTCGGTGCAGGTCGGCCAGCGCGTCGCGCCGGGCACGCCGCTGATGGCAATCGTGCCGCTCGACGGCGTATGGGTCGATGCGAACTTCAAGGAAGGCCAGCTCAAGCACATGCGTATCGGCCAGCCGGTCGAGCTGACGGCGGACGTATACGGCGGCAGCGTCAAATACCACGGCCGGGTGGTCGGCTTCTCGGCGGGTACGGGTAGCGCCTTCGCCGTGCTGCCGGCGCAGAACGCGACGGGCAACTGGATCAAGATCGTGCAGCGCCTGCCAGTACGTATCCAGCTCGACCAGCGTGAACTTCAGGCGCATCCGTTGCGCATCGGCCTGTCGATGCAGGTCGACGCCGATACGCGCAACGATTCCGGCACACAGCTCGGCGCGGCCACTACGACGACCTATCAGACCGATGTGTTTGCGCAGTACGGCGCGCAGGCCGATGCCGAGATCGCGAAGATCATTGGCGAGAATGAGGTGGTCTCGCACGCGAGCGCCGCGAAATCGTCGGTGAAGAAAGTGGCGACGCGCGAACAGGTGCGTAACGCGGGCTGACACCTTGTCGAGTGCCGCGGGTGCCGCGAGTGCCACCGTTTCACTGCCGTGCAGCGGATTGCGTCGCTACCGCGATATCACGCGCCACGGACGAGAGGCCCCGGTTGTGTGCGTTGACCAGCGCGTCGTAACCGGGCTCGCTTTTCGCCTCGTGTACAACCGTGCGCCCCGCAACCGGTTCTCCCCGCTTCGGCGGACGCACCGACCAGATCACCGCCAGCGTCACCGTACCGCTCGTGGGCGAATCGAAGCTTTGCACGTCAACCGACACGCGATAAGCATTGTCGTCCACGCGTTGTGGGTAGACCGATACGATCGAACCCGGGATGAACTGTGCGAGTTCTGCAGCCAGTACGCGTGGAATCTGACTCTTCAACGGATCGGCCCAGCGGGCGAATTCATTGATCGAGACACGGTTCGCGTCAATCCTGGATACGATTTGTGGTCGATCGACCAATTCCGGAACCGTAACCGGACCGATCGCGATCGCGATCGGCTTCATATCCGGATGCAGCTCGACAACTTGCACCGCACTCAACGTATAGAACTGCGACGATGGCGACGTCGCACACCCGGCAACCAGGCCAAGCGCGATCATTCCCAAGGAAAACGACGAAAATCGGCTCATGGCTTATCCTCGCTTTTGCCCCGAATCAGCGCTTCCGGATGACGTTGGAGATAGTCCGCCAGCGAGCGTACCGAGGCGGCGGCCCGTGATAGTTCCTGCATGGTTTCAGTCGTGCCTTGCTGCAAGGGCGAATCGCTTTGCATCGCGCGATTCGCTGACGTGAGCGCCTCACGAGCGGCGGCCAACGTAGCCTTTGCATCGGGGGCCAGGTCCGTATTGATGGTGTTCAAAAGCGCATCCGCGTCACTCATGGTCTTGCGGAGGTCTTTACTGATTCCTTCAAACGGAATGGCGTTCAGCTTCGCGACGAGACTTGCAATGGCGTCTTGCAAACCTTGCAGATTACCCGGCACCGTGGGTAATTGGGGGATCGCGTTATTCCAGTTCACTGTCGCCTTCGGCGCCGCGGGGAAGAAATCGATCGCAATGTACAGTTGTCCCGTAAGCAGGCTCGCTGTTCTCAGTTGCGCTCGCAACCCTTTCGATATCAGATAGTCGGCAAACGCCTTTCTTTCGGACTGCTTGCTCCCAACACTGCTTTGCCAGTTCTCGCGCGGGACCAGGCGTTCAGGAAAGATGTTGACCTCGACAGGGATACTGAATTCCTTGCTGACCGGATCGAAGTGCGCCGAGATCGCCGATACCTCACCAATGACAATTCCCCGGAAGTCGACGGGGGCGCCGACGCTCAAGCCACGCACCGAGTCGTTAAAGTTCAGCACGTATTTGTCGACGATCGCATCATGCCGCCTCATTGCATCGCCCCGATCGCCGAAAAGCCGAAACTGGCGCTTCGCATCGGCTTCAGACGTATTCGTTGCGTCGGGTGGGTTCTCGAACGCAAGGCCGCCGATCAGAACGGAGACCAACGATTCGGTGTTGACCTTCACGCCGGTCGTGTCCAGCGTCACATCCACGCCGCTCGCTTGCCAGAAACGCGTGTCGTTCGTGACGTACTTGTCATACGGCGCGTTGATGAAAACGTGGACGGTCATTCCTGCACCGTCGGGATCGAGCGCGTAGGACACGATCTGGCCAACCTGAAGGCGACGAAAGAATACGGGCGAACCGATATCGAGTGAGCCAATGTTGCCACTTTTGAGCACGAACTCTCGCCCCGGCGCTCCTGAAGCGAGAACAGGCGGTGACTCGAGACCGACAAAATCGCGCCGCACTTTTTGCGACGTACCGATGTCCATTCCAATGTGAGAGCCGGATATCAAGGTACTGATGCCCGATACGGTGCCTCCCGCAATGCGCGGCCGGACGACCCAGAAGCGGGTGTCGTCGACCAGCATGCTGGAAGCGATGTGAGACATTTCTGCGCTGGCAAGCACCGTTTTGTGATCGTCGGAAAGTGCGAGACTTTTGATCACGCCAATGTCGACGTTCTTGAACTTGATCTTGGTCTTGCCGGCCTCGATGCCCTCTCCTGTAGTAAAGCTGATGGTGATGGTCGGGCCTCTTTGCATGATCGACTGCGCCGCCAGTCCGCCGGCTATCAGCACGGCCACAAAGGGCACTAGCCACACAAGCTGCATGCGCCATTTCGACCGCTTCTCATGGACCGCTGTTGGAAACCCCGCCGCCTCTTCGCTATCGTTCTGTCCTGATGCGTTATTCACCGTCCAACTCCACTGCGTCCCAGATGAGCCGTGGATCGAACGACAACGCGGCGAACATGGTCAGCACGACTACCGAACCGAATGCTATCGCCCCAGGACCCGCGTCGATCGTTGCAACAGAGCCGAATTGCACGAGCGCCACTAGGATGGTGATGACGTAGATATCGAGCATCGACCAGCGGCCGACGAACTCCACCAGTCGGTAAATACGTGTCCGCTTGCGCGGCATGAGAGACGAGCGCAACTGGGTACTCCAGGCGAGATAGGCAAGTGACAGGATTTTGAGCATGGGCACTACGATGCTGGCGATGAAAACGATCGTGGCAAGCGCCCACGATCCAGAGGTCCAGAGAAACACAACGCCGCTCAGAATCGTGTCGGATTGCGCTTTAAATAAGGTGCTGGTGACCATAACCGGCAGGAGAACGGCCGGGATATAGAGCACCATCGCGGCAAGCAGGAATACCCAGGTGCGTGCAAGGCTATTGGGCTTGCGCAAATGCAACACTGCACTGCAACGCGGACAAATCCCGCCATGAACATGACCGAGCGGCTTCGATAGCAAGCCGCAGTCGTGGCAAACGGATAGACCGGCTCGGGCGGCGGTAACCACCTTGGCACCGGCCTTTAACACGTGTGACGCAACGTCGCCGCCCGGCACGCTTTCGATACGCGCCCATATATCACGCGGATTGAACGAAACAGCGGCAACCGCGAGCAGCACCATCACCGCGCCGAATGCCCAGATCGCGACGCCGGGAACAACGCTTGCAAAGTGCTGGAGTTTGACGAGCGCGACCAGCATCGCAAGCATGAGCACTTCGATCATTCCCCAAGGCGCGACATGCTTTAGCACACGCAGAACGATCTCGGGACGTTGCGGCACACCGCCAATGTGCAGCGGCAGGAGCAGATAGATCACCGCCGCTATGTTCAGTGCCGGCATCAGAACTGTCGTCACCAGAACCAGACCTGCAATCGGCCACATACCGTCGGCATACAGCGAAGAAATCGCCCCGAACAGCGTGGTTTCGACGAGCGATCCCTTGACCCAAAGTCCGACAATCGGAAAACAGTTGGCAATCACGAACAGGATCCCGGCAGCCAGCGTGAACGCCAAAGCGCGATCGTAGGTGGCCGGCAGGCTTCGATAGAGCGCCGCACCGCATCGCTGACAACGCGCGGTACCGCGCTCGAACAGCGGCGCCTTCCACTGGAGCAAGTCACATTCGTGACACGCGATTAAGTTGGCTTCATTCATTTTCTGCATCCGCTTGCGGGCGCATAAGGCATGCGTAAGACACGCATAACCCCCGCACAGCCCAAATCGAAGCTTGACGGCTCATGTGAGGCGCCAGCGTAACACTGCAATTCAACGATGCAAGCCGCCCAGACGGTTTATTTTTATGGCGAACGCCTGGGTCAAATTCGGCGACCGGCTTGCTCACTGCTACATCGCGGCCCCCAACCGGCCACTCAGCCCTTGATCCATTTGACGACTGATGCGGCTGTCAGCCCGCGGACCGCTTGCTGCATTTTGGCGGCACGTTATGACCCTGCCAGCTCTCTTCATCGAGGAGACGGTCGAACAGCCTGTTGCGAGCCGGATCGCTCACCGGCGACAAGCCCAGCAGAGCGTGAAACGCGAGACTGCTGGCAGCAAAGTATCGCAACAGCGACAAATCCAGGTCGGTTGCTTCGTCTTCCAGCGCCTTCATTTTTGCCGAGTCACTTGGCTTCATGTCTTCAAGCAAGGTCGGGCTCTCGATAATCGCGGCGAGAATGGCGCGCGCCACCGAATGCGGCTGATTGACGGATTCCCGATAAATTGCGATCTGTGCCGCCAGGCTCGGTTCGGCCTTCGACGCCCCTTCCTTCGCCTTATAGTCGCGCCCAATGTGCTCGAACTGCTGCCGCTGAAAATCCAGCAGCGCGGACAGCACGCCGTGCTTGGTGCGGAACTGATGCAGCAGTCCGCCCTTGCTGATGCCGCTTTCGCGCGCCAGGGAATCGAACGTCAGTCCACCGACACCGTCCCGGGTGAGGATGGTGAAAGCGGCTTCAATCGCCCTTCTGCGTGAAATCTCCGAACGGGTCTGGTTATCCATGATCGATATTGATGAAATCGCGATGATTGCGGCGCGAGCAGGCTCAAAACCGGGCTCGCGCTGAGGGCTGGAATTGTACCGTGACAAGCATGTCATAAACACAACCCGGATAGACGGTTTACAAAAAATAACGACGGTGCTACTGTTCGGCCTCATCGGTTCCGCCCTGAACAGGACGCCTTCCTCCACGCCCATTTACCCTCCAAGGAACACGCAATGCTGAAGAAAAACCTCGCCCCGCTTCTTTTCACCGCCGCAGCGGTGCTGACTTTGACCGCGTGCGCGGGGGTGCAACCGGTCGCCTATACGGGCATCTCCTCTGCGCCGAAAATGACGCAGAACCGCGGTGACGATTCAGGCAAGGTGCCTTATCAATACTCGGCGCCTGTGGCCTGGGCGCAATACACGCAGGTCCTGCTGGATCCGGTCGTCGTGTATCAGGGCACCGACAACCAGTTCGGCGACTTGAAGAGCGCCGACCGGGCCGCGCTTGCCGATTACATGGGAAAGACGTTTTCGGAAAAATTGGGGACACGGTTCCACGTTGCGCAGCAGACCGGCCCGAACACCCTGCGGGTCAAGCTGACGCTGACGGGCGCCGAAACGACCACGATGCTGGTCGGACAGGTCATGCACTTCGACCTCGCGGGCAATCTGTATAACGGCGTACAGTCGATTCGCGGTGGCCAGGGCGCATTCAGTGGCTCGGTTTCCTACGCGGTGGAAATTTATGACAGCGCGAATGGCCAACTGCTGAAGGCATACGTGTCGAAGCAATATCCGAATGCGATGAACCTGCCGGCAGCCTTCGGTTCATTGAGCGCGGCGAAGACCGGCCTCGACAAGGGCGCGGACGCATTGGTCGCCCAGCTTCATTAATGGGCTTCTTACTCGCGGAATCGCGCGGACCGGCGCTTCGCCCGGCGCGCAGCGCTTCCGCTGGCTGAATCACCGGAACTCGCCGCAGAGGGAAAGCGGTTGTTCCGGATTTCTTGAAGGTGTGCGCATGCGCGCATTGGCCGACTTCGTTGTCTCACTCGCTCCCCCGCCTTTGATGGTCGCCATCGTGTTCGCGGTCGCGTACCTGCTGGTGGGGATTCCGGTCCAATTCCGGCGCGGCGCACGCGCGAGAGACGCGTTCGGCACGTTGGCCGGCGTGTTCGTTGCCCTCGCCTATATCGTGCTCGTCGTGGGTTTTCATCCGGGTGGCCACATGAGCCCACGATAACCTCGCAGCTCTTTGCAGAAGATATGGACAACTATGCGCCCGCGGCATCAGCAAATCCTGCGCTCACACAGGTCCTGACCAGGCCGCTTCGCCCGCGCGGGCTGGAGTACGAAATCATGGCGCGTTCGGGTTCCATCCGCGGTGTCCTCACGCGCTGGATAGCGCGCATGCTGCGCTATCTGGGTACGGGCTACCGACGGGTTGGCCGGATAGCGAAAAACGTATCCGATGTGATTTGCGGAAGATTGTAAATACGACTTCGCCCGCAGCCATCCCGCCAGAACGACAGCCCTGGCGGGACCCTGCACCTGCTTAGCCGACTCAGGCGAGTTCGAACCGGTCGAGGTTCATCACCTTGACCCAGGCTGCGACGAAGTCGCGGACGAATTTCTCCTGCCCGTCCTCGCTTGCATAGACTTCGCCCAGGGCACGCAGTTGAGCATGCGAACCGAAGACCAGATCGACACGGCTACCGGTCCACTTCACTTCGCCGCTCTTGCGGTCACGCCCTTCGAACACGTCATTGGCCGCAGAGACCGGTTTCCATTCCGTACCCATATCGAGCAGGTTGCGGAAGAAGTCGTTGGTCAGCGTTTCCGGACGAGTGGTAAAGACGCCGTGCTGATTCTGCCCGGCATTGGCGTTCAGGGCCCGCAAGCCGCCGATGAGCACAGTCATCTCAGGGGCGGTGAGCGTCAGCAATTGCGCCTTGTCGATCAACAAAGCCTCGGCTGGCACGCTGTATTTGCCCTTGAGAAAGTTGCGGAAACCATCGGCGAGCGGTTCGAGGGCCGAGACGGATTCCACGTCGGTCTGATCCTGTGAAGCGTCCATGCGACCCGGTGTGAACGGCACGCTCAGTTGACGACCCGCCTTCTCCGCCGCCTTTTCAATGCCCGCGCCGCCGGCCAGGACAATCAGGTCGGCCAGCGAAACCTTCTTGCCGCCGGACTGCGAACCGTTGAATTCGCTCTGGATGCCTTCGAGGACCTTCAGCACCTTCGCCAGTTGCTCGGGCTGGTTGACCGCCCAGTCCTTCTGCGGAGCGAGGCGAATGCGCGCGCCATTGGCGCCGCCGCGCTTGTCCGAGCCACGGAACGTGGATGCCGATGCCCAGGCGGTCGAAACCAGCTGCGAAACGGACAGGCCCGACGCCAGAATCTTCTGTTTGAGCGCGGCGATGTCCTGCGCATCGACCAGCGGGTGGTTGACCGCCGGAATGGGGTCTTGCCAGAGCAGTTCTTCAGCCGGCACTTCCGAACCCAGGTAACGGGCGCGCGGTCCCATGTCGCGGTGCGTCAGCTTGAACCATGCACGCGCGAAGGCATCGGCGAGCTGGTCGGGATTCGCCAGAAAACGCCGCGAAATCTTCTCGTAAGCGGGGTCGAAGCGTAGCGAGAGGTCGGTGGTGAGCATCGTCGGCCGCTGCTTCTTCGAGGGATCGAAAGCGTGCGGGATCGTTTCGTCGGTGCCCTTCGCGACCCATTGGTTGGCACCGGCGGGGCTCTTGGTCAGTTCCCATTCGTACTTGAACAGGTTCTCGAAGAAGCCGTTACCCCACTTCGTCGGGGTGGTGGTCCAGGTGACTTCCAGACCGCTGGAGATCGCGTCGGCGCCCGCGCCCGTGCCGAAGCTGCTCTGCCAGCCCAGCCCCTGGTTCTCGAGGCCGGCGGCCTCGGGTACCGGACCCACATGGTCGGCAGGACCGGCGCCGTGCGTTTTGCCGAAGCTGTGGCCGCCGGCAATCAGCGCGACCGTTTCTTCGTCGTTCATGGCCATGCGCGCGAAGGTTTCACGGATGTCATGGGCCGCGGCGAGCGGGTCAGGATTGCCGTCCGGGCCTTCCGGATTGACATAGATCAGGCCCATCTGCACGGCGCCCAGCGGATTCTCAAGGTTGCGGCCGCCGTCGTCGCGGCTGGTCTCGCTGCCGTGCAGAGCCGGGTCAGCCACGATTGCGCCCTCGCCCTTGCCATAACGGACGTCGCCGCCCAGCCAGGTCTTTTCGTTGCCCCAGTAGACGTCCTGATCCGGCTCCCACGTGTCCTCGCGACCGCCGCCGAAGCCAAAGGTCTTGAAGCCCATGGTCTCGAGCGCAACGTTGCCGGTGAGGATCAACAGGTCGGCCCAGGAAATTTTCTGGCCATACTTTTGCTTGATCGGCCACAGCAAACGGCGAGCCTTGTCGAGACTGACGTTGTCCGGCCAGCTGTTGAGCGGCGCGAAACGTTGCTGGCCGCGCCCTGCGCCGCCGCGGCCGTCGCCGATACGATAGGTGCCGGCGCTGTGCCAGGCCATGCGGATGAACAGCGGACCGTAGTGGCCGAAGTCCGCCGGCCACCAGGTCTGCGAATCGGTCATCAGCGCCGCGAGGTCCTTCTTCACCGCAGCGAGATCAAGGCTCCTGAAAGCCTCGGCGTAATTGAAGCTGTTGTCCAACGGGTTGGACTTGCTGGAGTGCTGGCTGAGCAGGTCCAGCCGTAGTTGCCTCGGCCACCAGTCACGATTCGTCGTGCCGCCACCGGCGGCATGATTGAACGGGCACTTTGCTTCATTTGACATGCGTTATCTCCTTGAGAGGACATACCCACTACTTGTTCTGCTACGGCGTCAGGATTCTATGCTGCATCGACCAATCCGCGCAGGCAGGGTGTCCGGAAATCACTGTCGATTATCCGACGCGCATGCTCTTCGTCCGATGACGGGTGTCCTGGCGTGCGTTGGGCGAGGCGGCTCGCGTCGGCAGGCTACTGCACTTCAAAATATACGTGCGAGTGAGCGGCAATTGAATGCGTTTCTTGCAATGTGGTTGATAGGTCATGACTATAGCGGCGTCAGTCGTAAGCAAGAGCCCACTGCGAGCCACGCAACCAGCATCGCTCATCGGGCAGATCACCCGTGCGGTACAGGCGCGTCACGGCGCGCCAGCCGCCTTTTTGAAAGGCGGCGTCGAGCGCGGCTTCCGACGCGTCATCGCGCCCTCCATCGCACGGATAGAGGCCGACCGCCGAAATCCAGTCGGCGAAATAGTCGTCTTCGTTGCGTTCAATTCGAAATACCGCGCCGTAATGGGAAATCGGCATGTCACAACCTGGGAACCAGATCCTCTCCGCCGTGAGGGGAAGAATCAACCGCCCACCGTCGTTCAGGCGATCGAGCCAGATATCGGCGGGATGGGTGACGCCCGCATTGACGTAGATCACGTCAGCCGCATCGAAGAACATCGAGAAACCGTCGCCCTGAAGCACCTGAACGTTGCCCGCGTTGGAGAAATTCGCCGCCGCGCGCGTCGCGAGACCGGTTTCGAACTCGATGGCGGTAACCCTGCCGGCGGGGCCGACCAGACGGGCCATGATGGCGGTGTAATAACCGACACCCGCGCCGATATGAACCACGTGGTCACCGGCTCGAATGTCGGCGCTTGCGAGAAGCGGCACATGGTAGGACGGCATGCCGTTGTTCAGGCCACGTTCCGGAATGATGCCGATCAGAACATCGGAATAAAGATGAACGGGATCGTCGTCGGGCGTGGGGATGTAGCCGACGGAACGCAAGATCGGCCACGGCCCGGGGCCCAGGTAGCGCTCCCGTTCGACAGTAGCAAATGCCGCCTCTATGCCCGGATGGGTAATGCCGGCTGCAGCCATGAGCCGCCGGGCAAACACCCGGCGGACGACGGCAAGCTCTTGCTGACGATCCATTTCGAAACCTTCGGGTTTGGCGTGATTTTCCACGCCGCCCGTTCAGATTAGCCGAAAGTGAATGCGTACGCTTGCACACCCGGATCCAGAAATTCGATCGAGAACGTGTGATCCGCCACATCGCCGGATTGCCGCACGAGTTGGTAAAGACGCTGCTCGGTGACCGTGCCGGTGCCGTCCGCGGCAACGTCCGTGCCGTGCACCGCGCCCGGTGCGGCGCCATCCACGCTCACGCGGAAGCGAACGGGTTTACCGTCCTTGTCCGGACCGAGCACCAGATGCAGATCGCGTGCGTGAAAGCGATAAACGATGCGTCCGGACGCCGCCGTGAGCGTCGCGTGTTCGGCGCCCACCTGCCACGCGCCGGCCAGCCCCCAATCGTTGACGGCGAGCTGCGCCGGCGCCGCATAGGTGTGCACCTTGTCCTGCGTTGCGCCGCCGGGCGACACGAAATTCTCGGCACGATCGTATCCAATATAGGTTTCCGGCGACTGCATGTCGGCGTCGTCGGCCGCGGCCTCTACGCCTTGCGCGCCCGCGCCGCCAAGGCCCACTGCGACTTTCGAGACGTTCGTATGTCCAGCCTCGATCAGCAGCGCCTGAATCACTTTTTCCGATTCCGCATAGTCGCCTTCGCCAAAATGGTGATAGCGAATCTGACCTTTACCGTCGACGAAATAATGGGCCGGCCAGTACTGATTGTTCAGTGCCCGCCAGATCGCGTAGTTGTTGTCGATTGCGACGGGATAGTCGACGCCGAGATCGTGGACAGCCTTCTTCACATTGTCGACATTGCGTTCGAACGCGAATTCCGGTGCATGCACGCCGATGACAACCAGCCCCTGGTCTTTGTATTTCTGCGCCCACGCCTTCACGTACGGCAGCGAACGCAGGCAGTTGATGCACGAGTAAGTCCAGAAATCGACCAGTACGACCTTGCCGCGCAGGTCCTGAACCGTCAGCGGCGGTGAATTCAGCCACTGGACGGCGCCGTTCAGGGTCGGCAGCATGCCTTCGACGGGCAGCGCAACCGCGCCGCCCGGCACGCCTTGCGCGGTACGCATCATGGCGCCAGCGTTGCTTGCATCGGCGGCGGAGTTGGCCGTTGTTACGGCATCGTCGGTACCCGCGGCTTTGGCCGGCGCATTGACCTTGCCACCTGCCGCCCCTGGATTGGCCGGCGTCGCACCGGGCGAGAGCGTGTCGACCAGTTTCTGTTCGATGCCGCTGGTGGCAATCGTCGATACGCGCGCCAGTACGCCGGTGTCGAGTCCGAGCGAGATCGCCACCACGCCGCCCAGCATCGCCACGCCGATCCCGCGGCGGATCCATTCGCCCGCGCCCAGCGAGCGCTTCATCGCCGTGAACACCCGGCCGCCGATCAGCAGCGCCACCGCGAGCGATGTCGCAGCGCCGGCCGCATAGGCCACCAGCAACAGCGTGGTGCCGACACTTGCGCCCCGCAGCGCCGCGCCCGTCAGCACGAGTCCGAGAATCGGCCCGGCGCACGGCGCCCACAGCAAGCCGGTTGCAATGCCCAGCAGAAGGGACGAGCTCGCGCGAACCTGCTGACCGTCGGCCTGCGCGAAATTCGACAGGCGATTGCCGGCGCTCACCAGGGGGCGCATCAGATGATCCGCAAAACGCGGAAACAGCAGCGTCAGTCCGAACACGACGAGCAAGGCGATCGCGAGCCAGCGGCCATACTGGTTAGCCTGCGTGACCCAGCCGCCGCCCACTGCGGCGAGCGTCGCGACGATGGCGAACGTCAGCGCCATGCCGGCGAGCAAGGGCAGCCCGCTGCGTACGAAAGGCTGATCGGCGCGCGCGAAGACAAAGGGCAGCACCGGCAGGATGCACGGACTGAGGATCGTCAGGGCGCCGCCAAGATAGGCGAGAACGATGAGTAACATGTCGATTCCAGGCGTTGTTGTCAGTCGGTTAGGATGGGTACGCGGTTGAATACGATGCGAATCCGCGAAAAGTGCCCACATGCTAGGTCGCCCGGGATGTCGAAGTCCTCACGAAAAGTTAAATTAAATGTGATAACTCGCCGCCCGAAAATTTTGCACAATGGCGCAACGGCGCGCTTTTTGCTGGCGCCCTTCTTTCCGTTGTTCTGAACCACGCCCTGACTCTCGGCCAAAGCCCGCCATGGACCAACCGAAGCGCATCCTGATCGTTGAAGACGACGTCGACATCGCCAACGTGCTGAGCCTGCATCTGCGCGACGAGCGCTATGAAGTCGTGCACAGCGCCGACGGCAATGAGGGGCTGCGCCTGCTGGAGCAAGGCGGTTGGGACGTGCTCATCCTCGACCTGATGCTGCCCGGCGTCGACGGACTGGAAATCTGCCGGCGCGCCCGCGCGATGACGCGCTATACGCCGATCATCATCACCAGTGCCCGTTCGAGCGAAGTGCATCGGATCCTCGGCCTCGAACTCGGCGCCGACGACTATCTGGCCAAGCCGTTCTCGCTGCTCGAACTGGTGGCGCGCGTCAAAGCTTTGCTGCGGCGCGTCGAAGCCATGGCGAAAGACTCGCGCATCGACGCGGGCAGTCTGCAGATCGCCTGGCTGAAGATCGAACCGCTAACGCGCGAGGCAACGGTCGACGGCAAACCCATCGAGCTGACGCCGCGCGAATTCGACCTGCTCTATTACTTCGCGCAGCATCCCGGCAAAGTGTTCTCGCGCATGGACCTGCTCAATGCCGTGTGGGGCTATCAGCATGAAGGCTACGAACATACCGTCAACACCCACATCAACCGGCTGCGCATGAAGATCGAGAGCGATCCCGCCCAGCCCGAGCGCATCCTGACCGTCTGGGGCCGCGGCTATAAGCTCGCGGTACCAAGTACTCCCGGCGCTTCAGGCGCGTCAGGCGAAACCGGCGCACCGCGGGATCAGAGCGCACCATGAACCTGACGCTCACCCAACGGCTCTCGCTCGTTTTCTCCGTGCTGCTGCTGGCGTGCTGCGGCGCGTCGGCGTGGCTGCAGATCCGTTCGAGCGATCTGCACGAAAAGGAAGTCGTACAGAGCCTGTCGAAGGATCTCGCGGAGCATATCGCGCACCGCACCACGCTGATGGACGCGAACGGTTTGCGGCCCGACGCGGTGCGCCAACTGTTCGGCCAGTTGATGATGGTGAATCCGAGCGTCGAGGTGTACCTGCTCGACAACCAGGGGCGCATCAAGGGCGACGACGCGCCCGCGGGCCACGTCAAGCGAACACAGGTAGATCTCGCGCCGATCCGGGAATTCATCGCCGGAGACGCGTTGCCGATTCTCGGCGACGACCCGCGCAGCGTCGACGGAAAGAAAGTGTTTAGCGCCGCGCCGCTGGCATTGAGCGGGCAGCCGCCGTCCGGCTATATCTATGTGGTGCTGCTCGGCGAAGAGCACGACGCGCTCGCCGCGCGCGTGGCCGCCAGTTCGGTGCTGCGCACGACGCTCTGGTCGATGGCGCTGGTTGCGCTGCTGGGATTGCTCGCGGGCTTGACGGCATTCGGCCTGATCACACGGCCGCTGCGCCGCCTGACCGACGCCATGCGCCGTTTCGATGCCGATGGCGAACCCACCAGTCAACCGGCGGTGCCACGCTCGTCGCCCGCCGGACGGGGCGACGAAATCGCCGTGCTCGAAGCGGCGTTCGCGCAGATGGCCAACCGCATCGGCGCCCAATGGCGTGCGCTGACGCGTCAGGATCAGCAGCGGCGCGAGCTGATCGCCAATATTTCGCACGACCTGCGCACGCCGTTGACCTCGCTGCATGGCTACCTCGAGACGCTGTCGCTGAAAGCCGACACGCTTGGCGAAACGGAGCGCAAACGCTATCTGGCAATCGCGCTTGCCCAGAGCGTCAAGGTCGGACGGCTCGCGCAGGCGCTATTCGAACTGGCCCGGCTCGAACACGGCAATGTGCACCCCGCGCTCGAGCCATTCTCGCTGGTCGATCTGGTCCAGGACGTCTTCCAGAAATTCGAGTTGCCCGCTGAGGCGCGGCAGATCCAGTTGCACGCCGGCTTCCCCCCTCGCCTGCCGGTCGTCTGCGCCGATCTCGGAATGATCGAGCGCGTCTTGACGAACCTGCTCGACAACGCGATTCGCCACACACCCGCCGGTGGATCGATTGAAGTCGATCTCTCCCACAAGGACGGCAAGGTATCAGTCACGGTTAGCGACACCGGTCCTGGCATTCCGGCGGAGCAGCGCGAGGGATTGTTCGAACGTCCGTTCAATTCAGGCGGCGCGCGTCGCGGCGGCGGACTCGGACTGCTGATCGTGCAGCGCATGCTGCAATTGCATCACAGCCAGATACGTCTGCTCGAGTGCGAGGGAACGGGCACGGCATTCTGTTTCGAGCTGCCGACCACCGAGAAGCCGGCTGTTGCCGAGCTCCCACTCTAAGCGGTCAGGGTGCCGGCGACGCATGGCTGCCGCCTGTGCCACCTCTGCACCGCGACAGCAGACACGCATTCAGCTTGTGCCCTGTTCCAGCAACTGAATCCAGAGACGTTGCGCAACCGGACCGTGTGCGGCGTCTCGAAGCCGCGCCGCATAGTGCTTAAGCGTAGCGCCTTGCAGATGCCGCCCCTCCAGCGATACCAGACGATGTTCCTCGAGGTCCCCGGCGACCAGATGAAGGGGCATGTGGCCCCACGCGAGCCCTTGCACAATCAGCTCACGCTTCATCAACTGATCGGGCACGGTGCAGGTTGGCGCGCCCTCGATCAGATAGTAATTGGCGTCTGAAGGCTGCCTGCTCGTGTCACGAATAACGCACTGAACGTAAGGCCTCAAATCATCGGGCGCGAGCGATTCACCGGGGGGCTGCCCGAGAAATCCCGGTGCTGCGACCGGCACGAGCTTTACCTCGAAGAGTTCGATGGTTTCGATCGCCGGCGACGGTTTGTCGAGGTGATGGAAGATCAGGTCACACTCGCCATTTTTCAGCCGCTCCCAAGGGCCGCTAATCGCCTCGAATAGCAGCGTAAGGCGCGTGCCGCGACTCGCGTCAAAGAACCGTCTAAGCGTACCCAGTGTTTCCGGCAACGGACACAGGTCACCCACCACGACGCGTAACTCCGCCTCCTGCCCGGCAGCGAGCTGGGTGGCTTCGCGTTGGAGATTTTCATATTGGTGAAGAAACTGCGTCACCCGCGCGTGATACGCCGCGCCTTCCGACGTGAGCGACACACGGTATCCGGCCCGGTCGAGCAGGACCATTCCCACTTGAGCTTCAAGCGCCCTCACAGCGGCATGGACCGTTGGGTGCGTCCGGTTCAGGCGAACCGCGGCCGCAGCAAAGCTGCCTTCGGCAACCAGGGCCTCAAAGCACTGCAACTGCAATAGCGTAGGCGCGTTCATTGTAGAAATGGACTTCAGTCTTTGTCGAAACATAGTAATTTATCTCGACGAATCTCGATCCTACCATTCAGTCTCCTATTGAGGAGATCGACATGAAGGCAATCGTGAGAAAGCAGTTTGGTGGTCCTGAGGTGCTCGGCATCGCCGAGAGACCGCTGCCGGCAGTAAAACCAGGTTGTGTGCTGATTCGCGTTCGGGCATTTGGCCTGAACCGCGCCGAACTCTACATGCGCCGCGGGTCGTGGGGAGAGGTGGCGGAAGTGAGCGGCATCGAATGTGCTGGGTCTGTGGTGTCCGATGCCACCGGGACCCTGCGCGAAGGTCAGAAGGTCGTGGCGCTGATGGGCGGAATGGGTCGAACGATCGACGGCAGCTATGCGGAATACGTCGCCGTACCCGCAACGAATGTCGTGGCCGTCGAGAGCGACCTCGACTGGGAACATCTTGCCGCCCTGCCGGAAGCTTATGCCGTCGCGTGGACGTGCCTTCACAGAAACCTGGCTGTACAGGCCGGGCAAACGCTCGTCGTACGCGGCGGGACGTCGAGCCTCGGGCTGGCCGCCATCGATATCGCCAGCCAACTCGGCGCAGAGGTGATTGCGAGCACGCGTCGGCCAGAGGGAGAAACCTTGCCACGTTCGCGTGGAGCGGCACATGTCGTGACCGCGGCGGATGAGTTATGCGCGGCGCCGGGCTGGCCGGGCGGCAAGGCCGACGCGGTGCTCGAGCTGACCGGAAACAGCACGGTTCTCGACTCAATGCACGCCACCCGCCGTGGAGGTCGCGTGTGCCTGGCCGGATTTCTGGGCGGACTCGCGCCGCTAGCAAACTTCGATCCGCTCAACCAGATGCCCAGTGACGTTCATTTGAGCTTTTTCGGGAGCTTCAACTTCGGCAACCCCGACTTTCCACTATCGGACGTGCCCATGCAGCAGATCGTGGATTTCGAGGCGAGCGGCGTATATCGAGGCAAACCAGCGCACGTATTTGGTTTTTCTGAAGTTCCGGTCGCACACGAACTGATGGAGCGCAACCAGGCCGTTGGGAAGTGTGTCGTGCTGGTCTAAAGACTGACCGGGTTTTCACCCCAACCCACACGAAGTTCAACATTTCGACGCCGCATGTTTGTCAGCCAATAGCCACGCAGGCACATCCCCAACAGAATGGGATGTGCCTGCCGTACAGGGAGGCATGCGTGGTTGCCGCAAGCAGCCGTTCCTGCAAGAGGAAAATCGTATGTTGATGCGTGACGCAATCCCTACCGCCCTGACCCGAGGATCCGCTCTTCTTTCGGAAGACCCGATTACGCCGTCCTCGCTAAAGACCTTCCAGCACACGTTCGACATTTATCTAAAGGATTCGAACGCCTTCATGAACACGTATTTCTCACGCTACTTCGAGTGGCAAGGTGTTTGCCGCGAACGGTGGTTCCATGAGTGCATACACAACGACCTGCTGGGATCGGACGGCATGTTCGTGACCAAACGCGCGCACCAGGAGTACGTCCACGAAACCTTTCCTTTCCAGCGCGTGGATTGCTATCTGAACACGGTGCAGGTCAAGCAGTGCTCGGCCTACCTGCTGTTCCGCTTCTGCGTGGATGGGCGCCAGGTTTCGCAGGGCTACCAGCAGATCCTGTATGCCGGACGGGACCGGAAGATCAGGCGGTTCCCGGAAGGTATCGTCGGGCGGGTCAAGGAGTATGAACTGCCGTTGACGGCGCTAGCCGCCTGATCTTAGCGGCTGACTTCCGCCATAAAGTCTTACCGCTGGGTTTTATCGTTAAGGTTCATCCTTAATTTTCACTCTTAACTTTCACTCTTAACTTTCACTCATGACGCCGGCGCAAGGACCGCGCTGGCGCCTCCCTCAGCGCGCGATCCGCGGGCGACCCCGGTACCGGCAAGCGCACCGTGAATGTGGTGTGCGCCCCGCGCAACGAACTGCATTCGATACTGCCGCCCAGAAGCTCCGCAGCGCGTCGGCAGAATGCGAGCCCCATTCCCGCACCGCTTCCGTGCCGCTTGGTCGAGAAGAAGGCGTCGAAAATATGCGGCAGCACGTCGGGCGCGATGCCCGGCCCCGTGTCGCGGAATCGCAATACGCAGAAGCCGTGCTCCTGAACCGCACTGATGACGATCTCGCCCTCGCCGCTCACGTGAATCGCGTGCAACGCGTTTTTCAGCAGATTGAACAGCACAAAAACCGCCAGCGTGTCCGAACCCGAAAAGCATAGCGCGGCGTCGATTGACGCCACTGTGATGCGCGCACGTTCGTCGCCACGAAACGGATAGCGCTCCAGCGCCGACGCCACGCATTGCTGGATGGAATGCGGGCTAAAGCGGGTACGGTCCAGCCGGTCCAGCGTGAACGACGCGAGCGCCATTTCGACCATCGCGCTGGTGCCCGACACCTCCCTTCTGATCGCCGTGGCAAGCTGACTGATGCGTTCGGACTGCCCGGTATGCATCTCCTGATCGTCGTAAAGCCCATGCGTGACGGCCAGCCGGTAACCTTTGAACACGTGAGACCACACGCTGGCGATTTCGTCGGCGTGCATGGCGATCGTCGCGAGCGGCGTCGCGATTTCATGCGCAATGGTTGCCGCGATCGCGTAAGGGTGAATCAGGTGATACCGGACGATCGTGATCGCGAGAAGCCCGAGGCTAAGGGCGATGAACAGCACGCCCGGCGGATAGAACGCATAGCCATAGTTGACCGCATAGTCGACTGCCGCGAGCGAATACACGCAAAGGCTCGCAAAGCAGAGATCGAGGCGCCTGCGCGCTTCGCCACCGGCCTGTTTGCGGGCCATGAGCAGAAGTTGCCCGCTGCGGCCGGCGAGCAAGACGGTTTGCAGGACGTGTATAGGATGCAGCAATCCGGCGCTCGGATAGTAGCCAAAGAAGTAGTGCCGGTAGCCGGCGACCACTTCGTTGCCGGGCAGCAGCACGGCGAGAACAAGGCATATACCGTAAGACGCGAGCAATATCGGCCGCTCGCGGCGTCTTGCCGCTACCTCCGTGACGAAGTGATAGAACGTGGTGGGCAGAAACAGAATGAAGAAATAACCGACCCGAACCAGCACGCTCGCAATGTGGGGGTCTTCCGTCTGGAACAGCAAGGTCCACGTGCCCTGCCAGGCAAATGTCGCCGTGCACATCAAAAGGAAAGGCGCGGACAGGCGCGTCACCCCTTGTGTAATGAGTACGTAAAGGCCGAACACCACGAACAGCGCAGACACAAAGGCAGTCGGAATGGCGTACATGTGGCTCAATGTGTCTGGAAACGTGGGACTATTCCGGTGTGTTTATAGCGGAGCAGGCGAACGGGCCCATTCCTCATATGCGGGCTGGCTGATTCCGGTCACTCCGCCATTGCGAAAATGTCAGTGTGCTCAAACCCACGTCGCTCGAATCGATTCGGGTCCAGCCATAGAACGCGTCGTCCCAATCAGGGATGGTTTGCGGTGTGACCGTTTTGAAGTCCGCCCCGGGACGAAACGCCAGGTGCGGCCAGAAAACGGGCATCGACTCACGTACCGCCATGCGCTTCAGCAGATCGGCCGGCCCACTCTCATCCGCCACGATCTCCGCCTGCGAGATCCAGTCGTTCTCCGCCCACGCAAGGAAAACACTCGGGTTGCCCGCGCGGTCGAACATCAGGATCGCATTCTGCTCCGGACGCCAGTAGTACTCGACGATGCCTTCCGCGGCAACCACCGTGTCGATCACCTTTCTCGTTCGCGGATCGCAATAGGTCGTGCCGTTTTCGCCGAGACCCAGCCAGCCTGCCTCCGAACAATGCCTGTTTCTGGCATCTTTCAGAAAATGGACCAACCGGTTAGCTGAGTCGGCATCCGTCTTTCTCAGATACAGATCCACGATGCCGGCATTGAAGGCTTTGACCGCGACGCTCTCATCCGCGACGCCGGTCAGAAGTACCTTTGCGCAACGCAAATTGGAAATGGACGAAAGGAATTCGACACCGCTCAGTCCGGGCATGTCGTAATCGACGACAACCGCGGCCACCTCTGCAAATCGCGAATCCCTGGCCAGCACGTCTCGCTCCGCCGACGTTTCGACAAACCGCTCGAGACCCGTCTCGCTCAAACCGGCCGACGCCGGCGCAAACGCCAGCGAATTCTCGCGGGCATGGTTGCGAATGAAAGCGAGCGCGGTTTGAGCTCGCGTAAAAAACAGATTGGTTGAAATATCCGGAAAGAATCGGCGCAATGCATCGAGGTAGCTATCGCTGTCGTCCACGAAAACGACAGATGCCGGATAGAAAACAGGGGGGCGAATAAAATTGTTCATGTCTATTACGTGGAATGTGTGGCGCGCCTCGCGCCGGCTGACACGCCGGCTTCTCTCACGCTGGCTCCCGGGCCGATTCCCGCTGAACCGTATAGTACCGGGGTCTTTGCATGAACAGTGCAAACTTGCGCGGCCTTTCCGTCATAGTATGCGAATGGAATAATTTGAATTAAATCGACTCGCGCCGCTTATTCTGCCGCAATCGCTTCCGGAATGGGGAATGCCTGAATCAGGGTTTGACCTCGCAGCGCTCAGGTTGACGCGAGGGCCATACTGGCACTCCCGGTCGACCAGTCGACAGGTGGTTCGTCAACAGATTGAAGACACCTTTCAACGGTGTCAGCCGGCCCGTGCGGCGTGAACCAGAACGGAGCAAGCGAATGCGTAACTTCGACGAAAACAACATCACCACCGCGGTCATTGATCGACTGGCAGCATGCAAATCGCCGCGCGCCCGGCAAATCAGCGAGTCGCTTATCAAGCACCTGCATGACTTCGTGCGGGACGTTGAACCCACTCAGGAAGAATGGGATGAGGCCATTACTTTCCTGACCGGCGTCGGCAAAATGTGCTCCGACACGCGGCAGGAATTCATCCTCCTGTCCGACACGTTGGGTGTGTCAATGCTGGTGGATGCGATCAACCACCGGCTCTCGAAACGCGCGACCGAAACGACGGTACTCGGCCCGTTCTATGTCGACAACCCGCCCGAATACGCACTCGGTGATCTCATCGACACACGCCCCGGGCCGGCTCTTTTCTGCGAGGGAAAGGTGACGGATGTGGACGGCAAGCCGCTGGCCGATGCGATCGTCGACACCTGGCACTCCGATGCGGAAGGGTTCTACGATGTTCAGGCTGAAGCCGGTCTGCAAGGTTTGAGCGGACGCGCCCGCTTGCGCACCGATGCGGAAGGCCGTTTCTGGTTCCGCTCCATCGTGCCGAAGTACTATCCGATTCCGCACGACGGCCCGGTCGGCAGGATGCTCGATGCACAAGGCCGCCATCCTTATCGCCCCGCGCACGTGCACTTCCTGGTGAGCGCACCCGGCTACGAAAAGCTGGTCACGCATGTGTTCCTCGACGGCGACCCGTACCTCGACTCGGACGTGGTGTTCGGCGTCAAGGACTCACTCGTCAAGCCGCTCGTTCGGCAGCAGCCGGGAACAACGCCCGGCGGCCACGTGGTCGATTCCGAGACCTCGCTGCTGCACTATGACTTTGCGCTCGCCGCAGAGGCGAGCTCGTCATGAAGAAGATATTCCGGATGCCGAAGCAACTGCGCATATCACCAGCGTGGCCGTTTCGCGAACAGCGGTCTCATTGCAATGAGACCCAGAACGGGACCGGGCAATAGCAGCCAGGCGACGTGCACGTCAAGCGAGCGATACGCGCTGGTTGACCAGAGAATCGAGCACGCCGACAGAAAAAAACCGAAGCTGTTTTGCAGTGTCAACGCGCCGCCGATTTTGTCCGCCGGACACGCCCTCACGGACAGCGCCGAGAATTGTGGCGAGTCGGCCACAACGCTTACGCCCCACACAAGCAGCAAAGCGAGTTGCAGCGGAGCGCCGAGTGTCGATGCCAGCGGATAGACGGCGCACAACGTCCCTGAAGTCGCCAACGCCAGCGCCGCTGTGCGCGCGCTGCCCGCCAACCGGCTCAACATTCCGCCGAGCACGCAGCCCGCCGCGCCAATGCCGATGATCGCGAACGACCAGAACGCCACCGCGCTGCCCGGTGGTGGCACCGCGCCTGTCAACGCGTGCTGCACGAGGAGCGGCGTAAGCGTCCAGAACGCGTACAACTCCCACATATGACCAAAGTAGCCGAGCGCCGCGGCCCGGAACTCGCGGATGCCGATCACGTTCCACACGCCGCCGGAAAGCGCCGGGCGACGTCCGGCGCCGGCGCGTGCATGCGGCCCTTCGCCTAGTACGAACACCAGCACGGCGCCCAGCACAGCGAGCCCGGACGACGCCAGCACCACCGTCTGCCACGGCACACTTGAGAACATGGCACGAATCGCGTGCACGGACGCCGTGCCGAGCGTCAGCATGGCGACCAGCAATGCGAGTGTTTGTGCCGCGCGCCCAGGCGCCCACGACACCAGCAATTTCATACCCAGCGGATAGATACCGGCGAGCGCCACGCCCACGCCGAAACGGAACACGAGTGCCGAGCCGAGCCCCGCGCTGCACAGTGCAAAGAGCGCATTCAGCGCGGCGCCGATCAGGCCGCAGAGCGCGAAGACGCGGCTTGCGGGCAGACGATCGGCGATCCCGGTCGTAGCCGAAAGCAGCGTTCCGACGATAAAGCCCGCCTGCGTCGCGTTCGTGAGCCAACCGATGCCGGATGCGCTGAGATGCCAGGCCGCCTGCAACTCCCGCATCGCGCCGTTCGCACTGAACCACAGCGAGGTGCCGAGCAACTGCGCGATGGCAATCACCAGCACAGCACGGTTTGCGGCTGCCCGGTCGGTCTCCTGTCTGTCCGCCACTTTGCCTCCTTCTGACTGCTTGTGCGTGGCCTGTGCGTGGCTTGTTCTTTGCGTATGCTTTTCACGCTCACGCTCACGCCGCGCAGCGCAGCGCAGCGCGTTTACCCGACGTTAGCGCAGATGCAGACGCAGCGGATACAGCGCGAATGCGGCAAGCGCACACGGCCGCCGACGATTGTTATTCCTATGCGGTTCCACTCTCCTGCTCCTTGAGCCGCTTGCGGTGAGCCGCGACCTTTGCGCGATTACCGCAGAGCGCCATGCTGCACCACCGGCGCGCATGGCCACGCGTGTGATCCGCAAACAGCAATGTGCACCTGGGGCCTTCGCACGCTTTCACGTACGTGAAGTCTTCTTCACACACCAGCCTCGCGAGCGCCTCGGCTATCGGCATCAGTAGCGACTCCGGCGACTGCCAGCGCCGATTCGCACGAAGCTCGAAGCTCGTCACACCGTCCGAAGCGGACGTCACGATTTCGCCATGCTGCTGATCCTGCTCGAGCAGCTGATTCAAGGGTTCGAGCTCGCGCAAGTCTTTGGCAGCCAGCGGCCGCCCCTTCCTTTTCCGCACAAATCCCCTGAACCACTCGCGCAGTTCGCGCGCGCGTGCCGCCATGTCGTCGAGTTCGGCTGCCGTAGAACGGCTCCGCATGGCTTCGAGGATCGCGCGCGGCACCAGCTCCGTCTGGTCCAACCAGGCAAGCAGGCCTTCCCCGTCGCCGATCCAGTCGACTTCTTCCTCCACCGGTGTCGCGACCGAATTCAGGAAATCAAGGCCAGGCGCATCGGCCAACACGATCGCGGGCATCTGACGGTAGTCCATTTCTCACGACGAATATGAATTGACGATGATTACATCGTAACCACTAAAAATACACTTGACAAGTTACATTGTCAGTTTGTAACCTGTATTTACGGTTTTATCAGGTTACACACGCAGACCCCCCATTCCTTCAAAGGAGCGAGAAATGTCGATTGGCAACGTAAGCGTGGTGCTTGTGCACGGCGCGTGGGCAGATGGCTCCTGCTGGAGCAAGCTCGTGGAGCGTTTAAAGGCACACGGCATTCACGCAGTGGCGGCACCGTTGCCGCTCAGCGGTTTGCATGACGACGTGGCCGCGCTCGATCGAACGCTGGAACGCATCGACGGTCCGGTGGTGGTTGCCGGGCATGCCTACGCCGGCGCGGTGATCGGATCGACGCGCACCGACAACGTCAAGGCGCTGGTCTACGTCGCCGCCCTTGCGCCAGCGGAAGGCGAAACCGTGAGCGATGTGTTCTACCGTGGCGAAGCGCATGCGCTGGCACCCAAGCTGTCGCCGGATCGACATGGACTGATCTGGCTACCCGAGGACGCATTCGCAACGGCGTTCGCACAGCACGCGAGCGCGCAGGAACTGGCGGTGCTCAGCGCGGTTCAACGCCCTATTTCGGTTTCATGCATTGGCGAGGCGGTCGGGCGTCCACTCTGGATGGATCGGCCGAGCTGGTTCCTGATCGCCGGGCAGGACCGGATGATCAATCCCGAGACGCAGCGTTTCATGGCACAGCGCATGAACGCGCGCGTCCATTCACACGAAGTCGATCACACGCCGATCGTTACAGCGCCTGACGTCGTCACCAATGTAGTCGTTGAAGCGGTCCAGGCCGTCGCGGATCGTTAGGTCTGCGATATCCGTTTGGACGTCTGAAACCTGCCATGCCATCAGGCGCTCACTGGCTGTCATTTCCTACCTCATCGGGAGTCAATCCATGTCCTCCATTACCTATCGTCATGCCGACGTCAACGGCGTCAAGGTGTTCTACCGCGAAGCGGGTCCTTCGAATGCGCCGAAACTTTTACTCCTGCACGGCTTTCCGAGCTCGAGCCATATGTTTCGAGACCTGATCCCCCTGCTTGCCGAGCGCTTCCATATCGTCGCGCCCGATCTGCCAGGCTTTGGCCAGTCGGACATGCCGAGCCGCGACGCTTTTGCGTACACATTCGACAACATCGCCGACGTGATCGAAGGCTTCACCGAGCAGATCGGTTTCGATCGCTTTGCCCTGTACGTATTCGACTACGGCGCGCCGACCGGCTTTCGGCTTGCGCTCCGGCACCCCGAGCGGATCGCGGCGATCATCTCGCAGAACGGCAACGCGTACGAAGAAGGTTTGAGCGGCGGCTGGAATCCGATCCGCGCTTACTGGCAGGATCCTTCACACGCCAATCGCGAGGCGCTTCGCGTCATGCTGACGCTTGAGACGACCGCATGGCAGTACACGCATGGCGTACAGGACACGGCGGCCGTGTCACCTGACGGTTATTCGCTTGACGCGTTCTATCTGAGCCGGCCAGGTGCCGACGAGATCCAGCTCGATCTGTTCGGAGACTACCGAAACAATGTCGCGTTGTACCCGGCGTTCCAGCAGTATTTCCGCAGTCACCAGCCGCCCTTCCTTGCCGTTTGGGGGAAGAACGATCCGTTTTTCCTGCCGCCGGGCGCCGAGGCATTCAAGCGCGATATACCGAATGCCGAGGTGCGGTTTTTCGACACCGGCCATTTTGCGCTGGAAACGCATGCGGCCGAGATCGCCGCGGCTATCTCGGGATTTCTGGTTCGCTGATAGGCAAACACAGCATGGCGGCCGTCTACCGAATCGCGGTTCGGGCGGCCCATCCACGAATCAAGGAGGAAGGACATGTCCAGCAAGGTAGCCATCGTGACAGGTGCGAGCCAGGGTATTGGCCGCTCCACCGCCATCAGGTTGGCGCGAGATTTTGCATCGGTCGTGCTCGTTGCGCGCAATCGCGAGAACCTCGCGCGGACCGCTGACGAAGTAAAAAAAGCCGGCGCCGAACCGCTTCCAATCGACCTCGATCTGTCTCACCCGGCGGCCGCGCAGCAAGTGGTCGACCAGACCCTGTCGACGTTTGGGCAGATCGATGCCTTGCTCAACATCGCGGGCGCGGTGCCGCAGATTGACGTGTTCGACATGAGCGACGATCAACGGGACCGCGGCTTCGCGCTGAAGCTGCACGGCGCGCGGCGATTGACGATCGCGGCATGGCCGTCGTTGAAGAAAACGTCAGGGTCGGTGGTGCTGATGTCCGGCAACTCGGCGCTGTTTCCGAAAGCCTCGTCCGGGGCCGTGGGCACGATCAACGCGGCGATTGTGGCGCTGGCGAAGGCCTTCTCGGATCGTGGGATTACAGACGGCGTACAGGTCAACAGCGTGCTGCCCGGCCCGGTGATGACCGGTCGGCGGCAATCCTATCTGGAACATTGGGCGTCGCTGCACGACATGACGGTCGAAGAGGCGACGGCGCGCTTTCCTCTCGAAGCGGGGATCGCCCGGTATGGCACGCCCGAGGAGATTGCCGAACTGATGGCGTTCATCGTGTCGCCCGCGGCGCACCGGATGACGGGCTCGACGTTGAGGATGGACGGCGGAGAGGTTAAGTCGATCTGACGATGGGGTACGTTAAACGCTTGGTTTATGAGATACGGTTCAGGTCGAGCCTGGTATTCTGCTGACGCTTCACGAGCACTGTGCATCGTCTTCTCGATAAAGGTCGCAAGCACCTGGGAGTCTCCTGCATTGACTACAAAAGAACGCGTCATCAAACCGGTAATTGCCGACGATGGGTCGGTCCATTACTCGTCCGTCACGTCTCCGCCCGACGACAGCACGGCCGTGTGCTACATGGTCCCTGACCGTATTATCCCGGTGGTCTTTGTGCCGGGGATCATGGGGACGAATTTGGAACCCAAGCGTAGTGATTCGCGAGAGCCGGTTTGGCTTCTCGACAGCATGTCTGATGTTGCGCCCTGGATGGGGAGAGGTCCAACCAAACGCAGGGAGGTTCTTCAGGTCCACAGCCGCGGCAGGATTGCATCGGGCACGGCACAGTCAGAAGCCGAACTGCGCCGCCGCGGCTGGGGCGAAGTGGCGTACATGAGCTATGGCGAGTGGCTGGTCTGGCTGGAGAATGCGCTGGACGATGTGTACGCCGGAACCGATTACGGGCGCAAGGGCCTGCGCGATAGTCCGTGTCGTATCGTTACGCCTGGTCTCGAGAAGCTGAACGATGCAGAGGTTTCGCTAACCTATAAATATCAGTTTCCAGTCCATGCCGTCGGCTATAACTGGCTGCAATCGAATGCCGTGTCAGCGACCCGCCTCGCGGCCCGGATCGATGAAATCACGGCCTACTACCGTAATCGGTTCAACTACCGGTGCGACAGGGTGATTCTCGTCACCCACTCGATGGGTGGACTGGTGGCCCGCTACTATTCGGAGGTCATGGGTCTGCGCGAGAAGGTGCTGGGCGTTGTGCACGGTGTGATGCCCGCCACGGGCGCGGCAGCCACCTACAAGCGGATGAAGACCGGGACGGAACGCCTGGCCGGGCTGGCGCTGGGTCCGACTGCCGCCAGCATGACCGCGGTGGTCGGCAATGCGCCTGGCCCCTTGCAGTTGCTGCCGGGCCGCGATTACGGCATGGGCTGGCTACGCATCCGCGATGGCGAGCGGTTCGTCGCGTTGCCGCAATCCGACCCGTACAGCGAAATCTATACGGTGCGCGGCACCTGGTGGGGCCTGTGCGATGACCTCCTGCTCAATCCACTCGATCCCGCCAGGAAAACCATCGATCAGGATTGGAATACGTTTGCAGACCTGATCCGCGGTGAAGTTCAACCGTTCCATGCCAGGATCAGCGGCAAGTATCACGCCAACACCTATGCCTTCTATGGCGACGATGCGAAACACACGGCATACCGCGACGTCACGTGGGTGCAGCAGACCTCGCCGTTGCTGCGCGGAGGCGTTCCGCCGATGGCCGACCTGCTCGGACAACGAGGCCGCGATGACCCTGCGACCGGCGGTCAACTGGTCAAGACAACTCTCAATGGAAACGCCACGTTCTCCAACTTTGTCCTGCGGGATGCCGACGAGAATGGCGATGGTACGGTCCCCCTACGCTCGGGTCGTGCGCCGGCCAATCATGTGCGTGCCTGTACGGCATTTGCGGGCGTCGATCACGAGGGGGCCTACAAGCTGGATGCGACCCGACGCTTCACCCTGCACGCCATTACGCGCATCGCGCAGAGCGTGAAAGGCACCGCGCTGGAATACAAGGCATGAGAGGCGCGCGCGCAACACTCACTGCCACGTGCCTGATATTGACCGTTGCCGCATGCGATCACACGCCGGCGCCGTTGAGCCAACAGGAAAAACAAATCGTGACTGAACTGACTGCGAATCTGAAGACGCGATGCGTGGGCCGCTATCTGATCAACATGCCGGGTGACGCCGTGGAATCCGGCCATGCGAAGATACAGGGCGTCAGCATCGGCGCGAAGGCGATGACGGAGGAAGCCTACCGGAAGGAAGTCGCGCAGCGTGAGACGGTCCTGAAAGCAACGAAGAGCGTTGATGCGTACCCGTTCCTGTATGCGGCCGGTCAGGCACGAGGGGAAAACACTTACAGCTTCATCCATCGTGGCACCGTTTACGACGATCCAAGCAGACGGTATTTCGAAGGATACAAGTGGGATCGGGGATACCGGTTCCTGCCAAAAATCAAAACCTACGACTACACCCACCCGGATCAGACCAACGACCCTATCGTTAAGCAGTTCGATGTGAAAAATGCAGTGCCCGAAAAAACAGCGCTGGTGTTCAGCATGCTGGAAAAACTGCGCGGTCGTCCTGAAGACGAGATTCCGACTGAACCGGGAGTGTGCTTCGCGGGCGGCTTCTTGCCGACACCGGAGGGGAGCAACGAGAGTGTTGATACGCAATTTCGCCTGCACCACATGGAAGACGCGACTTTCGACATTGGGATGACACCTGATCTTCGTGAGACCACGACCCTTTTGCAGCGTGCTAATAGCACGGAGCTACGTGCGGCACTCAAGGCGGCGGACGGCGAGCTTATCCGGAAGGGGACTGTGGAGTTGCCTGGGTTGAAGTCCGAGGAATGGCTAGTCGAAGGCCGGAGACCGGAGACCGGGAGGCGGCCGCGGCAACTCATTTTCATTCTTCATTAACGAGACCACGAGTGGACCGTCGACACCGTACCTGTCGCTGGATCTGACCACCGGAGGGCAGGTCGAGATCCAGAGGCAGCTTGTGAAACTCGACAAGGCGTCTCTCACCACCGGCGAAGCCGTTGCGCTATGGGATGCGGTCTCGAGAACCATCAGGCTCAGACCTGACGGATCGTAGCCGTGACTCGTGACTGTGGTCGAGTGGCAGAGCTTCCCGCATCGACCACCCTAGTCACATTCCGCCGAATGAATCGTTCGGCAATCTGCGTGAGTTCCATGTCGGCAGGAACCGCGCAACCTAAGGCGTGGCGGCGCTCCCATTCCAATAGTCTGCGCTACAACATGCCAGAGTGACCTCGACACCGGCTGCCAAGGCCGGCGAATTTGTGTAAGCTCATCTTCGCTTTTATCGCCACGGACTTCGCGTCAATGCCCTCTTCTATCCGCAACTCGCTCGTCTGGATCTTCGATGCGTTCGAGCGCGATTCGACCTATATCCACAAGCGGATGTTCGGCAGCGACGCCGCCTATATCGACGGCCTGTTGTGCCTGATTGCCGCCGATCGCGACAAGCCATGGAATGGCTTGCTGGTGTGCACATCGCAAGAACGCCATGCCGCGCTCATTGATGAAATACCCGCGTTGCGGCCGCATCCGGTGCTCGGAAAATGGCTGTATGTGCCGCAAGACGATCCCGCATTTGAAACCACCGTGGAAAGAACGACGGCGCTCGTGCTCGCACGTGATCCGCGTGTGGGTGTCGAGCCGAAGCCGCGCAAACGGGGCGGCAAATCCACGTTACCAAAGACATAAGCGTTCAGAAACGTTCAGGCGTCTAACAACTCATCGGATCAAACGCGCTCAGCGTGCGGCACGAAGCTCGGATGGCTCAAGAAAGAAACTCTTGTTTCCCGCGAGACGCGCGACCATAAAGTCGATGAATGTCCTCACCCGCAGCGGCTGCTCGGTTCGATGGCGATAGTAAATGTAGACGGCTTCACGCTGGGTGACATGCTTCACGAGCAGCGGAACGAGTTCGCCACGCCTGATCGGCAAGGTCGCCGAAAAGCTCCCGAGTTGCCCGATTGCGAGTCCAGCCAGCACGGCTTGAGTCTCCGCTTCCGTGTCATTGACGCACAAGGTCGTCGCGATGTCGCGATAGACGATCTCGTCACCTATCAGGAACTCCCACGGCGCCTGTTTGCCGGTATTTGCCCGCCGATAGCCGGTGCAGCGGTGCTCTTCGAGCTCATCAATGGTCCGCGGCGCGCCGTGCCGCTCGATATAGGCCGGCGATGCGCAAACGATCAGTTGTATCGGCAGGAGTTGTCGCGCGATCGTTCCGCCCGACGGCGGAGAGCCACCACGAAAGCCTACGTCGGCGCGATCGCTGACAAGGTCGGTGAAGTGGTCGTCGAACTGCACATCCAGTTGCACATTTGGGTGCAATTCGGCGAATTCCAGAAAATATGGCCACAGCACGGTATAGCCAACGGCTCGTGGCCCGCTTACCCGCAATGGCCCCGCAATCTCGTCTTTCGAACGCCGCGCATCGTCGAGTGCCGACGACAGGACGGCCAACGCCGGTCTCACGCTGTCCAGAAGACCCTGCCCCTCCTCAGTCAGGCTCAGCTTGCGTGTGGTTCGATGGAAAAGCCGAACCCCCAGCTCCTTTTCCAACTGCATCACCGCGTGGCTCGCAGCCTGCGGCGAGATGCCCTGATCCACGGCCGCCTTGCGAAGGCTTCCCAGCGCCGCGGCCCGGACGAATATCGTGATCGCTCGAACTTCGTTCATGGCCACTCGGATTAGCAAATAAAAGTTGATTATCAGTCTACCAGGCTGTGGCTAGTTTGTGCCAATCCCTCCCCCTATGATTCATTCACTTTCACTCGAATCGTAGGAGAAACATCATGGTCAACCACACAAACAATGGCTTCAAGCGCGTCTGGTTCATCACCGGCGCGTCGCGCGGCCTCGGCGCCCTGATCGCTCAGGCAGCTCTGGCCGACGGTAATGCGGTCGTTGCCACCGGCCGCAATGTCGCAGCGATCGTCGAGCGCTTCGGTCACTCGCCAGCACTCCTCCCCGTGGCACTGGACGTGACAAACGAAGCCCAGGCGAAGGCTGCGGTTCAAGCCGCAGTTGACCATTTTGGCCGTATCGACGTTCTGGTCAACAACGGGGGATTCGGTCTGCTTGGCGCTATCGAAGAGTCCAGCGATGCCGACGTGCGTCGCATGTACGACACGAACGTATTCGGCTTGCTGAATATCACACGCGCCGTTCTGCCGGTGATGCGCGCGCAGCGGACGGGCCACGTCGTCAATTTTTCGTCGATCGGTGGTTACCGGTCCGCCGCCGGGTTCGGCGCCTATTGTTCGACCAAGTTCGCCGTCGAAGGACTGACCGAGGCATTGCACGCCGAACTGAAGCCGCTCGGTATTCACGCAACGGTCGTGGAGCCTGGATACTTCCGTACGGACTTCCTGGACGCGTCATCGCTTGTTGTTGCCCGCGACGTGATCGCAGACTATGACGAGACGTCGGGAAATGTTCGCCGGCTCGCTACCAGCCTGAACCACAACCAGCCAGGCAACCCTGAGAAGCTCGCGGCAGCCATGGTCGAACTGGTCGACGCACAAACACCGCCGCTGCGGCTGGCGCTTGGCACCGACACGCTGAAGGCCATTGCTGAAAAGAATGCCTACGTTACGCAGGAAACCGAAACCTGGAAGGCGTTGTCGGCATCGACTGATTTTTCTGCTTGAAGGTGCAGGCTAGCCAGAAGCGAAGACGGGGGCGTCGCGCGCCCCCGAGGCCGGCCGCGACCCTGCCCGCAGCCGGCGCCGCGCGGCGGCCAACTGGCGAATAGCTAACTCCCTACACGACGCCCTGAGCCGCCATCGCAAGCAGCAATCTTTCTGCCCCGATGCCGAAACCCGCGCCTTCCCGATAAGCACCGCCGCCGACAATCTGCTGTTGCGCCCCCAGTTCGGTGCAGCGCATCTCGAAGCCCAGGCCGTTCAGGTAATAGCTAAGACCGCGCCGAGCCGTGCTGTCGAGTTCGTAACGCAGTCCGAACGAACCCAGAAACCCCGTCACAATTTCCTGGCTGCGCAAGTTGGCGCGTTGCGGATCCGGGCATAGATATTCGAAGCCGAGTTGCGAGAATTCGCGGTAACGGCCCGCCTGGGGCCGCTCATACCGATAGCACCGCGCAACGTAAAACAACATGCGTTCCGTCTGCTGTCCCAACAGTTCCTTGCACCGCTCCTGGAAGAGCGCCGTCGCTTCCGGGATCAGACAACAGGGTCTGCCTTTCTTGTCAGGGAAAGCCCACATCTGCCCGATGACCTCACTGCCACCGGCTTTCTGTATGAAGGTGTCTTGTCCCCACAGCGCGGGAACAATGGCCTCCTCCGCCCCGGCTTCAATGAAGGTAGCTCCGGAAACGGTTTTCGAGAGCGCGAATCTGTGCGGCTTCGTTGCCGACGATAAAACGGGTTCCACGAATCATGGTCATGTCTGGTCTCCTGTGTGTAAGCAATAAAAAAAGGCGCCCTGGGCGCCTTGGTCGTTTAAGCATGAAACGGGATCAGTGAAGTTCCGATTCCCTGCTATGGACGTAACGAACCACGGCGCAACAACTTGCGACCGTGGTGATGAGATTTGAACAGTACGTTACGGGGTTCCATGGTCGGCATAGTCGCATATCGAATTAAATTTTGGAACACGTCGCGGCGGTCTCATTCTGTCGCCGCGACGCTCCGCTTACCTCCGCCACGACCCATGCGGTAACTCCACGTCCCACTTTGCCGCAGCCAATCCTTCGACCATACCCGCACGATCCAGCGCAACGCAGTAGACCGGCTTCGCACGCTCGAAGCGCCAACTTTCGGCGAGCGTCCCAGCGTCGACTGGATCGAAGCCCAACTGATCGAGAAACCCGCTCACGACATGTTTGGCCTGCCCGTCGTCGCCGGCGAACGGCAGCGCCCGACGGTTCGGGGTACCGGCCGGCTTGCCGTCCGTTTCCAGGTCTTTCGCCAGAATTGCGTTGAAGGCTTTCACCACCTTGGCGCCCGGTAACGCGGCGGCCAGCATCTGACTGGTGGTCGTCGAACGACTGTCGAGCGCTGCAATCTGGCCGTCGCGTTCGGGATAGTAGTTGCCCGTGTCGATCACGATTTTGCCGTCGAGCGCCGCAACCGGCAGCGCATCGATGTTCATGAACGGCACGGCCACCACCACCACGTCGCCGAACTTCGCTGCCTCTTCTGCCGTGCCAAGCGCGCAGCCGATCGCCGAGGCCGTGCTGGTCAAAGTCCGCGGATCACGGGAATTACTGATCATGACTTCGTGACCGCCGTTTCTCGCGAGTGTCGCCATTGCGCGGCCGATAAAGCCGGCGCCGAGAATGCCTATCTTCATGTTTCACACTCCATGTCTATCTGAGGATTGCGCAGTTGAGCATGCGCTGCGGTGAGAAACACTATGATTCAAAACCTCCTTAAGATAAATGTGCATAATTTGACGACTGTCGAAACCATAGGTGGGGAATAATGGACCGTTTGACCAGCATGGCCGTGTTCGTGAAAACAGCCGACAGCGGCTCGTTCGCCGCGGCCGCGCTCGCCTTCGGCATCTCCTCGCAGATGGCCGGCAAGCATGTCAGCACGCTGGAGGAGCGCGTCGGCGCGCGTTTGCTCAATCGCACCACGCGCCGCCAGAGCCTCACGGAGATCGGCCAGATTTTCTATGAGCGCTGCAAGACGCTACTGGCGGATGCCGAGGCAGCCGAATCGGTCGCGCAGGAGCTGTCGGCCTCGCCGCGCGGGCGTCTGCGCATCAACGCGCCGGTGACCTTCGGCACCTGCTGTCTCGTGCCGATGATCACGCGCTATCTGAAGGCTCATCCCGAGGTGCGGGTCGAATTGACGCTGACCGACCGCTTTGTCGATCTGATCGACGAAGGATATGAAGCCGCGATCCGTCTCGGCCCGCTGTCGGATTCGTCGTTGATCGCGCGTCCGTTGATGCCGTACCGGCTGATCGCCTGTGCGTCGCCCGGCTACCTGGCCGAGCGCGGCGAGCCGCCCACACCACAAGCGCTGGCGGAGCACGAGTGTCTGAGCTTCGTCTATACGAGCGTGCCGGTTCCGACCGAATGGCGTTTCACCGATGCACAAGGCGAACACGTGGTGCCGATCTCAGGCCGCTTTCAGGCCAACGACGTGAAAGCGCTGCTGGCCGCTGCCCTCAATGGCGGCGGCGTGATACTCGCGCCGCAAGAGGCCGTAAAAGACGAGATCGCCGCGGGCCGGCTGGTGCGCCTGCTGAACGGCTACCAGGCGCCTGTGCGCCCCATGCATCTGGTGTTCCTGGCAAGCCGCGTTACTCCGAAATTGCGCGCGTTTATTGATCAGGTGGTAGCCGAATTCGGGCCGCACACGGCTTGAAATGCACCGCCGGGTCTGCCCCGCCAGGCGCCCTCCACCGCCCGCCAATCTCCCCCCGTTGACAGCTAGAATCGCCGGCTTTGCCCGCTTAGGGCGCGCGACAAGGCAAAATACGGGTTTTGCACACGCGGAACGCGCTACGAAACCGGATAAATCAGACGTCGGCGGCTTGCCCGCCGCCGATCCTTGCCATCACTCATTGCGACGGGCCCGGCAAGCCAATCCGGCATGCCGGGCCCGTCGCGTGCGGCGCAGCCAGGACAGCTCGTCCTTTAACAGAGCCCCTCAGGAGCATTCATGACCGATTCGAACCCCTCATTCCTCGGCAGGATTTCACTTGCCGTCAGCACGTTTTTCAGCATCCTCGGCGATGGCGAATTCGCCGCCGGGGTATTGCGTCTGCGCAATGGTGCCGCCGCCGCGAGCGCTACACCTGCTGCTGCGCCCAAGCCCGCGCCTGCCGCCGCACCGGCTCCCGCACCCCAGCCCGCACCCACGCTGAAGGAAGCGAGCCCGGACGCCGCGCTCCAGTTGCTCGGCCTGCTGCAACGCGACGCGCGCTTCATCGATTTCGTCGAAGAAGACATCAAGGGTTATAGCGACGCCGACATCGGCGCCGCCGCGCGCCTCGTGCACGACGGCTGCCGCGCGACGTTGCGCGAGCATTTCACGATCCGTCCGGTGCGCGACGAAGCAGAAGGCAGCCGCGTGACGCTCGCCGAAGGTTTCGACGCCACCTCGGTTCGCCTGACCGGCAATGTGGTCGGCAAGGCGCCGTTTAACGGCAGCATCAGTCACCGCGGCTGGCGTGTCGACGAAGTGCGTCTGCCGAAGCTGACGGGCAGCCACAACGCCCGCGTGATCGCACCGGCCGAGGTGGAGCTATGAGCGACGCACGCGAATCTCGCTATTCGATCGGTATCGACCTGGGCACGACGCACTGCGCGCTGTCCTACGTGGACACCACCGCCAGCGACGGTGAAAAAACCGCCCAGGGCGTGTTGCCGGTCGCGCAACTCACGGGCCCCGGCGCGATCGACAACCTCGATCTGTTGCCCTCATTCCTCTACCTGCCGCATCCGGACGAACTCGCCTCGGGCGACCTGTACCTGCCGTGGACCGGCCAGCGCGAATTCGCGGTCGGCGAGTTTGCCCGCAGCCGCGGCGCAGCCACACCGATCCGGCTCGTGTCGAGCGCCAAGAGCTGGCTGTGCCATCCGGGTGTCGACCGTCGCGCGGCGATTCTGCCGAACGACGCGCCGCCTGAAGTCGCGCGCGTTTCGCCGCTCGAAAGCTCGGTGCGCTATCTGACGCATCTGCGCGAAGCGTGGGACCACGCGCATCCGGACGCGCCGTTCAGCCAGCAGGACATTACGGTGACGATCCCCGCATCGTTCGATCCGGCCGCGCGCGAGTTGACCGCCGAAGCCGCCGAGGCCGCCGGTTACGGCCGCATGACGCTGCTCGAAGAACCGCAAGCCGCGCTGTATAGCTGGATTCAGAAGAGCGGCGGCCAGTGGCGCAAGCAGGTCAAGGTCGGCGACATCATTCTCGTGGTCGACGTGGGCGGCGGGACGACCGACCTCTCGCTGATCGCCGTGATCGAACGCGAAGGTAACCTCGAACTGCATCGCGTCGCGGTCGGCGAACACATTCTGCTGGGCGGCGACAACATGGATCTCGCACTCGCTCACGGGGTCGCACGCAAGCTTGCGGCACAAGGCACCCAGGCCGACGCGTGGCAATTGCGCGCGCTCACCTATGCCTGCCGCTCGGCGAAGGAAACGCTGCTCAGCGATCCGTCGACCGATACCGTGCCGCTCGTCGTGCCGAGCCGCGGGTCGAAACTGATCGGCGGATCGATCCGCACCGAGCTCACGCGCGCGGAGTTGACCCAGACGATTCTCGAAGGCTTCTTCCCGCAGGTGGAGAGTGCGGCGCGGCCAGTGAGCCGCGCGCGTGCCGGTCTGACGCAACTCGGCCTGCCGTATGCACAGGACGCGGGCATCACGCGGCATCTGGCGGCCTTCCTTGGCCGTCAGGTGGGCGCGCTCGCCGAACTCGAAGGCTTGCGCGATATCGCCACCGCGGAAGGCGCGAGCTTCCTGCATCCCACCGCCGTGCTTTTCAACGGCGGCGTGTTCAAGTCGCCGCTGCTGGTCGAGCGGATCATGGGCACACTTAATAGCTGGCTCGCCGCCGAAGGCGCACGGCCAGCGCGCCTGCTCGAAGGCGCCGATCTCGATCTCGCTGTCGCCCGCGGCGCGGCCTATTACGGCTATGTGCGGCGCGGCCAGGGCGTGCGCATTCGCGGCGGCACGGCACGCGCGTACTACATCGCGATCGAATCGGCGATGCCCGCCGTGCCCGGTCTCGAACCACCGATTCAGGCGCTGTGCGTCGCGCCGTTCGGCATGGAAGAAGGTACGGACACCGAACTGCCGGCGCAGGAGTTCGGGCTGGTCGTCGGCGAGCCGGTGCACTTCCGCTTCTTTGGATCGTCGGTGCGCCGTCAGGATCAGGTCGGCACACTGCTCGATTTCTGGGGTCCGGAAGAACTTCAGGAACTCGAAGAAATTCAGGCGACACTGCCGTCCGCCGGCCGCACTGCCGGTGAAGTCGTGCCCGTGAAGCTGCACGCGCGCGTGACGGAAGCCGGCACGCTCGAACTCGAAGCCGTGCCGCGCGGTACCGACGAGCGTTGGAAGGTCGAGTTCGACGTGCGCGGCGGCGCCAATGCATGACCGAGATGAAGCGCTACAGCGTCGGCATTGATCTCGGCACCAGTAACACGGTGCTGGCTTACGCCGCGACGGGCTCGCAGGACATTCGCGTGTTCGAGATCGATCAGCTGGTGAGTCTCGGCGAAGTCGCCACGCGGCCGCTCCTGCCTTCGGTGCGGTACCACGCGGCGCCTGGCGAGCTGAGTGCGGGCGATTTGCAGTTGCCCTGGCGTGCAGAAGATAGTTCGAACGCTGGCGAAGCGAATCAGGCTGTTGTGATCGGCCGGCTCGCTCGCGCGCTCGGCGGCCAGGTGCCCGGGCGGCTCGTAACGAGCGCGAAGAGCTGGCTGTCGCACGCGTCGGTGGACCGGGTCGCGCCGATCCTGCCGTGGGGCGCCGCGGACGATGTCCGCAAGGTCTCGCCGGTCGAAGCCAGCGCGAGCTATCTGGCGCACGTGCGGGCGGCCTGGAATCAGCGCTTTCCGGACGCGCCACTCGAAGCGCAGGACGTCGTGCTGACGGTGCCTGCTTCTTTCGACGAAGGCGCGCGAGCGCTGACCGTGGAAGCGGCGCGTATGGCGGGCCTGCCCACGTTAAGGCTGCTGGAAGAGCCGCAAGCCGCGTTCTACGACTGGCTGTTTCATCATCGCGAGCGCCTCGCAACCGAACTGTCGGACGCACGGCTCGTGCTGATCTGCGACGTGGGCGGCGGCACCACCGACCTCACGCTGATCGAAGTCGGCATGCGCGACGGAGAGCCTGTGCTCACACGGATCGGCGTGGGCAACCATCTGATGCTCGGCGGCGACAACATGGATCTCGCGCTCGCGCATCGCGTCGAAGCGCGCTTGCCTCAAGCAGGCAACGAACGCACGCGTTTGTCGGCGGCGAGTCTGTCGCAACTGGTCGAGCGTTGCCGCGGCGCGAAAGAACAATTGCTCGGCCCGCACGCGCCGGAGTCCGCTTCGATCACGCTGCTCGGCGCCGGCTCGAAGCTGATCGGCGGCGCGCGCACGGCGCAGGTCACGCGCGAGGAAGTCGAGCAGATCATCGTCGACGGATTCTTTCCCGCGGTGGCATCGCACGAACGGCCCGGAAGGCCGCGTGGCGCGATCGTCGAGTTCGGCCTGCCCTATGCCACCGATGCCGCCGTCACGCGTCATATCGCGGCGTTTCTGAGCCGCTTCGCGGCGCAGTCGCGTAAGGCGCTGGGTTCGCCTGAGCAAGCTTCAGAGTCCGTCGAAGGTAACGAACCTCTGCCCATACCCGACACGCTGCTGCTGAACGGCGGCGTGTTTCGCGCCGAGTCGCTCACGCGGCGCCTGGCCAGCACCTTGGGCACATGGCGGGGCGCGCCGCTCAACGTTCTGCACAACGACAATCCCGACGTCGCCGTGGCGCGCGGCGCGGTCGCTTATGCTCTTGCCCGCGCGGGCCAGGCGCCGAAAATCGGTGGCGGCTCCGCACGCAGTTATTTTCTCGTGCTGGACGAAACCGATGCCGGCGAGCGCGGCGCCGAGCCGGCGCAACGCGGCATCTGCCTGCTGCCGCGCGGCACCGAAGAAGGCCACGAGATCAGGATCGAAGACCGTACGTTCGCGCTGCGCCTCGGCCACCCCGTGCGCTTTCACCTGGCCTCTTCAAGCGCGGACACGATCTATCAACCCGGCGAACTGATCGATCTTGCACAAGGCGACTTCGTCCGGCTGCCACCGATCGCGACGATCGTGCAAGCGCGCGGCGCGAGTCCGTCGCGCGGCGAAACCGCGGTACAGATCGCCACTTCCATCACGGAAGTCGGCACGCTGGACGTGCACTGCATCGAACTCGACAATCCGGCCCAGCGCTGGCTGCTCGAATTCCAGTTGCGCCGCGCAGATGCTCAGGTGAACCTGTCCGCGGATCCGGCACAAGCCCGGCACCCCGCCCTCGATGAAGCGATCGACCATATCGACCGATGCTTCGGCTCACGCGTGCAAAAAGTCGATCCCAAGGAAATCAAACGCCTGCGCTCGCAACTCGAACATCTGCTCGGACCACGCGACGGTTGGAACAGCGCGCTGCTGCGAGAACTGTTCGGTGCGCTGTGGGAACGCGCGCGTCGCCGGCGGCGCTCGGCGGACCACGAGCGCTCGTGGCTGAATCTGGCCGGCTATTGCGTGCGGCCGGGCTTCGGCTATCCGCTCGACGGATGGCGTGTCGAACAACTCTGGTCGCTCTTCGACGACGGCATCCAGTACGTCAACGAAAGCCAGGTCTGGTCGGAATGGTGGACGCTCTGGCGCCGGGCGGCGGGTGGCCTCGACGAAAGCGCGCAACTGCGCGTGCTCGACGCCATGGCCTATCTGCAAACGGCCGCGCAATCGCGCCACAAGCTGCCGTTCGACGTGTCGAAAACCGGCTTCACCGACATGGTCCGGCTGAGCGCTTCGCTCGAACGCGTTCCGGTCGAACGCAAGATCGAGCTCGGCGAGTCGGTGCTCACGCGGCTGAAGAAGCCCGCCGAAAACCATCAGAGCTGGTGGGCGGTCGGCCGCATCGGTGCGCGTAGGCCGTTCTATGGCAGCGCGCATAGTGTCGTGCCGCCGGACATCGCGGCACAATGGCTGAGCGCCGTCCTCGCGCTCGACTGGAAGAAGGTCGACCCCGCGGCGTTCGCGGCCGTGCAGATCGCCCGCATGACCGGCGACCGCTCGCGCGATCTGCCCGAAGCGTTGCGCCAGACGGTGGTGCGCCGGCTCGAAGCGGCCAATGCGCCGCGTGCGTGGATAACCATGGTCAACGAGACCGTGGAGCTCGACGACGCCGACGAAGGCCGCGTGTTCGGCGAATCGCTGCCCGCGGGGCTGAAGCTGATAGCGGCAACGCCATGAGCAACCCGCACCAGCGCAACCCGGATTTCTCGCACCACATCCAAACGCTCTTATGACATCGACAGCCCATCATTCCGTGACGAATGCTTTGCTCATTACCGACGTCCGGCAGCCGGACGGTACACGCGTCGACGTATCGATCGCCGACGGCCGCATCGCGGCAATCGGCCCGGACCTGCCGCGTGCGCCCGGTGTCGCGCACGAAGACGGCGCGGGTGCGCTGCTGCTGCCGGGATTCGTCGAAGGCCATACGCACCTCGACAAAACCACCTGGGGCATGGACTGGTATCGCAATGAGGTCGGCCCGAAACTGACAGATCGCATTGAAAACGAACGGCGCTGGCGCGCGGAAAGCGGCCATGACGCGGGCGCACAATCGCTTGCGCTGGCCCGCGCGTTCATGCAGGCCGGCACGACGCGTCTGCGCACCCACGTCGATATCGATACCGACGCGGGCCTGCGTCATCTGGAAGGCGTACGCGCCACGCGCGAGCGTTTGCGCGATGTGCTCGATATGCAGATCGTCGCGTTCCCGCAGTCGGGCCTGCTCGGCCGTCCCGGCACGGACGCGCTGCTCGATCGCGCGCTGAGCGAAGGCGCAGACGTGCTCGGCGCGCTCGATCCCGCGTTGATCGACGGCGATCCGGTTGCGTCGCTGAACCTGACCTTCGACATCGCAAACCGCCATCACAAACCGATCGACATTCATCTTCACGAACCCGGTGAAATCGGCGCGTTCACGCTCGGTCTGCTGCTCGACCGTGTCGCCGCACTCGGCATGCAAGGGCATGTGGTGGTCAGTCACGCGTTCTGTCTCGGCGCGTTGCCGGAGCGCGAACGCGATGCCTTGCTCGCGCGGCTTGCCGACCTTCGTGTGGCACTCCTGACGACTGCCCCACCTTCGACACCGGTGCCGCCGCTCAAGGTCTGCATCGAAAGCGGCGTGACGCTGTTCGGCGGCAACGACGGCGTGCGCGATACGTGGACGCCGTATGGCTCGCCCGACATGCTCGAACGCGCCATGCTGATCGGCATGCGCTACGGCCTGCGCCGCGACGACGATCTCGCGATTGCGTTCGAGTGTGTCAGCACCACCGCTGCTCAAGGCTGCGGATTCACCGACTACGGCTTGCATCCTGGCGCGCGTGCCGATCTCGTCCTGCTCGATGCGGACACGCTCGCCCACGCAATCGTCGCACGGCCGCAACGCAAGTTGGTAATGGCCAACGGCTGCATCGTCGCGCGCAACGGCGCAGGCCTCGGCATCTGAAATCTGATTCGCGTGCTGCGCTGAATTACGCGCCGCGCATCCTCGCGTTAATGCTCAATGAATACGCCGTGCTCGATGGAAACGTCACGGTCTCGCTCGCCTATCCAAACCTTCATATCGCGTTCAGGTAAAAATTTCACAAGGTCATTGCGTGCCCTCGTCACTTTGACTAGGATTGTCGCGCGAACAATCGCTCGCGGAAAGTAAAAGCCCCTTAGGCCATGCGCCGACGGGACGTCAGGGAAACATGGAGGTAGGTCTATGTCCGACGAGAATAATCAGTCTTCCGCATCAAAACACCGAGGATTTTTGAAGGGTATTGTTTCAGTAGGTATCGCAAGTGGGATCGGCACTGTCGCCGGAGACGCACTGGCACAAACCGCAGGCGGCCCGACCGCCAGCGGCATCGGATTCAGGCCCCCCCACCAAGGCCACCAAAGAGGCCAACGCCGTTTATGCTAATCAGCTAGCTTTTAACGACACGCAAGATTTTCAGGACGCAAGCCGCGGCCTGATCGCCACCTTGCCTGAGGGCGTGATCCCCAGTTCAAAGGGCGGCGCAGCCTGGGACCTCGGGCAGTTCGCCTTTGTTAAGGGCGGCCCGGAAAATAACTCACCCGATTCCGTGAACCCCAGCTTGTGGCGTAACGCCAAGCTGAATATGAATCACGGTCTGCTCGAAGTGGTCGACGGCATCTGGCAGGTGCGCGGCTACGATCTTTCAGTCATGAGCATCATCCGCGGCGACACCGGCTGGATCGTGATCGATCCGCTGATGACCGCCGACGTATCCAGCGTAGTGTGGAAACAACTCGTTGTTCCGCACCTTGGCGACAAGCCGATCACGCACGTTATCTACACGCATAGTCACGCCGATCACTACGGTGGCATCCGCGGCATTGTCGACGAAGCCGATCTGAAAGCAGGCAAGGTCAAGATCTACGCACCGGCCGGTTTCACCGAAGCCGCGGTGGGCGAAAACGTGATTGCCGGCAATGCCATGAGCCGCCGCGCCGCCTACATGTACGGCAATCTGCTGCCGCGCGGCCCCGCCGGCGTGGTGGATGCAGGGCTCGGCAAGACCACGTCGATCGGCGCGATCACGCTGCTCGTGCCAACCGACTTCGCCACCTCAACCGGACAAAAGCTGGTGATGGACGGTGTCGAGATGGTCGTCATCATGGCGCCGGAATCCGAAGCGCCGTCGGAATTCATATTCTACATTCCGAAGTACAAGGCGTTCTGCGCGGCCGAAGACGCGACCCATACGCTGCACAACATCTACACGCTGCGCGGCGCCAAGGTGCGTGACGCGTTGTTGTGGTCGAAGTATCTGCAGGCCGCCATCGACATGTTCGGCAGCGACATGCAGGTCCTGTTCGCGTCGCACTACTGGCCGACCTGGGGCAACGAGCGGATCATCGCGTTCCTGAAAGTCCAGCGCGACATGTACCGCTACCTTCACGACCAGACCATGCGGCTCGCCAACACGGGCTACACGCCGCTGGAAATTGCGGACTCGCTGCGCCTGCCCGATTCGCTGGCCAAGCAATGGTATTGCCGCAGTTATTACGGCACGGTGTTTCATGACCTCGTGGCGCAATACAACTTGCGGCTCGGTTTCTTCGACGGTGTGCCGGCGAATCTGCACCGCTTGCCACCGGTCGAGAACGGCAAGCGTTATGTCGAGTTCATGGGTGGCTCGGCCGCTGTGCTGCACAAGGCACAAGCGTATTACGACAAGGGCGACTATCGTTGGGTCGCCGAAGTGGTGAACCACGTCGTGTTCGCCGACCCGCAGAACGTGGCCGCCAAACACATGCTCGCCGATGCCTACGAGCAGATGGGCTACCAGTCGGAAGCGTCGAGCTGGCGCAACTTCTATCTGACCGGCGCGATGGAATTGCGCAACGGCGTGCACAAGGTGCCGTTCGGCAGTTCGCAAAGCCCCGACACGATCAAGGCGATGCCGCTCGAAATGTTCCTCGACTATCAGGGCGTGCGTCTGAACGCCGAACGGGCGGCCGGCAAGAGCATCTCGTTCAACTTCGTCATGACCGACACGAAGGAAAACTACGTGGTCGGCGTCGAGAATTCCGCGCTTCACTATTCGAAGGACCGCACGTCGAATACCGCGGATGCTACCGTCACCATGACGCGCTCGGATCTGAACGACGTCATGATGGGTAATTCCTCGATGGAGAAACTCGTCATGAGCGGCAAGGCGAAACTGACGGGCGATACGAAGAAGCTTGGCGAATTCGTGTCGTGGCTCGACAACTTCGACTTCTGGTTCAACATCGTCACGCCCTGAACCCCATGCAGTATCTGACTACAGGACGGACAAGACGATGTGCGCCATCTGCGAACTGAAGCTCGAATTCAACGTCGATCATCCGCTGGCCCTCTCGGTGGCGGTGGCGACACGCAACGCCATCGACGTGGGCACGCTGCCGGAGAGCCTGCTGGATGGGGCCTTGAGCAACGCGAAGATGCGCGTTGCCGCTGTCGACGCATTGCAGGTCCTGACCGCCCGGCTCGAAGCATCGAAGCCGGTCAGCGAGTTGCTGGCGCTGCCGGATTTCTATGTTCTGCTGATCGAAATCGGTACGTGGGGATTTTTCCACGCCACCGGGAACGGCTTCGATTCGGACATCACGCCCGAGGCGCCCGATGTGACGTCGAACGATCAGGCCGACCGTGACATCGTATTCGTGACGTCGGAGACGACGTTGCGGGCGGTGCTCGATGGGCGGTTGTCGATCGACGCGGCGTTTGACGGCGATCTGGTCATGCTCGACGCGGGCGCGGACCACACGGCGCAGCTTCGCGCCGTGTTGAACGACGCGCTTGTGACAGAAGCGACGGGCGCATCGATTTGGGATGACGTGCCCGTGCAGAAGATCGCGTGAAGGAAGTTGTTTCTCTACTGATGTGACGGTGGGGCTGCTGATGTGAGTGTACCCATATGAGTAGCCCTGCCAGCAGCCCTACTCGACCCGCTTTTCTGGCTTTTCACGCAACTAGCAACGGCCCTTCAAGCCGGTCGATATCACCCCGATCAACTCAAGGCCGCTCGCCTCGCGCCAATCGCGCATCGATCTCACGCACGACAGGCATCAGGTCAGCCACGCTATCGATCACATAATGCGCCCCGGCGGCCTTTAACTTCTGAATCGCCACCTTGCGCCGCCATGCAAATTCATCCGGCGCCAACGCCTTGACGTCGTCTTCGGCCATGCCAAAAGCATTCCCGCTCACGGCGACACCCACCGCCCACGTGCCGCCATTGATCCCTTCCTCGATGCCGACCTCGGTGTCGTCAACCTTGATCGCATCCTTCGCGCGCCATACACCCAGTTCCGGCAACGTCTTGTAGATCATGTAGGGCGACGGACGTCCTTCCGGCGTGTCACCGGTACACACAATGCTATCCGGCGAAAACCCCTGGGCCGCCGCGCCCGGCACGATCTCGGCCATGATCTCGCGCGTATAGCCGGTGGTCGTGCCGATCCTGATGTCGTCGCTGCGCAGCGCGCTTGCCACTTCCCCCACGCCCGGAATCACCGAGCTGTAGCTCGCTGCCACCGCAATGTTCTTCGGCACGAAGACGTCATACACCGCGTCGATGTCCGCTTCGCCCGGCATGCGGCCATACTTGTCGGCCCAGGCTTGCGACACGCGCGGCAACGCCATCAGCGCCGCGATATGCGGGCGCTTGGCCATCCCCATCGGGCCGCGCGCTTCGTCGATCGTGATCGCGACGCCGAACTCCTCGAACGTCTCGACAAACGCGCCCATCGGCGCCAGCGAACCATAATCGACCACGGTACCGGCCCAGTCGAAAATCACTGCTTTAACGTGTTTCATTTACTTCGATTCCCAGAAGGTTTAAAGCTCGCGCAACGTGCCGCGCGGGGTACTCTGATTACGCCGCTTCGGCCAAGGTCTTGCGTTCTTCTATCGCCAGCGCAGGCGGCGCGGCCTGGTCGACGCCCATCGCCTGCAACGACTGCGCGCAGGCCTGCACCACACGCCGCATCACGTGCTCATCCACCTGACCGATGCAGCCGATACGGAAGCTGTCCACCACCGTCAGCTTGCCCGGATAGATGATGAAACCCTGCTCCTTCATCAATTCATAGAAGCGCTCGAACTTGAACGACGGATGCGCCGGCGCGAAAAAACGTGACGATGATCGGCGAGCGCCAACGTGCATTGAGCAGCGGCTCGAAGCCAAGTTCATGCATGCCCGCGACCAGCACGTCGCGATTGTTCGCATAACGCGCGAGACGTCCGGCCTTGCCGCCTTCGAGCTTGTGCAGACGCAATGCCTCGATAAACGCGGCGACCGTGTGCGTCGGCGGCGTGAAGCGCCATTGACCCGTACGGTTCATCACATCCCACTGGTCGTACACGTCGAGGGAGAGCGAGTGGCTGCGGCCCTTGGCCTCCTGCAACGCGCGCTTGCGGGCGATCACGAAACCGAAACCGGGCACGCCCTCGATGCATTTGTTCGCCGACGACACGAAGGCCTCGCACGCAATCCGATTCACGTCGAGCGGCACCGCACCGAATGCGCTCATCGAGTCGATCAGCAGCTTGCGACCTTTTTTTGCGGTGGCGGCGGCGATTTCTTCGATCGGATTGAGAATCCCGGAGCTGGTTTCGCAATGCACGGCAACCACATGCGTGATGCGCGGATCGGCGTCCAGCATGCTTTCGACTTCGGCGCCGCGCGGCGGCAGGTAGTCGCCCTTATCGAGCACCGTACAGGCACGGCCGAGATAACCGAGGGTCGTCGCGATGCGCTTGCCGTAGGCGCCGTTGGCCAGCACCAGGGCGTGGCCGTCGCGCGGAATCAGGCTGCCGAGCATCGCTTCGACGCAATAGCTGCCGCTGCCCTGAAGCGGCACGCAGTCGTATTCGCCGGCGGTGTCGCCGGCAATCTCCAGCAGGCTGCGGCGCAGTTGGGCGGTCATCGCGCGGAAGTCGCCGTCCCACGAGCCCCAGTCGCGCAGCATCGCTTCTTTGGTCGAGAACGCCGTGGTCAGCGGGCCCGGGGTCAACAGATAGGGCTCGCCCTTCGCCGGCGCGGCACACGTCACGGTTGAAGGTAGGGCGGACCCTGCCGGGGAGCTGTCGATCGCGCTGTCCATGTTCGGAATCTCCGATATCGCTGTTTCGATGCGTGACACAGTACAGAAAGGCCCTCCATCGGTAAAATCGATATAATTGATGCAGGTATCGTAAAAACTTATTTCTCGACGAGGCAGACGTGCAATACGCGCAATTGCGGGCATTTCATGCGGTCGCGGAACATGGCGGGTTTTCCAAAGCGGCGCAGGCGCTGTCGCTCACCCAGCCCGCGGTGTCGGATCACGTGAAGCGGCTGGAGCAGGACCACGGCGTCAAATTGTTTGAGCGCGGCCCGCGCGGCGTCGAAACCACGGAGCTTGGCCTGCGCCTCTTCAGCGTGACGCGGCAGATGCTCAGTTGCGAGCGCGATGCGCGGCAACTGCTCGAATCCGCGGGCGGGCTCGAGTCCGGCTCGCTCTCGCTGGTTGCGGATGCGCCCGATCTGGCGGTCGCGTTGATCGGCGCGTTTCGCAAGCTGCATCCGGGGATCGTCGTGACGCTCTCGATCGCCAATGCCGCGGACTGCATGCAGCGCGTGCTGTCGAGCGCGGTCGATGCCGCCATTACCGCCGCCCCGCAGGTGCACAGCCGGCTCGAGTCGCGCGTGCTGCGGCGCGATCCGCTGGTGGCGATGGTGCCGGCAAGCTATCCGGTGGCGAAGAAACGCAAGCTGAGCTACGCCGAACTCGTGCAGCAGCCGATGATTTTTCGCGAGCCGCAATCGGTCACGCAACAGTTGCTGGAGATCGAATTGGTGCGTGAGTCCTTGCAGGTCGAACCCGCGATGTATGTGGACGGACGTGAAGCGCTGGAGGAAGCGGTCGCGCAAGGCATGGGAGTTGGCGTGATCGCGCGCGCCGAATTCAACGAATCGCGGCGGATCAGAATGATTCCGCTTCAGGATTGTCAGGTGCAGATGATCGAATCGCTCACGCGGCTCGCCGGGCGGCCGGGGTCGAACCTGCTGGACGCGTTGTTTGCGGTGGAGTTAACCGGCGCCGCTGCTGTAACGGCTCAATAAAAAAGTAAGCCGCCGGGCAAGCGCTGCCCGGCGGCTTTTTTATACGGTCCTGAAGCGAAAAGCGTGCGGTGACGCAAGGCCAAACGGCACGTAGCCTCACGACCACACAGCCCCTCGCTACTCGCCCATCCTGTTAGCGCGAACCGCCGCTGGCAATCAGGCTTTCGCCGGTCATCCAGCGCGAGTCGTCGGAGGCGAGGAACACGGCGACATCCGCGATATCGTCAGGTTGACCGATACGGCCAAGCGGTGTTGTGCTGACCGCCCACGCCTCGAAGTCCGAGCCGATGAAGCCGGCAGTATGCGTGCCTTCAGTTTCCACCATGCCTGGATTCACGGAGTTGACACGAATCTTGCGCGGGCCGAGTTCACGTGCTAGCACGCCGGTGATAGCGTCCACCGCGCCCTTGGTGGCCGTATAGACCGCGCTGCCCGGCGGCGTAATGCGGCTGACAACCGAGCTGACGTTCACAATGCTGCCGCCTTCGCCCAGATGCTTCGCCGCCGCTTGCGTAACCAGCAACAGGCCCAGCACGTTCACATTGAACTGCTTATGGAAGTGCTCTTCGGTGATCGCTTCGATCGGTGCCATCTCATACACGCCGGAATTGTTGACGAGCGCGTCGAGGCGGCCATACATTTCGACTGCCGCATCGATGATGCCCTTCGCGTCGGCGGCCTTGGAGACATCGCCTGCAACGGCCACGGCCTTGCCGCCCGCCGCCGTAATTGCGGCGACCACGTCGTCCGCGCCTGCCTTGCTGGACGCGTAGTTCACCACCACCGAGGCGCCCTGCGCCGCCAGTGCCTTCGCAATCGCCGCGCCGATACCTTTCGATGCACCCGTTACAACCGCAACCTTACCTGTGAGCCTGCTCATAATCCTTTCCTTTAGACGAAGTTCGCGCCGACGCGCAATCGCGAAGATTCGCGACGCTGACGCCGATGAAGCGGGAAATGCAGTGGCGCTGTCACTGGACACAATGTAGGCACACAGGCCGCGCGGATAAAGCGGCTGGAGACGAAAAGATACGTCGGATGAGCCGAACAATCGACAAGCCGGTGTCCGAGGATGGCGAGGACGCACGACTGGCGCTGCATTATCAATCAGACTTATTCCACAACCTATTTTTAATCGATTTGCCTGATTGTCGGCTGTTTCATATCCTTGACGCATGACCGGACGCCGCGCAGTGCATGTGGCGACCGCTCCGCTCCTCTTTGTCCTCTTTGTCCTATTTGTCCTTTTGCCGGCAAGATCATGGAAAGAACCTCCTTCAACGTACGCGTCGACAGCGTGCGTGACGAAGCGCACGGCGTGCGCTCGTTCAGCGTCTCGCGTCTGGACGGACAACCGTTCGACGGCTACGAACCCGGCGCGCATATCGACGTTACCGGGCCCTCGGGCATCACGCGGCAATATTCTTTGTGCGGCGACCCGGACCACCGTGAAGCGCACCTGTTTGCGGTGAAGCGTGAAGACGCGTCGCGCGGCGGCTCGCGCTCGCTGCATGACGACGTGACGATAGGCAGCGAGTTGACGATCGGCGCACCGCGAAATCTGTTTCAGCTCGCCACCGGCGCGAGCGAACACATTCTGATTGCAGCGGGCATAGGCGTGACACCGCTATTGAGCATGGCGTACCGGTTGCTCAAGCAGAATCAGCGCTTCGTGTTGCATTATTTCGCGCGCAGTGCGGAGCACGCGGCGTTTTTGCCGTTGCTGTCGCGCACGCCGTTTAGTGACTACGTTCGGCTTCATTTCGGCGTCGAACGGGAACAGCTCGATACGGTGCTGGCCGACTGCGTAGCAGATGCGCGCGAAGGCTCGCACCTCTACACCTGCGGCCCGGCGCCCTTCATGGAGCGTGTGGTGGCAATTGGCGAAAAGCGCCTTGCCGCCGAGGCGATTCACCTTGAACGGTTTGCAGCCGAGCCCGCTTCGGCGGCCAGCGGTGAATCGAACACGCTGGATTCTTTCGAAGTGCGGATCGCCAGCAGCGGTGCAACGGTACACGTGGATAAACACACGACGATCGTCGCGGCATTGGCGTCGATCGGCATCGAAGTCGATACCTCATGTGGTGAAGGTGTGTGCGGGACCTGCATGGTCGACGTGGTGAGCGGCACACCCGAGCATCGCGACCACTGTCTGAGCAAAGCTGAACGAGCCGGCGGCAAGGTGATCTGCTGCTGCGTCTCACGCGCTGCTTCGCCGCTGCTGGTACTCGATCTTTAAGACTCGATTTTCTCTTCAGATCTTCAGGACAAGAAGGTGCTGCATTCGCAGCACCTTCTTGCTTTTATCCTTCCTGCAGCCTTACCGGTCGTCGTCGCGAATCGACGATGCATGCCGGCACAACGCGCGCACTTCGACATCCATATAGGGAAACAGCGGCAACTGGCTCAGCACGTCGTGCAGATGCGCGGGGCTTTCCACGTCGAACACGCTGATATTCGCGTAGCGGCCGGCGATGCGCCACAAGTGCCGCCACACGCCCTCCTGCTGCAGCTTCTGCGACATCGCCTTCTCTTCGGACTTCAGACGCGCGGCGCGCTCCGCGTCCATGTCATGCGGCAAGTTGACGGTCATCTCAACGTGAAACAGCATGCTTGCTCTCCTTTTTCCTGGATCTCAGGCTTCCGCGCGCAGGCGCTCTACTTCCGCGCCCGGCACATTGTCGCGTTCCTTGAACAGCGTGAAGTCGAAATCGATCAAAGCGAACTTACCTTCCACGCCATATGGTTTGCCTTCCGCGCCTTCAGCCTGCTTGACGGCCGGAACGAGGCCGTCGCGCGTGGCGAACGCGAAGTCGTCCCACAGATACGGATCGCCGTCGATGTTGATCTGCGTGGTCAGCTTGCGGCAGCCCGGCGACGATACGAAGAAGTGGATATGCGCCGGACGATGCCCATGACGGCCCAACTGATCCAGCAGCAACTGCGTCTGCCCTTGCGGCGGCACCGAGTAACCCACCGGCACGACGCTGCGGAAGCTGTACTTGCCTTCGGCATCGGTGCGAATCGAGCGGCGCAGATTGAAGGCCGGCTGCGACTTGTCGAAGTACGAGTAGTTGCCGAGGTGATTCGCGTGCCACACTTCGACCAGCGCATTCGCGAGCGGCTGCCGTCTTCGCCGGACACGCGACCGCGCATCACCAGTGTCTGACCGGGATCGGTGCCATCATCCAGTCGCGCATGCCCTTCGAAAACCGGCGCGCCCGCCACATACAACGGTCCTTCGATCGTGCGCGGCGTGCCGCCTTCGATGCCGGCCTTCGCTTCGGCTTCGTCCATGCGCAGATCAAGAAAATGCTCGAAACCGAGACCCGCCGCCAACAGACCAAGCTCACCGCTCTTGCCCGCGTCGCCGAGATAATTCAGCGCGGTCCAGAATTCGGCCGGTTGCACGTCGAGGTCTTCGATCGTGTAGAACAGATCCTGCACGATGCGGTTGACGATCTGCTTCGTGCGCGGATTGCCTTCACGGGTGGCGCTGTCGTTGATTTTCTGCAGCAGCGCGTCGATGGCTTGCTTGTTCATGGGGTATCTCCTTCGTTTAATGTTCGTGGCGGCTAGCGGATGAACCGTCATTCAGTGGGTGATGATGCTTGCGCCCTTCGTCGTATCGCGCCGCAAGTGGTCGATCTTGTCCCAGTCGAGCGCGATGCCAAGACCCGGCCCTTGTGGAAGATGCAAAGCAAAATTCTCGTAGCGCAGCGGTTCAGTGAGAATCTCTTCGGTCAGCAGCAATGGCCCGAACAGTTCAGTGCCCCACTTCAACTCGCCGAAGGTGCTAAAGAGCTGCGCCGAAGCGATCGTGCCCACCGCGCCTTCGAGCATCGTGCCGCCATACAGGTCGATGTTCGCGGCGAGCGCGATTGCCGCCACGCTCGCCGCGCCCGTCAGGCCGCCCGATTGCGCGATCTTGACGGCGAAGACATCGGCCGCACGCGCGCTGGCAAGAGCGAATGCATCGGCTGGGCCGTGCAAGGCTTCGTCGGCCATGATCGGCACCTGAGCGAGATCGGTCAGGCGTTTGAGGCCCGCGCGATTCTCCGCGGCGATCGGCTGTTCGATCAGTGCAATGCCCGCCTCGGCGAAACGCTTGCCGGCCCAGATCGCTTCGGATTCGGTCCATGCCTGGTTCACGTCGACCCGCACTTCACCGCGTCCGTCCAGCGCTTTCTGAATGGCCACCACGTGCGCCACGTCGTCGGCCAACGCGCGCGCGCCGATCTTCAGCTTGAACACGCGATGCCGCTTCGCTTCGAAAACACGCTCGGCTTCGTCGATATCCCGGGTCGTGTCGCCACTCGCGAGCGTCCATGCAACGTCCACCGAATCGCGCACACGCCCGCCGAACAGCTCCGACAGGGGCACACCGAGACGCTGCGCCTGGGCATCGAACAAGGCGGTTTCCACCGCCGATCGGGCAAAGCGGTTGCCTTGAAACAACCCACGCAGTGTCGCCATCGCAGCGCCCGGACGGATCGCGTCCATCTGTTTGAGCAGCGGCGCGAAGTACGTATCGATGTTGACCTTGATACTTTCCGGACTCTCCTCGCCGTAGGCGAGGCCGCCGATGGTCGTGCCCTCGCCCACGCCGATGACGCCGTCAGCGCAGCGAATGCGCACCAGCACGAGCGTCTGGCAGTTCATCGTTGCGACCGAAAGCCGGTGCGGACGAATCGTCGGTACGTCGACGAGAATCGTCTCCACGCTCTCGATCTTCACGGGTGTTGCTATCATTCGTTGCCCTCCTGAACTGCGTTCCTGAGTGCACCATAGTAGAAACAACCCGCGAAGCAGTCCAACACCGATTCCGACTACTTCCATACCTTAGAGGTATGCATGGAACTTCGCCAACTCCGCTATTTCATCGCGGTCGCGGAAGAAATGAACATCACGCGGGCGGCTAACCGCCTGCATATGACGCAGCCGCCACTCAGCCGCCAGATCCAGCAGATCGAGGAAAGCGTTGGCCTGCCACTGTTCGAACGCGGCGCGCGGCCGCTGCGCCTGACCGAAGCCGGCCGGATTTTCTATGCGCAGGCGAAGCGTCTGGTCGACGAAGCCGACGAACTCGCGCCGCTCACGCGGCGCCTCGCGCAACTGGCCGAGCGCATCGTGATCGGCTTTGTGCCGTCCACGCTCTATGGCGCGCTTCCGGCAGTGATCCGCGCGTTTCGTGAGGCCGCGCCGCATATCGAGTTGTCGCTGATCGAGATGTTCACGATCGAGCAACTGACCGCCCTCAAAGGCGGCCGGATCGATGTCGGTTTCGGCCGCCTGCGTTTCGACGACGCGCAACTGGCGCGCGAGGTCCTCGTCGAAGAACGGATGATTGCCGCCCTGCCGCAAGACCATCCGCTCGCCCGCCAGAAGAAGCCGCTGACGCTTGCCCAACTCGCGCAGGAAACGCTGATCGTCTATCCGAGCACGCCGCGGCCAAGCTATGCGGACCAGCAGCTATCGGCAATGCATGACCATGCGCTGGAGCCCAAGGCCGTTCATGAAGTGAGGGAATTGCAAACCGCGCTGGGTCTGGTCGCGGCGCAAGTCGGCGTGTGTCTCGTGCCGGAAAGCGTGGAGGGTTTGCGCGCGCATGGCGTGGTGTACCGGACGGTTCCGGCTGCCAATATCGCGTCGCCGATCATTATGAGCCGCCGCCTGCAGGACGAATCGCCGACTACGACATTACTGTGTTCGCTGGCGCGGGAGCTCTTCAAGCGAGCCTGAAGAAGCTGCGCCCCCCCCTCAACGCTCGTCGAACCGCCGCACGATATCGCCCATCAGATCGCGCAACCACACGTTGCCCTCGTCCTGATCGAAATGCTCGTGCCAATGCATCGTCACGGCCGCCATCGGCAATGTGACAGGCAACTCGTAAAGCTGAAAACCGCCGTCCCGGTTGAAAATCTGAGCAAGACGCCGCGGCAGCGTCGCGAACAGATCGGTCACGGCCAGCACACTCGGCAAGGCCACGAAATGCGGCAATTCCAGTGCGATATGCCGGCCCACACCTTGCGCGCGAAACGCATCGTCGAGCGCGTAGTGGCTGTGCTCGACCGAGGTGATCTGCACGTGCGAGGCGTCCAGAAACGCCTTCATGCTCAGCTCTTTCGTACGCGGCAAGCCGCGCCGCTTGCGCGTCATGCAAACGTAGGTCTCCTCGAACAACGCTTGATGTCGCGTGCGGGCGGTTAGCGTCGGCAGATTGCCGATGGCGAAATCGAGCCGGCTCGCGCGCAACGCGTCTTCGATTTCTTCTACCGGCAGCGGCTCGATGCGCAATTTCACGCACGGCGCCTGCTGGTGCAACACCTCGCAAATCGGAGGCAAGTACGCCAGCTCCCCCGCATCGGAGAGCGATAGCCTGAACGTGCGCGTACTCACCGCCGGATCGAAGTGCTCCGCGTAACGCAACGCTTCACGCACGGTATCCAGCGCCCGCGCGACGATACCCGACAGTTCGAGCGCGATCGGCGTGGGCTGCATGCCGGCGCGCGTACGAATGAATAGCGGATCGTCGAACAGGGTCCGCAACCGCCCCAACGAGTAGCTGATAGCCGGCTGCGAGAGCGCAAGCCGCTGGCCGGCCCGCGTGAGGCTGCGCTCCTCAACGATCGCCTGGAAAACGCGCAGCAGATTGAGGTCGACGTGGTCCAGTGAATTCATCGAGATATCCATGAGATTGATTTTCTATTTTATTTTAGATCAATTTGACGCATATCACGCACTCAGCGAGACTTGGCTTCATCGACCACCCACCTACCACTGCCATGAGCGAATCCTCATACCAGACCGTCGATGCGAGCGCCTTGTACCAGCGTGCGCAGTCCGACCGCGTCGCCCCGTCGCTGTATTACGACCCGGCGGTTTTCGAAACCGAACTCGAGCGCATTTTCTACAAAACGTGGATCTGGGTCGCGCACGAAAGCGAACTGCCGAATCCGGGCGACTTCCGCACCACCACGATCGGCCGCCAGCCGGTGATCGTGGTGCGCGACAAGAGCGGCGCCGTCAACGTGCTGCAAAACCGCTGCCGCCATCGCGGCGCAACGGTGTGCGAGCAGCACAAGGGCAACGCGAAAGGCTTCACGTGCCCGTATCACAGTTGGACGTATGGCCTCGACGGCGCATTGCGCGCACTTCCCTACGGCGACGGCTATGAAGGCGTGATCGACAAGACCGAGTTGCCGCTCGCAAGCCTGCGCGTGGGCATCTATCAAGGTCTGATCTTCGCGAGCTTCAATCAGGAGATCGAACCGCTCGAGGATTTCCTCGGCGGCGCCAAGCGGTGGATCGACCTGTTCATGAAGCAAGGCGCGGGCTATCCGATCAAGGCGAACGGCGAACATCGTTTCCGCTTTAACGGCAACTGGAAAATCCAGCTCGAAAACACCACCGATCTGTATCACTTCCCGGTCGTCCACAAGTCGTGGATGAAATCGATCGACGACGAAACCGCCGCCGCAATCACGAGCTTCATGACGAGCGACGAAGCATTCTGCCGCTCGCTCGGCAACGGCCATAGCCTCGCCGTGCTGGTGCCGGAACTCGTCGATCTTGACAAGGACGACGGCGCGCCGATTCCCGAGCGCTTCGCGGAACTCGCTGCTACGCTCGCGCAAAAACACACGCCTGAAGAAGTGCGCCGCATCGTGCGATCGCTGATGGGGGTCGGCTTCAACCTGAATCTGTTCCCGAACCTCGCGCTCTCGATGGCGTTTTTTCCGCGTGCTGCGGCCCATCTCCGCGAACGAGACCGAAATTCGCCACGTTGCGCTCGCGATGGACGGCGGCCCCGACGAAGCCAACCGTGTGCGTCTGCGCATTCACGAACACTTCCAGGGCCCGTTCGGTTTCGGCAGCCCGGACGACGCCGAAGCATGGGAACGCGTGCAGCGCGGCTCGCACGCCGGCCCCGACTTACCGATCCTCGTGAACCGTGGGCTGAATCGCGAGCACACCGCGCCAAATGGCGAAAAAACCGCACACGCCACCGATGAAACCGGCATGCGCGAAGCGTATGCGCAATGGCGCACGATGATGGAGCAAGCATGATGGACAACAGGAACACGCTGTTCTCGCAGCAGACTTTTGCCGGCGCGGTCGAACTGATCTGGCGCGAAGCCGAATTGCTGGACCGCAAGGACTATCGCGAGTGGCTTTCGCTGTGGGACCCGGCGGGCTTCTACGTAGTGCCGATCGATCCCGACACCACCGACTTCGCCGCCACGCTGAACTACGCGTACGACGATCAGGACATGCGCGAGAAACGCGTACAACGCATGACGTCCGGCTATTCGGCGTCGGCGAGCGACGCCGCCCGCACCGTGCGCACGGTTTCGCGTTTCACTTTGACGAGCGATACGAGCGACGAGGTCGAGGTGAGTTCGGCGCAGATCATCGTCGCGTACAAACGCGGCAAGTCCACCTTGTTCGCCGCGGACCTCACGCATCGCATCAGTTTCGCGAGCGGTGAGGCGCGCATCGTACACAAGGTCATTCGCCTGATCGACTCGACCGAGGCGCTTAGCGCCATCGGTTTCCTGTTGTGATTGACGACGATACCAGCGAGCACGACGATGCAAAACGACACGCTTTCTCCCACGGCCGGATCGCCCGCCACACCCGCGGCACCGGCGACCTCGCGGACACTGCGGCGGATCATCGTCGCCTCCGTGCTCGGCAACGCGCTCGAATGGTATGACTTCTTCCTGTACGGCACGGCGGCGGCCCTGATCTTCGGGCCGCTGTTCTTCCCGCTGCACGGCGATCCGTTGATGGGTACCCTCGCCGCCTTCGCCGGTTTCGCGATCGGCTTTCTGGCGCGGCCCTTGGGCGGCATCGTGTTCGGTCATATCGGCGACCGGCATGGCCGCAAAGGTGCGCTCGTCGTGACGCTGATGATGATGGGTGTGGCGACCTTCGGCATCGGCCTGTTGCCGACCTTTTCGCAAATCGGTTTCCTCGCCCCTATCGCACTCGTCTGTTTGCGGGTCGTGCAAGGTATCGCCTCCGGTGGCGAATGGGGCGGCGGCGTGCTGCTGATCAGCGAGAGCGCGCCCGCCAATCGCCGCGGCTACTACGCTTCGTTCAGTCAGTTGGGCGTGGCGGGCGGCTTCGTGTTGTCGGCGGCCGCGTTTTATCTCGTGCAGCGCCTGCCGGTGGAGAGCTTCATGTCGTGGGGTTGGCGCGTGCCCTTTCTCGCCAGCGTGCTGATCTTCGGCGTTGGCGTGTATATTCGCCGGCGCCTGCCTGAGAGCCGCGATTTCTCCACTGCCAAACCGAAGCACATGCCGGTGTTGACCGTGCTGCGCAATCACCCGAAACAGGTATTGCAGGCCATGGGGCTGCGTGTTGCCGAAAAACGGCGGCACGTATATCTTCCTGTCGTTCGTCCTGGTGTATGGCAAGACGATCGGCGTGCCGGTTTCGGTGATGCTCGGCGGCGTGATGCTCGCCATGCTGATCGAACTCGTCACGATCGTGCTGTGGGGCCGCTTATCGGATGTGATCGGGCGGCGGCCGGTGTATATGATCGGCGCGCTCGGTCTGGTCGTGATCGCGTTTCCCGCGTTCTGGCTGATCGATACGCATGAACCGTTCCTCGTGTTCCTGTCGCTCGCATTGGGTTTGCCCTTCTGCCACGGTGCGATGATCGGCACGCAGCCCGCGCTGATGGGCGAACTCTTTCCCACCGAAGTCCGCTATTCGGGCATGGCGCTGGGTCACGAAATCGCTTCAGTGTTTTCCGGCGGACTCGCGCCGCTGGTTGCGATCGCGCTGTATTCGAAGGTCCATGCGGCATGGCCGGTCGCTTTGATGCTGATCGGCTTCGGTCTCATCACCGCAATTACGCTCGTGACCATTCCGAAGAACACCAACACCGCGCAGGGTTGAGATGCGATCAGCGGCCGGGTGTGGAGACGAGTGGCAGCGTAAAACTGCATTGGAGCCCGCCCTGTCGTGCCGGCTTGGCCCAGATTTCGCCACCGTGCCGCGTGACGATGTTTTTGCACAGCGACAAACCAATGCCATTGCCACCCGCCTTCGGCGAAGAAAAACCGTCGAACAGGCGGCCGTGCGCGTCGGCCGGCACGCCTGGACCGTTGTCGATCACGTGCATGAGCGCGACCTCGCCTCGCAGGCTGGTGACAAGACGCACTTCCCCGTGCCGTGCCGCGGCATTCGTGCTTTCATGTGTGTCTTGCATCAGCGCCTCGATCGCATTGAATGCCAGGTTCAGCACCACCTGGCCGATCAGCACGCGCTCGCAATACACCGGCAAGGCTTCGGGCGCCTGCTCGATACTGACCGCAACACCCGCGTCTTTGGCGCGCAATTCGATGAAGTAAGCAACGTCCGCGACGATGTCGCGCAGATCCGCATCCGTCTCGCTCGGCTCGCGCTTGACGATGTAGTCGCGCACGCTCTTGATGATGACCGCCGCATGCTCGGCCTGACGATCGGCGCTGCGCAAACCCCATACTGCGTCCTCGACGGGCCCGGGTTGCGCGAGGCGCCGGATCGCGCCTTCGATGAAATTGCGCACCGCCGCGAGCGGCTGGCTCAACTCGTGCGCAATGGCGGTCGCCATTTCGCCCATTGCGTTGTAGCGCCCCGCGTATTCCAGCAACCGCGCTTCATCGCGGCGCGCCTCTTCGACAGCGACTTCGTCCGTGATATCGCGAAAGTGCAGCAGGCGGCCGTTGAGATCGTCTTCGATCTCGATTCGTCTGCACGTGATGCGCAACCAGCCCGGCGTGCCGTCGCGGCGCGTGATGCGATAACGCTGCGGCGCCGAGGGCTGGATGCGCGGTGCGGCGGCGAGCTGTTCGAGCAGACGGTCGCGATCGGACGCGCTGCAATAGTCGAGCACGTCGCCCATCGGCGCGCCCTCTTCCAGACCCAGCACGCGACGGCCGGATTCGCTGACGAATTCCACTTCGCCCCCGGGCGTCAGTACCGCGACGCCTTCGCCGAGATCCTGCATGAACTCGCGCAACCGCGACTCGTAGCGCCGCAGCGTCTGCTTGAGGGTGTCTTCGACGCTGATATCGCGGAACTGCACCATCACCACCGCGCGCTCGCGCAGCGGCACGTAGGTGGCAATGGCCTCGGACAGCATATCGGCGCCGTTACGCGAGCGGTAACACCACTCGTAGACCTGGGGGCCTTCGGTGATCGCGCGGTCCATGGCGCCGACACCAATCTCGCGCCGGTACTTCGGCACCGGGCGAGTCATATCTTTCGCCTTGAGCGGCAACAGTTCTTCGAGCGTAAAGCCGAGCGCCTCGCAGGCCGCGCGATTGGCCCACACGATCGCTTTCGTTTCGGCGTCGTGCAGCAGGACGCACAGCGTCAGCGCGTCGAGCAGGCGGTGGAAATCTTCTTCGGCGGGGAAATTCATCGGGCGAGGCGGTGGAGAAATTCGATCGCGTTTTCGATCACGTACACGAAGGAACATAACACCAGTCCGCCCGATTCGCGCCTGAAGATTTCTTTAGCTCCCCCCGGCGCGTTACCTAAAAACACATCCCGCGCCCCAATTGAAGCGTTCTTTTTGCATTTCTAGACTGGCCTCACCCTGCACGCGCCGTCACGGGTTTCATCCCCCGCGACCCACGTGCCGCGAGTTTCAGCCGATAACGAATCAAGGAGAAGCCCCGTCATGTCAGATACCGCCACCGACACTGTTGCCGCCGTCACGGACGCCGGCCCCGCGGCAACACGCCTGCCGCTGACCGATGTCATCGCCGAAATCGCCGTGCGGCGCGAGGAGTTCGAGCGTCTGTCGCATGTGCCGCGCGACGTCATCGCGAGTCTCAAGCGTGCGGGCGTGTATCGCGCGGCAACGCCGCGGCGTTTCGGCGGCGATGCGCTCGCGCCTACTGCGTTCCTCGACATGATCGAACGCATCGCGGTAGCGGACGGTTCGGCGGCGTGGGTCGCAAGTTTCGGCTCGGCAAACGTGTATCTCGCTGCCTTGCCGCTGGCAACGCAGGCGCACATCTACGCCGACGGTCCCGATCAGGTGTTTGCAGGCGGCCTTTTCCCGGTCCAGCATGCCCAGCCCGCCGATGGTGGCTGGCGTGTCAACGGCACGTGGAAATTCGCGAGCGGCTGCAAGGGCGCGGATTGGCTTGGCGTGGGGATCGGTGCGACCGGCCTGGGTGCGGCCGGCTCAGGTGCGACCGGCTCAGGCGTACCCGGCAAGCCACGCACGGCCGTGTTTCGACCACATCAGGTCGAGATCGTCGAGAACTGGGATGTGGTCGGCATGCAAGGCACCGGCAGTCACGATCTGCGCGCGACCGATCAATTTGTTGCCGACGACTGGACCTTCGTGCGCGGCGGCGAAGCGTGCGTGGACGAACCACTGTATCGCTACCCGACGATCGCTTACGCGGCGCAAGTGCTGGCCGTGGTCAACCTCGGTCTGGCGCGTGCGGCGCTCGATGTCGCCAACCAGATGGCCGGCGGCCGCAAGACGACCACCGGCGCACCGCAACTCGCCGACCGCGCGTACTACCGGATCGAACTGGCGAAAGCCGAGGCGCAATTGCGTTCGGCACGGGCGTTCTTCTACGACACTACCGACACGGTCTGGCAGTCAATCCTCGCCGGCAACCCGGTTACGCCGGAGCAGACCAGCCTGCTGCGCCTCGCCGCGACGCAGATCGCCCGCGAAGGCGCCGAGGTTGTACAGCGCGCCTACCGGCTCGGCGGCACGATGGCGATCTACCGCACGCATCCGTTGCAGCGCCTCTTACGTGACGCGATGGTGGTCACCCAGCACGCTTTTCTCGGCGAAGGCAACTACGACGGCGCCGGTGCGGTGTTCGTCGGCGTACCGCCGATTCCGGGCTACCTGTAAGCCACTATTCGCATTTGACCTTCAAACGATTTCATGGAGAACCCCACAATGTCCGATACCCCGAAGCCGCCCCTGCGCGTTCTGTTCTGCTGCGGCGTGACGCAGAATTTCTTCGACTTGCCGCGCGAGAAGATCGGCGAAGTCTGGCAGGCCTACGGCAAGATGCTGGCCGCAGTCGAAGCGATGGACGGCGTCAGCGTGCTCGGCATCATGGACGACGACCGCCTCACCGTCGGTCACGCCGACAACTCGCCGTGGACTTTCTACATCATGGCCGACGTGCGCGACTTCGATACCACCGTGGCGGTGTGCAATCTGTATCGCACCACGCCGGTTGGCGAGTACAACCTGTGGCGCTACGGCAAGATCGAAGCGCGAGTGGGCCGTGCGCTGGAAGTGCCGCCGCAACATGCCAACGCGGCCTGAACATGCGGGAGCATGATGCGATGAACGAGACCCCAGACACGCTTGTCATGTTGGCTGAACGCCTCGCGGCGCTCGAAGCCGAATCCGCGGTTCGCCGCACGATGGCGCGCTATATGGCGCTATGTGATGTCCCTTCGGGCGCGCTCGAAGGCGAAACGCTCGTGGCCCTCTTCGCGACCGACGCGATCTGGGAAGGCATCGGCCCGCAGTATGCCAGCAAGTTCGGCCGCCTCGCCGGTCATGCGCAAATTCTCGCGATGCTCACGCGCTACCTGCCGCCGTCGCCGCATTTCTCGGTGAATGTGCACTTCCTCACGTCGGAAACCATCGAGGTGCGGGGCGCAACCGCGAAGGGCCGCTGGATCATGCTGCAAGCGTCCGGCTATGTCGACGCGCAAGCGGAGTTGATCTCGGCGCGCCTCGAAGTGGATTTCGCACCCGCCGGCGATGGCCGCGACTGGCTCATCACGCACTTTCGCACCGAACGTCTGTTCGATGCGCCCTGGCAAGTCAATGCAAGGAAACCGAACCCATGAACGAGTTTATCCAGACCCTGTCGCTGGGCGGCGCGGGCCCCAGCATCGCGATCAAGGACACGATCGATATCGCCGGCTACGCGACCACCGCCGCGAGCCGCGCATTGGCCGACACACCGCCTGCCACCCAGCACGCGGACGTCGTGGCGCGATTGATCGACGCCGGCTGGCACATCGTCGGCAAGGCGAATATGCACGAACTGGCGTTCGGCATGACCGGTATCAACGAGTACACCGGCACGCCTCAAAATCCCCAGGACGCCTCGCGTATTCCCGGCGGTTCATCGAGCGGTTCGGCGGCCGCGGTTGGTTTGAAACTTGCCGACGCCGCGCTCGGCACGGACACCGGTGGATCGATTCGCGGCCCTGCTGCATGCTGCGGCGTGATCGGCTTGAAGCCGACTTACGGGCGTGTATCCCGGCACGGCGTTGCACCGCGTGAATCGACGCTCGATTGCGTTGGGCCATTTGCGCGCGAGATGCAGATGATCATCGCCGCGATGCAGGCGATCACCGCCGACTTCGACCACCATGCCGCTAATGCGACGCAAACAGGCGCATGGAACGTCGGTATCGTGCAAGTCGACGCAGCGCCGGACATTCTCAGCGCCGTTGCGCGCGCAGCAGATCAAACCGACTGCACGGCTCGCACCGTGGAACTCGCAGGCTTTGCCGCCGCCTTCGAAGCAGGCCTCGCGATCATCAACGTCGAAACCTCGCATGCGTTCGGCCATCTCGTGGCAAGCGGCAAGCTCGGTGCCGATCTCGACGCACGGTTGCGCGCCGCTGCAAAAACTACCCCAGCGCAGTGCGATGCGGCGGAGTCGGTACGACGGCAATTCACCGCGGCTGTCGATCATGCGCTTGAAAGCGTGGACGTCTTGATTCTCCCCACCCTGCCCGCGCTCCCCATCACGCTCGGCGAGGCACGCGGCGGCGCCTCGGTTATCGCCATGTCCTCATTGATCCGGCCGTTCAATCTGAGCGGCCATCCGGCGCTGAGCTTGCCCTTGCCTATCGTCGGCTCGCCGCTCAAGGCAGGTCTGCAGATCGTTGGACGCAAAGGCGCGGATGAACAGGTCTGCGCGATTGCGGCGCGCTTCGAAGCGGCACTCGCCGCTTAAGCACAGCACGAAACTGCTATACAGACGATCGTTTTCTAACGGAGTAGAAGCAATGCAGAACAGAGTTGTACTCGTCACCGGCGCCGCGCGCGGTCTCGGCGCCGCGATTGCCACACGCTTTCACGCGGCGGGTTACGCCGTTGCTATCGGCGACATTGCGTTCGATGCCGCACAAACCCTTGCCCGCGAACTGAGCGCCGACGGCTCGAGCGCCTTCGCGCTGAATCTCGACGTGACCGCGAAGACCGCGTTCGAATCCGCACGCGATACCATCCTGCAACGCTGGGGCCGCATCGACGCGTTGATCAACAATGCGGGCGCATCCAAAGTCGTCCCTGTGATGGAGATTACCGCCGAGCAGTTCGATCAGGTGATCAACGTGAATCTGCGCAGCGTGCTGTTTGGCTGCCAGGTGTTCGGCCAGCATTTCGCCGACGCCGGCGCCGGGCGCATCGTCAACATTGCCTCGCTGGCGGGGCAGAACGGTGGATCGGCCACCGGCGCCCACTATGCGGCGGCCAAAGGCGGCGTGATCACCTTGACCAAGGTGTTCGCCCGCGATCTGGGCGCGGCGGGGGTGACCGTCAATGCGATTTCGCCAGGGCCGATGGATCTGCCGATCGTGCACGAGAGCGTCGCGGCCGACAAGCTGAAGGCGGTGATCGCCAACATTCCCGCAGGACGCCTGGGCTCGGCGGACTATGTCGCCGATGTCGCGGTCATGCTGGCGGCGGAGAACGCTTACTTCGCGAATGGCGCGTGCTGGGATGTGAACGGCGGCCTGTTCATGCGTTAACGCTCGCGCTGCGTCATGCGGCGGCGGTGTGCCTCAACGAAGCACACTGCTCGCGGACGCATCCTGGTCCCACACCGCCATCACGTCGCGCACCAGCATCGCGATCGAGGCCGTGCCGAGCTTGTCCTTGATGCTCGCGCGATGCACGTCGACGGTCTTCACGCTGATCGACAGATCGGAGGCGATGCGTTTGCTGCCCTTGCCGTCGATCACGCCGCGCAGCACTTCTTTTTCGCGCGCCGTCAGCGATTCCAGGCGCTTCTTCAACTCGCGCTGCTTCTGATCGGCGGCGTGACGAAGCGCAGCCAGTTTCAACGCGCGTTGCACGCGGTCGAGCATCTGCTGCGAGTTATACGGTTTCTCCACGAAATCGATCGCACCGTTCTGCAAGGCGCGCACCGACATTGGAATATCGCCGTGACCGCTGACGAAAATGGTCGGCAGCGTCGCACCTCGACGGTTCAACTCCGCTTGCACGTCGAAGCCGCTTTGCTCCGGCATACGCACGTCAAGCACGAGACAGGCGGGCATGCCCGGATCAAATGCGCTCAGAAATTCATTGGCATTGGCGAAGCCCGCCGATTTCACGCCGACCGATTCGAGCAGCCACGCAAGCGACGTACGCATGCCGTTGTCGTCGTCGACGATATAGACGATCGGTGCGGGGGACGGTGCGGACTGAGGCGCTTGAGACATGGAGTAAGCCGGAACGGTTCGGGGAGTGTTCAATTCGAAGCGTCTTGCCGCCTCATGATAACCACTGAAAAAAGCGCTGCAAAGCGATAGTTACCCTGTAGCGCGAATTGACGCCCCACATGCAAGCGCCGTTCGTGCGCGCATTGGGGAAAGCTTTAGATCGATTGGGAAAGACGCCCCCTTGCTCACCGCTCGCGCGGATTTTTTTCCGTGCGTGGATTGATTACGCTTGAATCCAGATCCATACCGCGTCTCCCGAGGAACCTGGAACATGAAGCCCAACCCGCAATCGACTTCCGTTGCTGACGCCGACCTGGCAGCCAAGCAGCAATTCCGTCAGGCCATGGCGCATCTATCCGCGGCCGTGAACGTCATCACGACGGCCGGCCCGCATGGACGCTGCGGCGTGACCGCGAGCGCCGTGTGCTCCGTCACCGATACGCCGCCCACGCTGCTCGTCTGCCTGAACCGATCGAGCGCCATGCACGCCACCTTCGAACGCAACCGGCATGTTTGCATCAACGTGCTGCCCGGCGAGCATGAACTGCTCGCGCGCCATTTCGCCGGCATGACGCAGGTGCCGATGGAAGAACGCTTTGGCTGGCCGATCTGGGATGAAGGCACACACGGCGTGCCGGTATTGCGCGACGCACTCGCGAGTCTGCAGGGCGAAATCGTCGATCTGAAGGAAGTGGGCTCGCACTCGGTGATGTTCGTCAAAACCACAAGCATCAGCGTGCGCACGGATGGCGATGGGTTGATCTATTTCGATCGCAACTTCCACCGCATCAAGCGCTCGGCGTCGCATTGATGCGCGAGTTGACGCCTTGAAATGGGAACGAATTCGTCATTGCAATTTTTTACATTCGCGCACGGACATATCCCTAACACCGGGACAATCCTGCGGTGACGGCATGGAAGAGCATCGGCCCTATTCCGAAAGGGACTTACTATATTGTTGATCGACAATCCGGCGGGATGATTGGTTTCCTCTATGATCTTTGGGGCGAATATGGTTATGGCACTTCAGATCGCACTAAGTGGTTCACTTTGTGGAACCCCCGAACCGGAGACGCAACGATGGTTAATGGTGTCAAGCGTGGAAATTTCAGGCTGCATCCGATAGGTCCGTTGCGTCTAAGCGAAGGCTGTATAACCGTTTCGAATCCATCCGATTTCGGGCGTCTCGAGCGCTACCTGCGTTCGCAGAAGCCGGACTTGCCCGTTCCCGGAACGACGCTAAAGGCCTATGGAACCGTCGAGGTCCGATGAATACGATCATCCTTAGAGTACTGATAGTTCTCGCAGAGATCGGCGTCACGGTCGCTGCCGCGCTGGGTCTTCTACACGCTTTTTTGGCGCTACCGATGAACATGCCGTATGAAGTAGACATGTTCCTGCGAGCAATCTTGCATGCTTCGGGCAATGATGAATTGGCGAATCCCGATGACATGGAAATTCTTGCCTTGTTTCTCTACCTTTTCGTTTGCCTGGTTATCGCAGGGTGCGCCGTGTTGGCATGCAACGTCGCTTTGCGCCGTTACCTCGCAAAGCGCGCGAAAATGCACAGCGCAGGCAAAAAGATCAAGCAAAACCCATCCCCGTAGGCGTAGAGGAAAAATCCGCGCACTTCCCCCGAACCCACGAATACCACGCCGCCATCCCTTCACCGCTCTGCGCCGACACCCGCAAAACCTCAATCCGTGGATTAACTCTCAATGCATAGTCAATGCACCGCTCAACATCAAACCGCAAATACGGCAACAAATCGATCTTGTTCAACAACAACAACGAACAAGCCCGAAACATATGCGGATATTTGATCGGCTTATCCTCCCCTTCCGTGACGGAAAGAATCAACACCTTGGCCCCTTCGCCAAGATCAAACAACGCAGGACACACAAGATTGCCCACATTCTCGATCATCACAACCGAATGCATCGGCGGATCGAGCTGCGTCAGCGCCCGTGACGCCATCTCCGCATCCAGATGACATCCCGTGCCCGTGTTGATCTGAACCACGCGCGCACCGGTGGCGCGAATGCGCTCGGCGTCGTTGAGCGTCGCCTGGTCACCTTCAATCACCGTCAGTGGCCACGTCTCGCCTAAATCGTGAATCGTACGTTCAAGCAAAGTCGTCTTGCCCGCGCCAGGCGAACTCATGAGGTTCACCGCGAGAATCGATCGCCCAGCCAGCCAGCCGCGATTGCGCTCGGCCAACAACTGATTCTTCGCCAGAATGTCCTGCTCCAACGTGATTGAAGTGACATGTTCGCTCCCCTGAACATGCTGATGATCATGTGCATGAACATGGTCGTGCGCGTGATCGCCGTCATGTGAATGCGAGTGACCGTGAGTATGCAGGCGTGCATGGCCACTCTCATCTTCGCTCACTCGCCGATAGGCCACTCCACGCGCGCCGGGTATAGCGACATCCTGCGCAGCCTGCGATTGCGATTGCGACTGCGCTCCCGTCTGCACACCCTTCTCCGCATCCAGATCGGTCACCGTCGCGCCCTGCGTGTTCGAGCATCCGCATGTCGTACACATCACACCACCTCCATCTGCCGGATCTTCATCTGCTGCCCCGAAATCAGTTCGAGATCTGCACTCCCGCATTCGCACTGCCCAAACGGCACATCGATGTCGAGCGTCTCGCCACACACGAGGCAACGTGCCTGCCCAGGCATCTCAATGATCTCCAGGGTTGCGCCCTCCACCGCCGTGTCCTTCGCGCAAACGTCGAAGCAGAACCGGATCGCGTCAGGCATCACCGCCGACAACTTTCCAATTTCCAGCGTCACACGTCTTACCCGCGCGCCATTGGCCTGTTCCGCGCAAATCTCGACAACGCTGTTGGCAATACTCAACTCATGCATAGCGCGCGCCTCCAACGCTCAGCAGATGCGCGGCAGTTGCTCACCCACCAGCATATCGACGATGCGCTGCCCGCCGAACGCCGTCTGCATAACGACGAGCCCGCCGCCGTCCACCTCGCCAATTTCCACCGTGCCGATCGACGCCGCCTCACGCCCCGCCGGATGCGCACGCATGGCGGCAAGCACCCGCTCCGCAGCGTCGGCGGGCACGACGGCCACCAGCTTGCCCTCGTTGGCCAGATACAGCGGATCGAGGCCGAGAATCTCGCATGCGCCCTTGACCTGCTCACGTAACGGCAGGTCCGCTTCGCGCAGCCGTATCGTCACGTTCGAACTCTGTGCGAACTCGTTCAACACGGTCGCGACGCCGCCGCGAGTCGCATCGCGCAAGCAATGAATCTGCGAGCACGCATCAAGCATCACCGCAATCAGGCTATTGAGCGGACAACAATCGCTTTCCACATCGGCTTCCAGTGCAAGTTGCTGACGTGCCACCAGAATCGCAGCGCCGTGATCGCCGAGATAACCGTTGACTATCACGACGTCGCCAGGACGCGCGTTGCAAGCCGAACTCGACACGTCGCAACGCACCACGCCGATGCCGGCGGTGTTGATGAATAGTTTGTCCGCGCAACCGCGCTCGACCACTTTGGTATCGCCCGTCACAATCGCGACGCCCGCTTCGAGTGCGATTCGTTGCATGCTCGCGGCAACGCGCCGCAAGATATCGACGGCAAGACCCTCCTCGATCACCACCGCGCACGAGAGATATAGCGGCGTCGCGCCGCACACCGCCAGATCGTTGACCGTGCCCGAGACGGCCAGGGTGCCGATGTCGCCGCCAGGAAAGAACAGCGGATCGACTACGTAGCTATCGGTCGTGAAAGCGAGACGGTCCCCGTGCTTTGCGAGATCGGCGAGCGCGAACACAGCCTGATCTTCCAGCGCGGCAAGCGTGGGGTTGTCGAAGGTCGAGACAAAAACGTCTTCGATCAGATCACGCATCGCGCGGCCGCCGCTACCGTGCGCAAGATTGACGGAACCGTCGCGTACCCGGCGAGGTGCCGCCGACCGCAAAGATTCGGACGCCCGGTCGTTCACGAATGGCCTCGCGTAGTGAGTGCAGAGGCTGCATCAACCGCAACCACCACGTCGCCGGCACCCAGGCATACCGGCGTCGATTCACCGCGCGATGTCACGGTTTGCCGTGCAACACGCCGTTCGTCGATCCGTGACGTATCGATACGCCCATAGTTGTAGTAAGCCGCGCATGCGCCCTCGCTCGACACCATCAGCGAGCCGAGCGGCGCCTCCGGCGTGCAAGCGGTACCAAACACCTTGCACTGATGCGGCTTTATCACGCCCTTGAGCACCTCGCCACATTGACACGCTTTCGGGTCGGCGATCTTCAGGTTCGGCACAGAGAACTTGCGCTCCGCGTCGAACGCGGCGAACGTCTCGCGAACCCTCACACCCGAATGGTCGATCGAACCCAGTCCGCGCCATTCGAAGAACTCGCGCGTTTCGAACACGCGCGTCACCGCCGACAAAGCCTGCGCATTGCCGTCTTCCGTCACCACCCGGCCATACTGGTTCTCCACCTCGCAGCGACCTTCCTCGATCTGTCGCAACACCATCCACATCGATTGCAGGATATCGAGCGGCTCGAATCCGGCCACGGTGATCGGCTTACGGTAGTGCCGCGCGATGAAATCGTAGGGCCGTGTGCCGATCACCATGCTGACGTGCCCGGGGCCAAGAAAGCCGTCGAGGCGCAAGTCGGGGAATCGAGAATTGCCTTGATCGTGGGAATGATCGTGATGTGATTGCAGAACAACGAGAAGTTGTGAATCCCCTTCGCCTTTGCTTGCAGGACAGTCATCGCGGTGCTGGGCATAGTGGTCTCGAAGCCGAGTCCGAAGAAAATGACCTCCCGGTCGGGATTGAGTTGCGCGATCTTCAATGCATCGAGCGGCGAATAGACCATGCGCACGTCGGCGCCGTCGGCTTTCGCTTTCAGTAAGCTTTTTTTCGAACCCGGTACACGCATCGCGTCGCCGAAGGTCGTAAAGATCACCTCCGGACGCTCGGCCAAGGCAACGCAATCGTCGACACGGCCCATCGGCAGCACGCACACCGGGCAACCAGGACCGTGCACGAACTCCACTGCATCGGGGAGCAGTTGCTGGATGCCATAGCGGAAAATTGTATGCGTGTGGCCGCCGCACACTTCCATGATCTGCAGCGGCCGTTGTCTGGCGCGTTCGATGCGGGACACCAGCGCGCGAATTTCCTTCTCCAGCAATTTTGCCTTGCGCGGGTCGCGAAATTCGTCGACGTATTTCATGGCGCGCCTCCTTCCGCTGAACCTGCAAGGCCGGTCGAAGCGGCGAGGCCGCCGCGGTCGTCAGCAAGCAGCGTATGCACGAGGTCCCACAGAATGTGATAAATCGCGACGTGAGTTTCCTGCACGCGGTGAATGCTGTCGCTTCTCACCACGAGACAATGATCGACCGCGGCGCTGGTCGCCATACGGCCGCCATCGTGGCCCGATAGCCCGATAGTTAGCAGGCCGATTTCTTTCGCCTTCGAAAAGGCCGTCAGCAGGTTTTCGGAATTTCCGCTGGTCGACACGCCGATCAGCGCATCGCCACGCCGTCCCTGCGCTACCAGTTGCCGCACGAAAATATGACTGAAGCCGACATCGTTGCCGACCGCCGTCATCATGGCCACGTCGGCCACCAGATTGATCGCGGTCAACGCCGGACGGCCCGTGGTCACTGGATGCAGAAACTCGACGGCGATATGCGAGGCATCGCAACTCGAGCCGCCATTGCCCATGGTGAAGAGCCTGCCGTCGCGGCGGTACATCTCGGCGATCGCATAAGCAATCCGCACCATCGCCGGACCGTTTTCGTCGAAGAATTGTCGCTTGGTGTCGACGCTGTCCTGCGCCTTCAGACGCACGGATTCGAGCAGCGCGGCGTCGAGCTTGTCCGCGTCCTGGCGCGCGCCATGCAGGAACGGATATAACGCCTGCAGCGATTCATGTTCGGGCATGCGAGTCTCCGTCGGCGTCCGACTGCATACTCATGGCGCACTGCGCAGTTCATCGCGCAGCGTGTCCGTGTTTGCCATGTCGGCCATGTCATCCATCTCGCCCTGCGCGACGCCCAGTTCGTGCAATAACGCGAGTGTGCGTGCGGCTTCCTGCTCGTCGAGCCGGCTCATTGCGAAGCCCACATGCACCATCACCCATTCGCCAATGCACGCGCTCGCCGGCCGTCCTTCCTCGATCACGAAGGCGATATTGATCACGCGCCGCACCCCGCCGATATTGACGAGCGCGAGATCGTTCGCCGCGTCGGTCACCTCGACGATTTGTCCTGGGATACCTAAACACATGGTACTCTCCCCTTGCACTTCCTTTAACCCGCCTTTTGCACCGCTCCGGCTATATCGTTACTCCCGCACCACGACTTGAACACCGACTTTCAAAAGCCATCGCGTTGCCGCGCCGCCGCCACCGCTGCCTGTCCTAGCGACAAACCGCCATCGTTGGCCGGCACCTGCCGGTGCGTCAGCACGCGAAAACCGGCTGCGCCAAGCCGCCCGGCCACCTGTTCGAACAGAATGCGATTCTGAAAAAACACCGCCAGACAACGCAACACTGCGCGCATCGACGGGACCTGTCAGCAAGTCGGCGAGGCATTCGACCATCCGCACGATCGCGAGGGCCAGCCCCTTGTGAAACCGCGCCGCGACAATGGGCACGGATGTGCCGCGCAACACATCGTCGAGCAAGGCCTCCCACATCGGCCGTGGCTCGACGCAACGCAAGCCGTCAGGCAGCGTGCTGACGATCTCGAACGGATACGCATGAGCGTCACCGTCGTCTTGCAACGCGTACGGATCGACCAGCGCTTCGAGCTCGATCGCCGCCTGCCCTTCATAAAGCACGCGCTCCCGGCACACGCCGAGCGTTGCCGCCACGGCATCGAACAGACGGCCCACGGAGCTTGCCAGCGGACTGTTGACGCGTTGCGCGATCATCGTGTCGAGCGCGGCGCGGGGACGGCTGCTCAAGAACTCCTGCACGTCGAGCCCGGCGTATTGCCTCGTGAAGCCGCGCCAGTCGAATGCCGCCATTAAATGCGCGTAAGCGCTACGCCACGTTTCGTTGATGGCGCGTGTGCCGCCGGGCATCGCAACCGGTTTGAAGGTGCCGAGGCGCGTATAACCGCGATAATCCGCCAGCATGAATTCGCCGCCCCACAGCGTGCCGTCGTCGCCGAAACCAAGACCGTCGAGCGCGACGCCAAGCATCGGCAGCGCATCCGGCGCGACGCCGTTTTCCGCCATGCATGCGGCAAGATGCGCGTGATGATGCTGCACGTCGACCACCGGAATCTGCCACGATTGCGCGAGGTCGTAGCCGATCTTGCGCGACAGATACTCGGGGTGAAGGTCGAGCGCCACCGCCTGCGGTTCATCTTCGAACAGACGCAGATACTGCGCCACCGAGCGGCGATAGTCCGCATAGGTCAACGCATCTTCGAGATCGCCGAGATGGTGCGAAACGATCGCCTGAGCATTGCGTGCAAGACAAAACGTGTTCTTGAGCTCGCCGCCCATTGCCAGCACCGCGGGCAAGTCGGCGAAGCCGTCCGGCAGGAGCAACGGTGCGGGCGCATAGCCCCGCGCGCGCCGCAACACACGCGGTTCGCCATGCATCACGCGGGCCACCGAATCATCGACCCGGCGTGCGATATCGCGATCGTGCATCAGGAATACATCGGCAATCCGGCCGAGCCGTGCGCGGGCATCCGCGTTGTCGATGCACGGCGGCTCGTCACTGGTATTGCCGCTTGTCACCACGAGCGCCGAGTCGATCGACTCCATCAGCAAGCGATGCAACGGCGTGGACGGCAGCATGAAACCCAGCGTGCCCACTCCCGGCGCCACGCTGGGCGCAACACACTCCGCGCCATCGGCACGCATGATGACGATCGGTCCGGCCGCGCTTTGCAACAGCGCGAGGTCTGCGGGGCCTGGCGTGCAATAGCGGCGTACGGCCCGCAAATCGCGCGCCATTAGCGCAAACGGTTTGCGTTCGCGCCGTTTCAGTTGACGCAAGCGCGCCACCGCGGCTTCATCGCAGGCGTCACAGGCGAGCTGAAAGCCGCCCAGCCCTTTGATCGCCACAATCGAGCCGTGGCGCAACAGCAGGCTCGCCGCGCGGCAGGGATCGTCACCATCGGCACGCGCGCCGTGCCGGCCTTCCAGCCAGACACGCGGGCCGCATGCCGGACACGCGACCGGTTGCGCATGAAAGCGCCGGTCGGCGGGATCCTCATACTCGGCACGGCAAGCGTCGCACAGGTCGAACGCGGCCATGGTTGTATTGACGCGATCGTAGGGAATGGCCTGAATGATCGAAAGACGCGGCCCGCAATGCGTGCAGTTCGTCAACGGATAGCGGTAACGCCGGTTCGCCGGGTCGGCGATCTCGGCGGCACAGTCGGCGCAGATCACAGCGTCAGGCGTGACCCCCGTCTGCACATGACCGGTCCCGCTTGCCACGATCCGGAAATCGCTGGCCTCGGCCGCTTCGCTCAGTTGATGCCGCTCGATTGCGTCGATGCGCGCGAGCGGCGGACACTCGGTGCTCAGGCTTTCGATGAAACGTTGCAAGGTCCATGCATCGCCCCAGGCATGAATCAGCACGCCGTCGCTATCGTTGCGCACGTCGCCGACCACGCCGCACGCATGCGCGAGCCGCCACACGGTCGGCCGGAAACCGACACCTTGCACGAGGCCGCGCACACGAATTTCCTCGCCGACCGGTCCGGGGACCGCTGGGCGCAGGGGCGAAGATTGTCCGGCAGGCTGTGCTTGCGTGCTCATGGTCAACTCCCTGGCTGCTACCGCCTACATGTTGCGGATGCGCAGATAGCGCTTGATATCCTTCATATTCGCGAGCACGCCGACCACCAACGCCGGCAACAAGAGGTACTTCAGTAAGCCTTTCATGACGTCTCCCACTTCAGTTTTCAGGCAGCACGCGCGGACAACCGCTCCATTTTCGCCATCACCAGCGTTACGGCCAGTTCAACCGCCTGGTCGACCGCCGCCGACACCGCGCCGCTCAAACCCATCCTTCCTTCCTCGCCATTCTCGAAGCCGAAATCTTGCGGCTCGCAACCGAGCACGACGATGTCCTCACAACCGCCGCCCAGCATCCGCACGGTTTGCAGCACCTTGACCGGGTCCATTTCATGCGGCGACATCAGGACCGGCACCGCATAGGGGATCGTCTGGTTCGCCGCCAACGGATGCTTCCACACACGGCTCGATCACATGCAACGTGCCCGGCGCGGCGCCGCGCTGCATGGTGTCGATCAGAATCGCGCTGTCCACGCCGTCGAGCAGCGCATAACAAAGATCGATACCGCGAATTCCGAAGTCCGCGACGCTCACGCTGTCCGGAAATGCGGGCAACTCACCGGCCGCAAGTTTTTCTTGCAAACGCCGCACCACTTCGACGCCGAAGCCATCGTCACCGAGAAATATATTGCCGATACCCGCCACCAGAATCGCACTCATGCATGCCCCCCTTTGCGACTGGACGAACGAGTCGGACGAGATGGGGACGATGGGCGGGATACGGCAACCAGCGGCTCGATCTCGTCCGGGCCGAAGAAAAACCGATGGCCGGGCATGCGCTGCATGCCGAAGTCCTTGCCGGGGTCGTCGTCGACCGTCACGGCAACATGCACGTGATCGTCGAAATCGCGTTCGATCGATTCGATCGTGGCAATCATGCCGCTCAGCGCGATATCGAAGATGTCCGCGCGGCCGCGTGGGTGCAAGCGCACCTGATCGCCGACTCGAATCTCGACGCCTGCCACCCGCACGCAGGCAAGATGCGGGCGCGCGTCGAGCTCGGCCCATGGCGACACTGGCATGGCGGGTGTTTCCGGCGGCGCAAACGCGCTGACGCTTGCCGAATCAAGTACGCGCACCTGGCGCAAGGTGCCATGCAGCTTCGCCATCTGCTCGGCGCCAAGGCTTTCGGTGCGCGCAAGCAAGGCACGCGCGCGCTCGTCCGTGGCAATCATTTCGCGCTTTTCGTCGTCGGTCATGGTGAGAATGCGCAGCGTGAGAATCTCGTCGATCTCCGTGGAGTCGAATAGATCGCCGGCGCTTTCAGGCGCGATCTGCGGGAAATCGTAGAGAATGATCGGCGAGGCAAGCATCGTGTCGGGCTGTTGTTCATCGCCCACCAATACCGGCCACGCGCCGATATTGCGGCTCGCCGCAGCAACCTCGGCCAGTTCGGCGGGCGGATCGATCGACGAGATCCACGTACCGCCCTCGACAGTCAGCACCGTATGGCAGGACACCAGCGCATACAGCGAAGCCGCATCGCGCTTCAAGCCGCGCGCATTGTCGAGCGGCGTCTCGTTGACGATGCGCACCGTCAAACGATAAACGCCGGCCGCCACGCTAGCGGCGCTCAATTCGACGCGGCCTTGCAGCGAAGCCCGGGTACGGTGCAGCGCGCCGCGCAGCGTCCCTTGCCGGTCAGCGAGCGGTTCGAGCTCGCTCGTCGCCTCGAACGAAAACGCCATCTGCCGCGGGGCCTCAAGCAATTCGCCGACGATCAGAACCGGCACGGCGATGTGCCGTTCGGACGCTTCCTGCCATGGGGTGTAGCGCCGTTCGTCGATATCGAGCGCGGGCACGGTGCGCCAGGCCGGTTCACCCGACTCCGGCCGCGCAGTGGACCCGTCCGCCGCCTCCAGCACCGTCCGCTCGATCACCTGCAAAAAGCCGGGCCGCACGGCCACGCGGGTCCGTTCAGTGCCGCTGAGCAAGCACTCGGTCTGGGTCACCCACGGATCGCTGCCGGACGCCTCGGCATAGGCGCGCGGATACACGCCGCCAAAGGTCCAGCGTTGCCGGTTCTTGACCGAGCTCGGCCGGTACGGATACAGCATGTAGCCTTCGTACAGCACCGCCTGGACGACACGTTCGACCGCGTTCACGATATGTCCTCCTCTACCCCGTCGAGCAGACTCGTCACCGCCTGCTCCCAGCTTGTCAGGCCCCGTCTGCTTTTGTAACGCGAGAGGCGATCGAACACGTCCCGGTGCAAACACAGCCAGGCGCAGTTCGGGTAATAGCGGGTCATCATGTCCCGCCATAGCGCAACAGGCAGCCGGTACGCCGCTTCCTTGTGCCACGGAATCGGCGCGGCCTGCAACGCGCCGCCGCCGTCGCGATAGAACACCGTACCGCTGAATTGCAGCATCAGCGGAATCTCGCCTTCTTCGAGGCCATGAAAATATTTGGTGGCGGCCACATTGAAATCGTAGCTGCACGGCACCGGCAATTCGAGCGCGCACTCGCCGCTGAACGGCGGCGTGATGGCCGTCGTATGAGTCCATAACAGCGTGCGCAGCGTTTCACCCCAACGCGGCGGCGAGCCGAACAGGTCCTCGAGTCCGTATTGTTCGGCGGGCGTGTAGCGGCGTCTTGCCGCTTCGATCTGAATCTGGCATTGCAGGGTCACGCTGGCGATCTCTTCCTGCGCCGGCGTGTTGGTGACACGCAACCTGAACGTCAGCAGCGGCGCTGCGGCAAACGGCACGACTTCCGCCGACTCGACAGTGAACCCGAGATCAGGCATGGAGCAAGCCCTCCGGCACCCGGCCATGGGTCTTCAGCGCAGCGAAGAAGCGATGAATCGAATCCCACGCCTCCCGCCCGCCGGACAGTCCTCGCCACCGTGCGCGGATCACGCCGGTCAGCGCGTAGCACTGGTCGATCGGCACGCGGTAATAATCGCGCGCGCCTTCGCTGCGGTTGACCAGCAGCGCTTCGACATCGGGTTGCAGTTGCGCGAGCAACGGATTCCCGGCGACCAGTTCGTCCCATGCCTGCAATTCCAGCAGCGATTGCGTGCCGCCGGCGGGGCCGGGATAAAGCGCGACGACACGCTGTGCCTGGCTGTCGTGAAAGAAGAAAGCGATATCGATGGGAATCGCCAACGCGTCCCATTGCGCGTCGCTCATGCGGAAACCGGCGAGATAACGCGCATCGCGCGGCACCGGACGATAGCGCGCATTCTGTTGACTGCCGAACAACAGCGCGCACGCACGGCAACAGCAAAGGAGCTGCCGCCTGGCGGTTTCGAACAGATGGGGGTGATCGGATAGAAGCGGCAATCCGCACAACTCGCATTGCATGTCGTCGGCTTTGCGCACGAAATGGCGCAGCCGCGCAACCCAGCCGCGTGTCGTGACGGCGGCGGGCGTCATTGCGCGCCGGCCTCGGTCCGGCTTGCCATCTCGCTCGTTACGACGCTTGCCGCCTCAGTGCGATGCGGCACAAAGCGCAGTTCATGCACATTGACGTCCGGCAAGCCCGCGATTTCGACACGCATTGTTTCCGGCGCCGCTTCGAAAATCGCGCGTTCGATGTCCTGCTGCAACTCGCCTACCGAGTTGTGCTTGCCCTGCAAACGGCCGGCCACGCGCACACGCACCGCTTCTTCCGCGGCGTCGAGCAGTTCGATCTGGATCCCCTGAGCGCCGAGCAACGGCCGCATCTTTTCGACCGCGCGCGACACGCGCGTGGGCAGATCCTGCGGATGCAGACCATGCAAAAGCAGCAAGGCCGACACGCCGGCGTCGCGCTCGAACGCCGCGACCATGGCGTCGTCCATCGCACCCGCGTCCGCCACGATCTCCATCAGCCGTGCGAGCCCGTTCGTATGCAGATCGAGCACGACCTGCAACAGTTCTTTGGCCGGCTCACGCGCGCGCGGATCGTCGAGCGCTTCCAGCGCCACAATCAGTTCATCGATGCGGCGTTGCTGCGCGGCGACCGCGCGGTCGTCGCTCACGTGTGCGCTCCCTGCATCACGCCGAACGTCGGCGAGTGCGACGTATCGATCGTCTTGCCATTGCCGACGTACATATGCACGCCGCACGGCAGACACGGGTCGAAACTGCGCACTGCGCGCATGATGTCGATACCCTTGAATTTGTCCGGCCCGTTCTCTTCGAAGATCGGCGTGTTCTGCACCGCGTCTTCATACGGTCCAGGTGTGCCGTAGATATCGCGCGGATTGGCGTTCCACGGCGTAGGCGGATACGGGTGATAGTTGGCGATCTTGCCCTCGCGGATCACGAGATGATGCGAGAGCACGCCGCGCACCGCTTCATGGAAACCGCAACCAATGGCTTCCTCCGGCACCGTAAAGTCACTGAACGTGCGGGTGCGGCCCGCATGCAATTCCGCCAGCGCCTGCTCGGCAAAGTACAAAGCGGCCGCCGCCGAATACGCCTGAAAATAGGTGCGGGCGCGATCGCGTTCGATCGCATTGCTCCACTTCGGAATCTTCCATTCGAATTCGACTTCGGGCTTGAGCGCAGTCTTCGGCAAGTAGATCTTCACGCTTTGGCCGGTCGCCTTGATGTAACCGATATCCACCAGCCCCGCCAACGCGGTGGCCCACAGGCGTGCGATCGGTCCGCCGCCGGTATCGAGCGCGAGGTGATCGCCCGTGCGCTTGTCGAGCCAGCGCGGCGACATCACCCACGTGTAGTTGCCGTCGAATTTGCGCTTCTGCGGGCGTGGCAGCGTGGTCTGATTCCACGGGTGCTTGCGGTCCACGGGATTGCCGAGCGGGTCCTGCTTGACGAAGGTTTCTTCGTGATCCCAATCGTCGTAATAGGAACTGCCCAACAGGATGCGGATGTTCAGATTGATATCCACGAGATCGGTGGTCACCAGTTCGCCGTCCACCACCACGCCCGGTGTGACGAACATGCCGCGGCCCCATTGCGTCATGGCGTTGTAGCTGTAGTCGCACACGTTCGGGTCCTGGAACGAGCCCCAGCAACCGAGCAGAATACGGCGCCTGCCGACTTCTTCGTAACCCGGTAGCGCTTCATAGAAGAAGTTGAACAGATCGTCATGAAGCGGCACGACTTTCTTCATGAACTCGACGTACTTCATCAAACGCGTGATGTAATCCGTGAACAGCTGAATGGTGGGCACCGTGCCCACACCACCGGGATAAAGCGTCGACGGATGCACGTGACGCCCTTCCATCAGGCAGAACATCTCGCGCGTATAGCGGCTGACCATCAAGGTCTCGCGATAGAACTCGCCGGTGAACGGATTGAGCGCGGTCATGATATCCGCGATGGTCTTGTAGCCATGTTTGTCCGCATTTGGCGCGGGTGTTTTTTGCGCCTTGGCCCACACACCGGGATTGGTCTCCCTGACCATCTTTTCGCAGAAATCCACACCCACCAGGTTGTCCTGGAAAATGTTGTGGTCGAACATGTATTCGGCCGCTTCGCCGAGATTGACGATCCATTCGGCAATCGCCGGCGGTTTCACGCCGTACGCCATATTCTGCGCATACACCGAACAGGTCGCGTGATTGTCGCCGCAGATCCCGCAGATACGGCTCGTGATGAAATGCGCGTCGCGCGGGTCTTTGCCCTTCATGAAAATGCTGTAACCACGAAAGATCGATGAGGTGCTGTAGCACTCCGCCACGCGGCGGTTCGCAAAATCGATCTTGGTGTAAATCCCCAGGCTGCCCACGATCCGCGTAATCGGATCCCAGTTCATTTCGACCAGCTTGCCCGGCGCTGCCTGGGTGCTTGCGGTCGCTTCAGGTGCGGTACTAACGGCCATGACCTTCTCCCTGCTGACAAGTCGAATTCCGCCAACTACATCGCCTACTACGCCGCCGGATCAGCGACGGTAGCCGGTGGTGAGTTTCGAACCGTTGTGACGCCATTTCGGCTCGTCGTTGAGCGTGTTGTTGGTGAGCTTGCGCAGGCTGCGAATCAGCGGACCATAGCTCTTGATCAGATTCGACGACAGCACCGATCCCGGTGGCTGATCCATGAACGGCATGAACTTGTCGGGAAAGCCCGGCATCGTGCAGCCGATGCAGATGCCCCCCACATTCGGACAACCACCAATGCCGGCCATCCAGCCGCGTTTTGGCACGTTGCACTGCACGACGGGCCCCCAGCAGCCCAGCTTGACGATGCAATTCGGGCTGCCGTATTCGCTGGCGAAGATCGCCTGTTCGTAGGAGCCCGCACGATCGCAACCGTCGTGAACGGTGCGGGTAAAGAGCCACTTCGGCCGCAACGCATCGTCGAGCGGAATCATCGGCGCGAGACCCGCCAGTTGATAGAGCAGATAGAGCAGCGTCTCCATGAAGTTGTCCGGCTGCACCGGACAGCCCGGCACATTGACGATCGGCAGGCCCGCTTTCGACTTCCAGTCCCAGCCGAGGTAATCGGCGAGGCCCATGCAGCCGGTCGGATTGCCTTCCATGGCGTGAATGCCGCCATAGGTCGCGCAGGTGCCCGCGCCGACGACCGCCAGCGCGCGCGGCGCCAGCCGGTCGAGCCATTGCGGAATCGTGATCGGTTCCTGTGTATCGGGGTCGGTGCCCAAGGCGGCCCAGTATCCTTCGCGATTGATACGCTCGTTCGGAATGGACCCCTCCATCACCAGCACGAAGTTCTCGAGCTCGCCACGCGCGGCCTGATGAAACGGTTTGAGAAACTCGTCGCCGTTCTCATACGCCAATACCGGGTTGTGCAAATGCACCTTGGGTAGACCGGGAATCGCACCGAGAATCACATCTTCGATGCTCGGCTGAGTCGCCGCGGTAATCGATACCGAATCGCCGTCGCAGCCGAGGCCCGCGGTGATCCAGATGATGTGCACTTCGTTTAGAGCCGGCGCGTGCTGAGTCTTGCGCCCATAAGGGACGTTATCTGCTTCTGCCATGATGTGTGTCTCCACTGCGAACCACGTTCTTTTTCAATCAGGCAAAGATACGTGGCGAGTGCCGCACGGCAGTCACGTGTCCAGCAATCGGTCGGCAATAATTCCGCACTATGCGGTCAAAAGGATCCGATTTGCTGCATGTATTGTTGGGAAAGGTGCCCACCGTGATGAGCCCGAAAAACTTTTTTGAGTATAGTTCAGCGATGCGAAATAACCCAGTCTCCGTCCCTTATTCACGAGACATGGCGCGGCCTGGGCCTGATAACCCGATGGGTGCGACTACCGTAATTCTCTGACAATAGCCCTTAAAGGCCAGTTCAAAAAAAAGCCCGGAAGGGCTGTTTACTTTTCCACGAAACGGTTAACCTTGGATGCCTGAACAACGGATCAAGAAATGCCGGCACCTATCATCGATGACGAACTGTGGGCACTGATCGAACCGCTACTTCCACCGCCCAAACCGCGACGCAGGCGGTACCCTGGACGGCTGCCGGTCTCGGACCGTGCAGCACTCAATGGCATCCTGCTCGTGCTGAAGACAGGGATGCGTTGGAACCATCTCCCGACCCGCCTGGGCTTCGGCTCTGGAGCGACTTGCTGGCGTCGGTTGCACGGCTGGCAGCAGGCCGGAGTGTGGGACAAGCTGCACGGGCTACTGCTCGACAAGCTGCGCGAATCTGGCCAGCTCGATTTCTCATATGCGGCTGTCGATTCATCGTCCGTGCGAGCCGTTGGGGCGGGCCAAAAACTGGGCCAAACCCCACCGATCGCGCACGACCAGGGTCCAAACACCACGTCCTCGTAGACGCGAACGGCGTTCCTGTCAGCGTGATCGTGACCGGCGCGAACCGCAACGATGTCACGCAACTGCTACCGCTGGTCGACGCTATCCCGCCGATTCGCGGCACTCGTGGCCGACCGCTTCGCAAGCCCAAGGTCATCTACGCCGACCGTGGCTACGACTCCGACTCGCATCGCCGCAGACTTCGCGAGCGTGGCATCAGACCGGTCATCGCCAGGCGCCGCACCGAACACGGCAGCGGCCTCGGCAAGTTCCGTTGGGTCGTCGAACGGACTCATTCGTGGCTCCATGGTTTCCGTCGTCTTCGCATTCGCTTCGAACGCCGATCTGACATTCATGAAGCATTCCTCAAACTAGCCTGCTCACTCGTCTGCTGGAACATCTTCAGCCGAACTGAGCGCCCTTTTTGAACTGGTCTCTTAAGGGTTCAGGCGATTGATCTGTTACAACCCTCACGGGCGAATCTCGAGTTCCTCGAATCGCATCCATTTGTAAAACGCGACTGACAACAGCCAGCTCGCCAGAAATACACCGATGATCGCGTAGCCGATCATGCCGACGTTGTCGTTCAGACTGCCCACCGCCTGCCAGAATCCGCCACTCAGGTGCAGCTTGCCGGCCAGCAATCCGAGACCTTCCATCCCGCCGACAAAGAGCGCGACGAGCACCGAAATCGTCGTGACGGTGATGTTGTAATACAGCTTGCGGACCGGCTTCACAAACACCCAACCATAGGCGCCCAGCATCAGGATGCTGTCGGTGGTGTCGACGAGCGTCATGCCCGCCATGAACAGCACCGGAAACACCAGAATCGACCAGATCGACATGCCCTGCGCGGCGCCGGCGGCGGATATGCCAAGCAGCCCGACTTCCGTTGCGGTATCGAAACCGAGGCCGAACAGAAAGCCGAGTGGGTACATATGCCAGCTCCGGCTGATCAGGCGAAATAGCGGCCGGAAAACACGCGCGAGAAAGCCACGATTGGCGAGCAGCATATCGAGATCCTCATCGACATAAGGTTCGCCTCGGCGTACGCGCCGAAAAGCGCGCAGCACCGAGCGCAGCACGATCAGATTCAGCAGCGCAATGGCAAACAGGAAGAACGTCGACACGAGCGTGCCGATTACGGCGCCGATTTCCTTGAAGTCGCTCATGCGGCTTTGCAACGCCATGGCGGTCGCCGCAATGCCGATCGTCGCCAGCACGACAATGGTGGCGTGTCCCAGCGAGAACATCAGCCCCACCGTCAGCGGACGCTGGCCGGACTGCATCAGCTTGCGCGTGACGTTGTCGATGGCCGCGATATGATCCGCGTCCACCGCGTGCCGCAGGCCAAACGAGTAAGCAAGCAGGCAGGAGCCCATCAGCAGCGGGTAGCCGCGAAACGCCACGAAGGCCGTCACCCATGCCGCGAGATTGAAAGTAAGCAAAAACGCGTAGAGCCATGCGATCTGCCGGCGCTGTTGACCACGCCGTTGGCCCTCTTCCTCGCCGAGGAGCGCCTTCACAAACTCCGTCATGGGTTCTCTCCCGGGAGGCAAAGGCTGCTGCATTGCACAGTCAAGCGCTCAATGCCTGCAATCGATAATAGACCTTTTCCTGTTACTTTTTCGCGCATACGATCCCCGGCGAGATCGGACACGCCGCGCCATCGTTCCTTCGATGACGCAGCGCATCACTGTTTCAAACTACTTCACGTCGAACGCATAGTCGCCGTGCGTGCGGTGCCCGTCGGATGCCACGGCCACCCAGTGCACGGTGTAATGCCCGGCCGCGAGCGGCGGTAGGGGCACGGTCATCGTCGCCGTCTGATGGGCGTCGACGGCGGATTTCTCCGTGTTGACCTGCTTGCCGCTTGCGTCGGTCACGGTCAGCGAGCTGAATGACGGCTCGAGCGGCCCGTCGAACATCACGCGGATCTGCGCGGGCGAGGCCACCGTCGCGCCCGCGCCCGGCTCCTGCTTCTGGGGAAATACATGAGCGAAAGCGGCGCTCGCGAAGGCGAGCCCGGCAATCAGCAACGGCAGCTTCGCCGCGGCGCGCAGCCGGTCATGTCGATCGTTTTTCATCGCGCACTCCTGCATAACGGTATTAACAGTATTAAAGGTTTGGCTACGTTACTGGAAGAGAGGCTTGCCGATCGTGGTCGGCGCGACATCGTCGAAGAAGATGTGGGCCTGCACCAGAATGCCTACGTGCGAACCGCTTGCGTGGTTGATCGGGATTTGCGCCTCGACGCCGAACTGGCCATAGCGGTTGATCCAGATGAAGCCCGGATTGACCGTGCCGGTTGTCTGCCCCTGGCTTCTCGAGAGCGGAACTTCCACCAGCGGAATGACATTCGCCAACGGCTGAGGCAGGCCGATGTCGTGCACGTGCTGCTGCAGATACGGCAAGCTGTATTGCACGGTGAAGCCGTAGTTGAATGCGTTCGGCTGCCCCGCTCCCGTTGTCAGCGCCGGGCCGGCTTCACCCGTGATCGCGATCGGCCGCAAATAAGCCAGCGACGCGGGCAGATCGCCCATGCCCTTGCCGGCGTAGATCGTCGGCGAGATCGTCGAGAAGTTGCTCGCGATCGCACGGCTTCCTGTGCCGCCGAGTTCGGCGTTCACGCCGACTGAAGTCATGAACTCGTGTTCGTCGTTGACATACAGCAGGTACTTCAGACCGACGCCGAAGTTGTCGAAGCCGCGCGCCTTCGGGTTGTTTTGCATCACGTAGCTGCCGTCTACCGAGACGGCCAGGCGCGGCGTGATCAGTTTGTCGTACTCGAAGTCGAAGGTATTGATACTTTGATCGCCGTTGTCGCCCGGCACGCGCTGGTGCCCGTACTCGAGGTTGGCTTCGTCGCCGACGCCGGGGTCGTCAACGGCCATCGTCGAGGGAAAGACGCGATTACCCGCAATCGCGTGAGCACTCGCGATTGAAGGGGCGAAGAGCAATACGCCGATGGCAGCCGCAACGAGCGACGTCGTGCGCAGCGGTATCGCGCTGCGCGTTGCACGGGTGTGCATGGTTCATCCTGTTCATGGGTCATGGCAAGACCGGCGCGCGTCTCTACAGACGGACGTGCGACGGCATCGCGATGCGCTCATGGCATCGCGCCGGTGTGACTCGAATCAGGATGCGTGCGGCGGGGCGCGGGGCTGCGCGAAGGTGAGCGGTTCGACGCGGCGAACGCTCTCGAAGCGGGTGGCGACGGTATGCTGAAGCACGCGAACGGTGACGAAGAACAATGTCTCGACGCTGGGCAGCGCAGGCATGTGGGCGAGCAGACTGCAATAGCCGCAGGCGTCGCCGTCGGAGGTGGCAGTGTGTTGAGTATGTTTGCCGCTGGGGTCGTCCGATGCCTGGTCCGGCATGGAGGGCATGGAGGACATGGCAGACATGGCATCCATCCCCGGCATGGAAGCCATTGACGGCATCGAGCAATGCTCGCCTTCCATTGCGGTTTCACCGCCGTTGCGTGCAGCGAGCGAATGGGAGATTGTTGGCGCGAGCGTGGCCATCAGGATCGCAAACAATCCCAGCCAACTGCCGATCTTCCGAAAGAGACGACTCAAGATGCGCCCGGCGACACGATTAGAAGCTGCGGTGGATTATGCCATGGGGCACCGCGCGTCCCTGCGCGTGAAACACAGCTTATGCCACTAGTGCCAGACACTTCACGTTTACGCCACGGACAGTGGACAATGCCTCATCCCGGCTCTTGGCACGGAGTGTCCATGAAAGCGTATCGCCCGCGTCCCCCGCACTTACCCGGCGATCATTCGCATGCGGAGTGGCGCGATCACACCCTGCCTTACGTCATCGTGGCCGCGCTTGTCGTGCTGATGGTCACGCTGATCGTCTGGGTGGTCGATCCGGCGCCGCCGAAAACCATCACGATCAGCGCGGGCCCGCACGATAGTTCGTTCTTCGTCACCGCCGATCTGTACAAGAAGATCCTCGCCCGCAACGGCATTACGCTGAAGGTGCTGGAATCCGATGGCTCGGTGGAGAACCTGCACCGTCTGCTCGACCCGAAACAGCATGTCGATCTCGCGCTCGTGCAAGGCGGTGCGGCCGACGGGATCGACACGTCGTCGCTGATGTCGCTTGGCAGCGTGTTCTACATTCCGGTGGTCGTGTTCTATCGCGGCACGGGTATCGGCGAGCTTTCAGAACTGGAAGGCAAACGGATTGCCATTGGCCGCGAAGGCAGCGGCACGCGCCTCCTCGCGCTCAAGCTGCTGGAAGCCAACGGCATCGAACCGGGCGGCGACACCGTGCTGGTGCCGAGCGACGGCTTGCAGGCCGCCACGCAACTCGTGGCGGGCGAAGTCGACGCGGCGATCCTGAACGGCGACTCGGCCACGCGCGGTTTGATGCTGCGGCTCCTGAAGGTGCCCGGCATCTCCGTGATGGATTTCGACGAAGCCAGCGCCTATACGCGGCTCTTTCCCTATCTCGACGAGATCGACCTGCCACCTGGCGTGCTGGATCTCAAGCACAGGATTCCGCCCGACACGGTCCATCTGATCAGCCCGACGGTCGAACTCGTGGCACGGACCAATTTGCATCCGGCCATTTCCGACTTATTGATCGAAGCCGCGCAGGAGGTGCACGGCCTGCCTGGGCTCCTGCAGCGCGCGGGGCAATTCCCGAGTCCGGTCGCCCATGAGTACCAGATCAGCGAGGACGCGCAGCGCTACTACAAGACCGGCAAGAGTTTCCTGTACCGCACGCTGCCGTTCTGGCTCGCGAGCATTGGCGACCGCACGCTCGTTCTGCTACTGCCGATGGCGGTGCTGCTGATTCCGGCGATGCGGCTGATCCCGGCGCTTTACGGATGGCGGGTACGCTCGCGCATCTATCGCTATTACGGGGCGTTGATTGCGATCGAGCGCGGCGCACTCGCCGACTCGACCGAGGAGGAGCGCAAGCAGCTTTTCGCGGAACTCGATCAGATCGAGGCGTCGCTGAACCGCTTGCGTATGCCGCTTGCATATGCCGACGCGTTCTATGTGCTGCGCGAGCACGTCGGCTTTGTGCGCAGCCGGCTGGCGGCGCAAGGCAGCCACCCCTAGACGGGGCGGCGAGCTTTTTTACGCTTCTGTGGCGGCCGAGGGTGTGGCCGGCGGCGTTGTCGATTCAGCGGCCTGGGTGTCCGCCGAGGCAGCTTGCGGCTGGCTTTCTGCGCCATCTTGCGCGGTGGCTGCTGCTTGCGCCACCGGCTCGACCGAGGTGGATGCAGCATCCGGCGCGACCGCAGCGTTCGCGGATGCCTCAGCCGACGGAGCCGCTGCTTTCGCCGCGCCCCTGCCCGCACGATGCGCCTGCAGACGCTGCGCGCCGGCTGCTTCCTGTGCCGTCACCTTGCCTGCTTCGCCGGCCGTCAGATCGACGCGCGCGGCGCCTTCGACCAGGCACTTCCAGTAGCGGCTGCCACGGCACCAGGTCTTGATCGCGTCGCGCAACTCGGCTTCGGTCAGCGACAGTTCCTTCGCGTGAGCCACGAGGTCTTCAAAGATGCCGACCTTCAGCGGCAGCTTGGGCGCCGGATTCTTCGGGAAGACATTCGGGAAGCGTTTTTGCAGTCTCCCGATCGATTTCACCACCGGGTCCACAGGCCTTGCGTCGGCCGCCGGCCTGGCCTCGGCGGCGGGCCTGGCGTCAGTGGCCGGCTTGGCAGCGGGCGCGGCACGGCGCGGCGGCGACGGCTTGCGCGCGGGCTTCGCACCGGGCTTGGCGACAGGCTTGGCCGCAGGTGCAGCTTCGGCGCGTGCCGCAGCCAGTTGCTTCTTCAATTCAGCGAGTTGTTCGAAACCCATAGCGCACAATCAATCGAGAAAGACAAGATTGTAGCAGCGTGTTGGGACACGCTCCTGACACCCGGCGATGCACCGCGTGCCGGTGGCGGGGAACGATCAACTTTTGGCCGCAACAGGCGCGACAAGCTCATACGCCGTCAGGCCAAAAACCGACACGCAGAGCCCGGCCCGCCCAACATTATTGCGCAAGGAAAGCGCAAGCTGATGCCGCGCGGCGATCCGCGCCACGATCGCGAGGCCAAGCCCGCTGCCATCGCCTTGCGCCTCTTCCCCTCGATAAAACCGATCGAAAACCCGCTCGATTTCGGCCTCCGGTATTCCGGACCCGCTATCCACCACGTCAAACCCCACCCGCTCGCCGGCGCGCCTCAGAATCACATCTACACGCCCGCCCCGCGGCGTATGACGGATTGCGTTGTTGATCAGATTGCCCAGCAAGACGCTCATCCCATGCGGCTCGGCGAGTACCGTATAGGCATCATAGCCCGCGCGAGCGTCTTCACACTCGAGCCCGAGATCGATCTCCTTGGTCTCCGCGAGCAGCGAAAAGTCCCCCACTGCCTGCTCGCCGATCCGGCGCAAGCTCACCGGCACCATCGACGTCACGGGATGCGCGTCCTCGCGCGCCAGCGTCAGCAACTGCTGCACCAGGTAAATGATCCGGTTGACGCGCCCCTCGACGCGCTCAAGAGCCTGACCCTCGCCCTTTAACGTGCCGTCGCGGGACGCCGCCTGCAATTGCAGCTTCAGCGCCGCAAGCGGCGAGCGCAACTCATGTGCGGCATCGGCGATAAATGTGCGCTGCGCCTGCGAAGCGACGTTCAGCCGTTGCAGCAGATCGTTGAGCGCTTCCACCAGCGGTTTGATTTCGACCGGCACCGTGCCGTCCAGGTGCAACGGCTCCAGCGAATCGAGCGAACGGGTCGTCAGCGCGCGCGTCAGCCCGCCGATTGGCGCGAGTCCCTTTGCCACCACCAGCAGCACCAGCACGATCGTCACCGGCACCAGCACGCCGAGCGGCCACAGCGTATGCAGTGCCAGTTGCAGCGCGAGGTCCTCGCGCACGGAGATCGGCTGCGCAACCTGGATATAGCGGTCGTGCTGTTCCAAACCGAATACACGCCAATGAACCTCGCTGCGTTCGACGGTGCTGAAGCCCGCGGGCAAACGCGAGAATTCCGGTGCCCGTATCGAGTGATAAATGAGCGCGCCGGACCGGTCCCAGATCTCGATCACGACCCGGTCGTCGGCCAGATCGCCCAGGTCGGGGCTGTGATGCTCGCCGTCGCTTGCACCGGCCAGATTCGACGGTAACGACAGCGCCACGGTGCGCAGCTCGTAGTCGAACAGTTCGCCCGCTTCTTCGCGCGCGGTGTGAAAAATGCCGAAGCCGGCCACACCCGAGGCCGCGGCCAGCCCGAAAATCAGCCAGCCCAGCAGCCAGCGGCGAATCGACGTCATCAGCACCTCTTCAGACGGTAGCCCACGCCGCGCACGGTCACCACCTGCTCCGCGCCGATCTTGCGCCGCAAACTGTGCACATGCACTTCGATGGTGTTGCTGCCCACCTCCTCGCCCCAGCCGTACAACTTTTCTTCCAGCTCGGCCTTGGTGAACACGCGCGTGGGTTCTTCGATCAGCGCCTGCAGCAACGCGAACTCGCGCGGCACGAGCGGCAGCACGTCGCCGCCTTTGGTGACTTCATGCGCCGCGGGATCGAGTGTGAGTTCGCCGTGCGCATAGATGGGTTGCTTCTGGCCGGTGCGCCGGCGCAATAGCGCGCGCACCCGCGCGGCGAGTTCGTCGAGGTCAAAGGGTTTGATCAGGTAGTCGTCGGCGCCCGCATCGAGGCCGCGAATCCGCTCGTCGACGGCGTCGCGCGCGGTCAGGATGATCACCGGCGCGGCGCCGCCGCTCTTGCGGTAGGCATTGAGCACGTCGATGCCGTCTTTCTTCGGCAAGCCGAGATCGAGCAGCACGAGGTCATACACGCCATTACCCAGCGACAACTCTGCCGCACGGCCGTCTTCGGCCCAATCGATCGCGTAGCCCGAGCGGCGCATCGCGCCCAATACCGTCTCCGCAATCATGTCGTCGTCTTCGACGAGTAACAGACGCATGACCTCTCCTCTTTCCAGTTTGCCCGCATTGTCCGACCTGTTAGCTTAACGCTTCCTTATGTCATCCTTAAGGGAAGCTTAGGCGACGCTGAAGGGAGGCTGATGGGACGCTTAAATTTCGGTTAAGCGTTCCTTAAGCTCTCCATGAGCAGAATCGGCACCTGTTCTGCGACGTCCGCTCGCGGCTGTCCCATCATTGTTCAGGAGCCGGATTTTGCCCGTTTTCAACGCCGCCACTACGGCTATTTCTGCGGCCGCCTCGGCAGCGAGGCGACCGGCTGGCCAGAGCGCCGCGCTTGCGGCTAGATCGGCGACTGCGCCGTCAGCCCGGTGGCGCGTACTCGTGCCCGTCTGCGCGATGCTGCTCGGCGGATGTACGTGGTATCACCGCGAGCCGCTCGCACCGCAAGATACGTCGACCTCCGCGCACTCGCTCGAACGCATCCAGATTGATCCATCGACCATGCCGTTGCCCGAACTGGCCGCGCATCGTTTCGATCCGTCCGACGGGCTCGATATCGACGAAGTCGCGATGCTGGCCGTGGCGAACAATCCTGACCTGAAGCTGGCTCGCGACGATCTCGGCATCGCCCGGGCACAGGCTTACTCCGCCGGCCTGTTGCCCGACCCGCAACTGAGTGTGTCGAGCGATTACCCGGGCGCGGCAGGCGCCACGCGTGCATTCAATTACGGTCTGAGCATCGACGTGATGGCGATCGTGCTGCGCAGCGCGAACAAACAGTCCGCCGACGCGACGGTCGCCAAAACCGATCTCGGCCTGTTGTGGCAGGAATGGCAGATCGTCGCCCAGGCGCGGCAGTTGTTCATCAAGACACGCTTCCAGCAGGACACGCTACCGCTGCTGCAACACCAGCGCGACCTCGCGCGCACGCGCTACGAGCGCATGGCCGAAGCGCGCCGCGACGGCAATCTGACCGACGACACACTGACCGCCGCGCTCACCGCATACAGCGACGCACGCAAGCAATACACCGACGCCGAGCGGGCCGCGGAACAGACTCATCACGATCTGAATGCGCTGCTTGGCCTCTCGCCCGAAGTTCAGTTGCACCTCACCGGCAGCGAGGACACGGCCGGCCTGCCCGACGCAACGCTCGATGCAGCACTGGCCAAACTCGCCCAGCGCCGCCCGGACCTGATCGCGCTGCAAGCGGGCTATGAAGCGCAGGAGCAGAAATACCGCGCCGCGATTCTCAGCCAGTTCCCGAGTCTTTCGGTGGGCTTCGTGCGCGCGCGAGACACCTCGAACATTTACACCAGCGGCTTCCAGATCAATCTGAGCCTGCCGATCTTCAACCGCAACCAGGGCAACGTCGCGATCGAAAAAGCGACCCGCCAGCGCCTGCGCGACGAATATCAGTCGCGCCTGAATCAGGCTTATGCCGATGTCGCCCATATGCGCGCGGACAGCGTGATTCTCGCGCGGCAGTTGCAGCAGACCGAGCTCGCGCTGCCCGAGGTCGACCTTGCCGCGCGGCACGCGGCTGCAGCCTACGCGCAGCACAATCTCGTGCTCGGCGCGTACGCCGATGCGGAAAGCGCCGCGCTCACCAAACATATCGACGTCGCCACGCTGCGCGAATCGCTCGCCGAACAACGTGTCGGCATGCAGGCGCTGCTGGGCAGCGCGATCCCCGACGCCTTCACCTCCGCTCAGACCTTCACCGAAACTCATGCGAAATAACCCACTGTCGGCGCGGCGGCCGCGCATCGCTTCTTATGCGATTTCCCTTGCCTGCGTCGCGCTTATCAGCACAGCCGTTCTCCCTGCGGGTGCAGCCGGCGCCTCCGCTGGCGACGATGCAGCCGACCAGTCCGTCGTATCCGTGCAAACCGTACGGGTGCAGCGTGCGGTGATCGCGCAACCGGTCCGGGCGTATGGCATCGTCGCGGCGTCCGCGTCGAGCCTGACCACGGTCAATCTGCCGTACCTCGCGCGCATCGTGCAGATGCGCGTGCAGGCCGGCCAAAGCGTCACGCGCGGCACGCCGCTATTCGTCGTGCAAGCCGACCCTGCCGCCGTGCTTGCCGCCACCCAGGCAAAGAGCGCAGTGACGCTGGCGCAAGGCGAACTCGTGGGCACGCAATCGCTGTACGACAAAGGACTCGCCACGCAATCGCAACTCGCCACCGCCCGCAAGGCCGCCGAAGATGCGCAGCAGGCGCTCGCCGCGCAGAACCAGGCGGGAGTCGTGAACGGCAACAAGGTCATCGCGGCACCGATCGACGGCGTGGTTTTACAGGTATCGGCGGCACAGGGCGATCAGGTGCAGCCCGGCGCCGCGATCCTGCAACTGGCCGGCGGCAACGGCCGCGATGCGCGCGCGAACGTGACGCTCGGCGTCGAACCGTCGGACGTGTCCGCTATCCATACCGGCGACACGGTCACGCTGCACGGCCTGTCCACCTCCCTCGCGAAGGCTGCGGTGGACGGTCATGTGGTGCTGGTCGGGGCATCGGTCGATCAGCAAAGCCAGCTCGTCAATATCGGCGCGAACGTCCCGCTCGGACAGAGTGCGTTCATTCCAGGCACGCGTGTCAGCGCCGATATCGCGACGCGCAGCGGCACGCATTGGGTCGTGCCGCGTGCCGCCGTGCTGAAAGACGACAACGGCGCGTACGTGTTCCAGATTACGCAGCAAAACAAGGCACACCGCGTAGCCGTGGTCACGCAGGTCGAGAACGGCGACCGCTACGGCGTGGACGGCCCGATCGACGGCGCCCTGGGTCTCGTCGTCAGCGGCAACTATGAATTGAAGGACGGCATGACGGTGCGGACTGCGGGAGGCGCGCCGCGATGAATTTCGGTCAATGGATGCAGAAGCACCGGCGCTCGCTGCTGTTCGTGATTGCGTTGCTGGCGATCGCAGGCGCACTGACCGCGTTTCGCCTGCCGATCTCGCTGTTCCCGAACGTCGCTTTTCCGCGCGCCGTCGTCGCGCTCGACGCGGGCGACCGCCCCGCCGAACAGATGGCCACGCTTGTCACGATGCCGGTCGAAGAGGCGCTGCGCCGCGTGCCGAACGTACGCGATGTCGAATCGACCACGAGCCGCGGAGCGGCGGAAATCTCGATCAATTTCGACTGGGGCACCGACATGGCGCAAGCCACGTTGCAGGCTCAGTCGGCGATCAGCGAGATCCTCGCGACGCTTCCGCAAGGCACCTCCATGCAGGTGCGGCGCATGGACCCGACCGTGTTCCCGGTGCTCGCGTATAGCCTGACGTCGAAACAGCAGTCGCTCTCGGCGCTGCACGATCTTGCGCAGTTCCAGATGCGGCCTTTGCTGTCGTCCGTGGAAGGCGTGGCGCGCGTCGAAGTGACCGGCGGCGCGCAGGACGAATTTGAAGTTGCGATCGATCCGGCGCGCCTCGCCGCCTACAAGGTCTCGCTCTCGGACGTGTCGAAGGCGATCGGCGCAAGCAACGTGCTGATGGCCACCGGCCGTATCGAGGATCACTACAAGTTGTATCTCGTGATTGCCAACACCACGATCACGCAACTCGACGAACTGCGCAACGTGGTGGTGTCGGCCAACGGTGCGACGCAAATCCGTCTCGGGGACATCGCGACCGTCCATCAGGGGGTCGTGCCGCAATGGATGCGCGTCACCGCCGACGGCCAGGACGCCGTGCTGCTCAACGTTTTCCAGCAGCCAGGCGCGAACAGCGTGGCGATGGCCAAGGCGATCCGCGCGAAGCTCGCCGACTTCCAGCATCAGATGCCGGCAGGCGTGCATCTTTCGAACTGGTACGACCAGAGCGAACTGGTGATCGCTTCGGCGAGCAGCGTGCGCGACGCGATCATGATCGGCGTGGTACTCGCGGCATTCACGTTGTTTGCCTTCCTGCGCAACTGGAAAATCACTGCGATTGCGGTCGCGCTGGTGCCCGTTGTGATGGCCGCGACGATCCTGCTGCTCGACGTGTTCGGCATGGGGTTCAACATCATGACGCTCGGCGGGATGGCCGCCGCCGTCGGCCTCGTGATCGACGACGCGATCGTGATGATCGAACATATCGTGCGACGCATGCGCGAAGGCGGCGCGCACAAGTTTCATGGCCGCGTGATGGCGGCGGCGCTCGAATTCACGCGTCCGCTTGCCGGGTCGTCGGCGGCGACGCTGATCATTTTCGTGCCGCTCGCGTTTCTCTCGGGCGTGACGGGCGCGTTCTTCAAGGCGCTCTCGGTGACCATGGCCAGCGCCCTGTTCATTTCGTTTCTCGTCACGTGGCTCGCGGTGCCGATTCTGTGCGACCGTTGGCTGACGCCTCAAGACGCCGAAGAGCACAAGGAAACCCGCTTCGCCTCATGGATGAACCGGCGTTACAGCGCTCTGATCGAACGCGTAACGGCACGCCCGGTTCTCGTGCTGCTTGGACTACTGCCGCTGATCGTAGTGGCCGCGTTCGCCTTCACGCGGGTGGGCAGCGGCTTCATGCCGAGCATGGACGAAGGTGGATTCGTGCTCGACTATCACACCGATCCGGGCACCTCCGTGACCGAAACGGACCGGCTGATGAAGCAGATCGAGGGCATCATCCGCGCGAATCCGAATGTCGCGACTTACTCGCGCCGCACCGGCGCCGGTCTCGGCGGCGATCTGAACGAGCCTAACAAGGGTGACTTCTTTGTGCGGTTGAAGTCGACTGGCCGCGAGCCGATCGGAACGGTGATGGAAGAGATCCGTTCGAAGGTCGAGACGCAGGTGCCCGGCGTGAGTATCGAGCTCGCGCAGTTGATGGAGGACCTGATTGGCGACTTGACTGCGGTGCCGCAGCCGGTCCAGATCAAGATCTATTCCGACGATCAGACCACGCTCGACACGACCGCACGCAAGGTCGCGGCGCAGATCGGCAAGATTCAGGGCGTGGTGGATGTCAACGACGGCATCAACCCGGCGGGCGACGCACTCGAATTGCACATCCGGCCGGAGGCTGCGGCGGCTGAGGGGATGGACCCGCAGTCGATTGCGCAGGCCGTGTCCGACATGGTGGAAGGCAACGTGGCGACGCAGTTCCAGACCGGCCCGAAGACGGTGGGCGTGCGGGTGCGTGTGGCCGGCGCCTTGAAGCTGACCGATACGCAACTCGGGCAGTTGCAGATTCGCGCGCCGGACGGCCATCTGTTCGCGTTGAATCGTGTTGCCGATCAGGTGAAGGTGACGGGCCAGCCGGAGATCAGCCGCGACAATCTCAAGCGGATGGTGGCGGTGACGGCGCGAATCGATGGCCGCGATCTGGGTTCGACGATCGCCGATGTGCAGCGTGCGTTGAGCGACAAGAGCTTGTTGCCGAGCGGCGTGTATTACGAGTTGGGTGGCTTGTACCAGCAGCAGCAGATTGCCTTCAAGGGCTTGTTGACTGTGTTCGGCGCCGCGATTGCGTTGGTGTTTGGGTTGTTGCTGTTTCTGTACGAACGCTTTCGGGTTGCGCTGGCGGTGATGGCGATGCCGTTGCTGGCATCGGGTGCGGTGTTTATTGGCTTGTGGATTACCGGTATCGAGTTGAACATCTCCGCGATGATGGGGATGACGATGATTATCGGTATCGTGACCGAGGTGGCGATTTTTTATGTCTCGGAGTTGCAGGGGTTGATTCGGGATGAAGGTGTGGAGTTTGAGGAGGCTTTGATGGAGGCTGGGCGGAATCGGTTGCGGCCGATCGCCATGACGACGATTGCAGCGATTTTGGCATTACTGCCGTTGGCGTTTGCCCTTGGGCAGGGGTCGGCTATGCAGCAGCCTTTGGCGGTTGCCATTATTTCCGGGTTGATTGTGCAGTTGCCGTTGGTGTTGTTGTTGTTGCCGGTGGTTTTGAAGTTGTTGATGAAGAAGCAGGCTATTTGATATTTTCGGTTTTTTGCCTGAGCGGCGCTTTTTTTGTATGCCTGGGGCGGTGGCCTTTCCTTGCTTTGTTAGTGGTCTATTCGCGTTGCCCCTGTGCGGGGCGGCACTCACTTCTCTTTGCCGGCCGTGCGAGAACACAGATTCCAGATGCACCACTAACGTGGCTGCGCGGGGGACCCGCTTATAAGCTAGCGGTTTGAGCCGCTTTCTTTTGCCTACTTTTCTTTGCGGCAGGCAAAGAAAAGTAGGTGCCGCCCCGCACAGGGGCAACGCGAATAGACCACTAACAAAGCAAGGAAAGGCCAAAGATTCCAGATCAAGGAAAGACCAACACCAGAGGCAAACAAACAAAGCGCCGCGCAGGCAAAAAAACCATCACCCCTTCAATACATCCCCAAATCCCCCCACCCTCGCCCCCAACCCCCGAATCGCATCAGCCACCCTCGGCGACAAAAGCGCCTGCAACTCCTCAACATGCCGATAATCCCGCATCCCATCACTCAAAATCCGATCACCGGCAAAAGCAGGATGACAATAAATCTCCCCCACCCCCTGAGGCAAATCGGCAAGCGCGGCAAGCCACACAGCCTCATCCATCCGCCCACTATTAGCAATCCCAACAACATAATCGTTGTGCACGATCCCAGCCCGGTCCAACTTCGCCCGCACCCGTGAAATCCACGGCCGCAACCAGAACGGCGCGCTAACCTCGAACGGCAAGCGCATCGCCCGCATCCCATACTCGCGGCCAATCTCCAGAATCAATCCCAGCACCGTCGGATGCAAATGGAAATGTTTGTGCGTGTTGACATGATCGAGCGTCAACCCTGTCCTCGCAAAAGCCTCGAACTGCGCGCGGATCTCGCGCGCCAGCTGTTTGCGAACATGCGGCAAAAAGAAAAACCGCACCCCGTCGCGCACCATGTTGTCGCCGAAACGGCCATGCTCGTTGACCAATGCGGAAATCCCGTCGCGCGGCGTGACCGCGTCGCCATCAGCCAGCACCAGATGCAGTCCGACTCGCAACGCCGGAAGCTCGCGAGCGCGCGCCACCGCATCGTCCGCGGCAGGCGCGCCGATCATCAAACTCGCAGCCGTCAACACGCCATGCCGGTGAGCCTGCTCGACCGCCAGATTCACCCGCGGATGCAAACCGAAATCGTCGGCCGTGACGATCAGCCCACGTGGCTTAACCGCCATCCGACGTCTCCATCACACGCAACGACGCACCGTGCGTGCTCGACGCAGAAGTCTCCACCGGCACGCGTGCGCCACGCCACACCACGTGCGAACCGAACGCGCCCGTGAGCCATTGGAAGGCCAGCAAGGTGTCGCGCAATGGCACGAGCGGCAAGTCGCGCCAGAAAGTGCGTTCATGACGCGCGGAACGCAGATGCAGCAGCAAGCGCGCCGCTAAACCGGCCGCGGTGCCGACGCCGCTCGCCAGCGCCGCCCACAAGTGCAGACCGTCGAACGGACCATTCGCGAGGCGCGCGGTGAGCCACGCGCCGACCAGAAGCCACGGCGTCGGGAAGGTAATGAACAGAAACGCAAAGCCAAGCGGGTTCACCGAGCGGATCGTGCGCAGCCAACGCGTCTCGCGCTGCCACAAGGCCGAAAAAGTCGGCTCGATCACGTCGGTGGCCACCATCACGCGCGAAAGTACCGTGCGGAGCCCCAGGGCGCGCACGTGTTCGGCAAGCCAGTAATCATCCGCGAGACAGTTTTTCAAGGCTTCGAAACCGCCGATGCGCTCGAGCGTCGCGCGGCGCAATGCGAGCGTCGCGCCGAAACCGAAGCGGCGCGACCCGGCCGCATGCGCGACACGCACCGACGGAGCGAACCACTCGTTGATAAACAGCGCACCGAACCGCGGCCAGAAACCGCCCACGCCTTGCGCCACATAGAGGCAGGTCACCACCCCCACACGCGGATCGGCGAGCGGCGCCGCCACGGTGTCGAGATAGTCGGCCTCGACCGCGATATCGCTATCCGCAATCACGATCACGTCATGACGCGCCCGCCCCGCCATGTTGATCAGATTGCTGACCTTGAGATTGCTGCCATGCACGCGCGTGTCGATCGCGAGCTCGATGTCGTGCATCGGATAGGCGGCCTGCAGACGGCGCACCACGGCAATGGCGGGATCGTCCGGTGAAGATACGCCTAGCACCAGCTGGAAATGCCCGTGGCGCTGATCGCAGAAGGTTCTGAGGTTCTCATAGAGGCGCGGCTCGGCGCCGCACAGCGGCTTGAGCACGCTGACGCCGACTGCCGCAAAAGGCGGTAGAGGATGCGAAACCTGCGCGGCCGCACTCGCGCGCGCTCCGCGGCGCACCGCGAAGAACGGCATCGCCACTGCTGCCACCATCGCATAGAGCGACGCCGACATGCAGCCGGCTAGCAGGACCCATTGGTATGCTGTCAATACGTGCGCTGTCATCGCCTGCGTCCGTCAGTGCCCAGCCAGCACGAACGGTCTGCCCGTAAAGCGCAGATGAAGAACGACGAACCAGCGCCGTGGACAATCCGCTTCGATCAACACGGGTCGGCCGGCCGCCGTTGCGTGGCGGCCCTGAATGGCAAGGTCGAATGCGGTGTGCGCGAACTGGCGCATCACGAGGACACCACTCGCAATCAGCGCAAGCACGAGGAGCTGAAAGCTGGCGGAGCTGAAGACCCGCTGGGAAACCGGCATGAACAGCAGTGCCAGCAACGCGAGCACTTCGGTACCCATGGCAGTGAGCGAAGCCGCCATCAGATGGGCTCGCAGCATGTCGATGGTGACTGGCTTCATGGCGTGATCTCGTGGCCTGAAGAAACGCACGCCGGCAAACGCGCCGGTGAAAACGCCAGCAGAAGCGCTGGCGAAAGCGCCGACAGAAGCTCCGGCCATACGTTCGATCGATGTGCTTACGATTAAGTTGCGATTACCTAACAACTCGACGTAGTGTCGCGCGGCCATATCAAGCCACCCGACAGTAATCAATTCACGGGCGATGGTAGCGATTTTAACTGAAGGAAACCTTAAGGAAGAAAGAGGTATAAAGCGTGTCATGAGCATGATCGTTACACTTCGGATATGCGGTTCGGCGCTTACTTAAAAACGACCGCCGCTATGCAATAAACATCGAACGGAATCTCTCGCCATGCGCGTACTCCTCGTAGAAGACGACGACCTGATCGGCTGCGGCATCGAAGCGGGACTGCGTCAAGCCGGTTTCACGGTCGATTGGGCACGCGACGGCCATAAGGCCAGTCTTGCACTCGATACTACAGCCTATGCGCTAGTGTTGCTCGATCTCGGCCTACCCCGGGTATCCGGCATGGAACTGCTGAAACGGCTGCGCGACGCCGGCAAGGACGTGCCGGTGCTGGTGCTGACCGCAAGAGGCACGGTGGTGGACCGCGTCGGCGGCCTCGAAGCCGGCGCCGACGACTACCTCGGCAAGCCCTTCGACCTGACCGAACTGGTTGCCCGTTGCCGGGCACTGCTGCGCCGCGCGCAAGGGCGCAGCGTCGAGGTGATCCGCTATCAGGATCTGACGGTCAATCCCGCCGCGCAAACCGTCGAGGTGGGCAATACGCGCGTGCCGCTCACCTCGCGTGAATGGGCGATCCTGATGCAATTGCTGACCAATCAGGGCATTCCCCAATCGCGCTCGCGACTTGAAGAAAGTTTGTATGGATGGCAGGAAGAAATCGAGAGCAATGCCATCGAGGTCCACGTGTCCAACCTGCGCAAAAAGCTCGGCGCCAAGCTGATCAGAACCGTGCGCAATATCGGCTACGTGGTGGAGAAGGCTTAATGCCGGCATCGATTCGCCGGGCGTCGATACGCCGCCGCCTGATGCTGCTGATCCTGACCAGCATCGCGTTGATCTGGGGCATCGCGCTGATCTCGAGTTATCGTCAGGCCACCCGTGAAGTCAGCGAATGGGAGCAGGCGCGCCTGGCTGAGCTCGCGCAAATACTCGCGCTGCTTGACGAGCGCAATCTGACCACGCTGGCCAATGCGCGCATCGACGTGCGCGAAGAAGAAAAAGGCGGCGAACCCGGCGCGAACGACAGCGACGACGACGATTCCTTGCCGCGCGACGCCCTATTCCAGGTACGCGGCGCGAACGGTGACGTGCTGGCGGGCAGTCCGCAATTGCGCACGCTGCACGCGTGGGACCTGCCCGTGCCGACCGCCAGCGGCGCGCAAACCATGACGCTCGGCGGCCAGGTGTGGCACACGTTCACCTTGCGCGATACCACGCTCGGCCACACGGTGCGCGTGTTCGAACCGGCCAACACGCGCAGCGATCTGGTGAGCGGCGTCGCGAGCCGGATCGCCCGCCCCACGCTCCTCGCGCTGCCGGTGCTGGCACTGCTGGTGTGGTTCAGCATCGGTTGGAGCCTCGTGCCGCTGAAGGTGCTCTCGGGCGCTATTCGCGCGCGCGACATCAACCGGCTGGAACCTGTCGACATCGGGCGGGCGCCGACCGAGGTGCGGCCGCTCGTCGACGCGATCAATCTGGTGCTGTCGCGCTTGCGGAACTCCATCGAGCGCGAACGCGCGTTCACCGCCGACGCCGCCCATGAACTGAAGACGCCGCTTGCCGCCATCAAGGTGCAGGCGCAAGTCGCACTGGCCGAACCGAACACGGCGTTGCAGCGTGTCGCCATGGAGCGCGTGGTGCAAGGCGTCGATCGCAGCGCGCGGCTCGCGGAGCAGTTGCTGCTGCTCGCGCGTCTGGATGTGCACGAGAAACTCTCCACCGCGCCGCTCAGACCCGCGGCGGTGGCGAAAGACGCGCTGCTTGCCAACGAACGTAACGCGCAGCAGAAGAACATTCACGTCACACTGACCGGCGACATGCGCGCCGAGATCAACGCGGAGCCCGTGCTGATCGGCATCCTGCTCGACAATCTGCTCGATAACGCAATCAAGTACGGACACGCCGGCGGCAATGTCGAAGTGGCCGTGCAGTATGAAGTCGGCCGGGTGCAGCTCACCGTGCGCGACGACGGCCCCGGCGTCGCGCCGAGCGATCTCACACGCCTCACCCACCGGTTTTTCCGCGCAACCGGCAATCAGGCGACCGGCAGCGGACTGGGTCTCTCGATCGTCGCGCGAATCGCCGAGCATTTCGGCGCGAGCCTGCATCTGGGCGCGGGTATCGGCGAGCACGGCCTGGCGGTGAAAGTGTCGTTTCCCGCATATGCGGGAGCGGACTAAGGATGATGCCGGGGGTGGGTTGCTGATGGATGGTATCGGCCAAGCTGCCGCGGAGGGCATCGTCGGGTCTGACGGCGAAGGGACCTAGCGCTGGCTGGCTTCGCTCACGGCCGTCCGCTCTGCCATGTTCGCCATGTCCGCCCGCCTCGGCTCGCGATTCGACGACTCGGCAAACTGCCACGCAATGAGTCCGGGCACGAACATCAGCAGATCACGAATGCGCCGCGCGCCGGCAAGCGCGAGGCAGATGGAAGGATCGAGGCCCAACGCGCCGCCGATCAGAATGAATCCGCCTTCCTGCACACCCAGACCGCCCGGCACGAAGAACGCCGCGCTGCTGATCGCCTGGATCAGCGATTCGATCACCACCGCTTCGACCAGCGTGACGTGAACGCCGAGAAAGTACAGCGCGAGCCAGATTTCGAGCGAGGTCAGGAAGCACTGCAGCGGCTGCCAGAAGAACAGGTAGCGCAGCACCACGCCGCGGCGGCGCCAGATCAGCTTGATGGCCTGGTCGATCTGCGCCGATTGTCCGACGAGCGTCGCGAGCTTGCCGCTCGTCATGCGATTGAGCACGCGCGTGATGCGCTCGAACGGGTTCGCATGCTGCACGAGTGCGAACAGCACCAGCAGCGGCGTCAGCACCACCACGCCCCACGCCAGTTGCCCGGCGAGCCGCAGCGTGTCGGAGTGCGCATGCGCGAACAGAAAACCGATGCCAACCATTGTGAACAGCAACTGGCTGATCACCGTGAGCTGCATATCGACAATGATGCTGCCGACCGCCGTAGACGGCCGCACGCCCCAGCGCTTGAGCATCCGGAACGACACAACCTCGCCGCCGATACGCGCCACCGGCAACATGCTATTGACGGATTCGCGCACCCAGACGAGATGCAGCATATTGGCCACGCTGGGCCGGTTCGCGCCGCGAATCAGCGAGCGCCAGTCGCAGGCATTGGCGATCATCGGCAGCACGTGCGCGAGCGCCGCCAGAACGAGGCCGGCGCCTGCCGCGCGCAGTGCGTCGAGCACGGCGCCGGGATTGTCCTGCCAGACGAGCCACAGCGACACCAGCAAGCCGGCAAGCGCGGCGATGCGGCCGAGATGCTTCATCATCCGGCCACCTTTGGCGCGCGCTTCAGTGCATGCCTCGGTGCATACCTCAGTGCATACCTCAGTGCATACTTCAGGCACACCACTTTGTCCTCGCCACCCTCATCCAGATACCCACGCGTCATTGCTTACCCAACCTGCTGTTCATCCGTCATTCCGTCCTGCACGGCCGACAACAGGCCGTCGCCATCCACCTTGAAACTGAAACCGCGCCAGATCACGCGCGAGGACCAGTAGCTCGCCACAAAAATCGCAAACGATACGATATCCCATAACGGCAAAAGCCACAGGTCACGACGTGCCTGCTGCAACGCGCGATCGGACAGCAATTTCAGCACGAGCCGGGCGCAGACGGCAACCAGTGCGAGCGGCCACGACCACGGCGCGCCACCCGAGAAGGCAATCGCGAGCAGTGCGAAAGCCAGAGGATGAATCAGCGCCGAGCCGAGATGACCCAACGGATCGATGCTGCGAATTGTGCGGCTCCAGCGCAGTTCGTGCGCGATCAGTTGCGTCGCGCTCGATTCCACGCAGGCATGGGAGATCGTGAACGGCGGAATCACCACCTTCTCGCCGATCATGCGCACGGCTTCGCCGATCGCATGATCCTCGGCCAGATGCTTGACGAACGGTGTGAACCCGCCGATTTTTTCGAGGGTGTCGCGTCGCATCGCGATGCTCTGCCCAAAGCAAGGGCGCGCGAGACCGAGCGCGAGCCCCGTCACTACGCCCGGCAGGAATTGGTAGTTGGTGGCCTTGGCCGACATGCGCGGCCAGAAACCGGGATCGGGCGTGCCGCGATACACGCAGGTGACGAGACCGACACCGGGCTTCTGCAATTCGCCGATCACGTTGCGCAGATAATCCGGCCCGACGCTCACGTCGCTGTCGGCGAACACCAGCAGGTCGTGCTGGGCTCGCGGGAGCATATTGAGAATGTTGCTGATCTTGCGGTTAGGACCGTACAGGCGCGCGTCGGCGACCACGGTGATGTCCGCTTCCGGATGCAGCCGCCGCAGATCTTCGACGGTTTGCAAGGCGGGGTCGGCCGAATCGTGCACGCCAAACAGGAATTGCACGGGGCCCGGATAGTCTTGCTGACAGAAGCTCGACAAATTCGCGAGCAACGCCCACTCGTTGCCGTGTAACGGTTTGACGATCGTGACTGGCGGAAAACTGGTCGGCTCGGACACCGCTCTCGCGAAGAACCGGCCGATCAGCGCGCCCGCCAGCACGGTGTAGGCGATGCCGAAAATCGCACCCGCCGCACACGCATAGGCAAGCGTGACGGCGAGCAGATGCATGGCGCTCACGCTTGGTGGGCGCGCAGGAAGCGGAAGAATTCGACGCCTTCACGCAGGCGCCGTTTCATCATGTCCCAGCTCGTGAGCATCTCACGCAGAATTTCCCAGATCTTCGACGGACGGAAATAGAAGCGCTTATAGAAGTTCTCAAGCTGGTGGTAGATCTCGTCGCGCGACAGATGCGGATAGCCGATCGCCGCGAGCTGCACGCCTGACTTGCTGACGAGGTTGATGACCTTGTTCTCTTCCAGCCAACCGTTCTCGACCGCCTGGTTGTAGAGCGTCGTGCCGGGGTACGGCGCGGCGAGCGACACCTGGATCGTATGCGGATTGATTTCCTTCGCATACTCAATGGTCTTCTGGATCGTGTCCTGCGTCTCGCCGGGTAGCCCAAGAATGAAGGTGCCGTGGATCTTGATGCCGAGCTTGCGGCAATCTTCGCTGAAACGCCGCGCGATATCCGTGCGCAGACCCTTCTTGATGTTCAGCAGAATCTGGTCGTCGCCCGACTCGTAGCCCACCAGCAGCAGGCGCAGGCCGTTTTCCTTCATGATCTTGAGCGTGGCGTACGGCACGTTCGCCTTCGCGTTGCACGACCACGTCACGCCGAGCTCGCCGAGGCCGCGGGCGATTTCCTCGACGCGCGGCTTGAAGTCGGTGAAGGTGTCGTCGTCGAACATGATCTCCTTGACTTCAGGCATGTTGTCGCGAATCCACTTCACTTCTTCGAGCACGTTCTCGGTCGAACGCGTGCGGTAGCGATGCCCGCCCACCGTTTGCGGCCACAGGCAGAACGTGCATTTCGAGCGGCAGCCGCGGCCCGTGTAGATCGACACGTACGGGTGCTTCAGGTAGCCGATGAAGTAGTTGTCGATCGTCAGATCGCGCTTGTAGACGGGCGCGACGAACGGCAGCTCGTCCATGTTCTCCAGGATCGGGCGCGCTTCGTTGTGTTCGATCGAGCCGTCGGCGGCGCGGTAGCTCAGGCCTTTGATGCCGGCGAACGGCTTGCCTTCGGCAACTTCCTGGCAGGTGAAATCGAATTCTTCGCGGCAAACGAAATCGATCGCTTCACTCGCGGTTAGCGAATTGTGCGGATCGACCGCGACCTTCGCGCCGACCATGCCAACCAGCACCGAAGGCTTGCGCTTCTTCAGGTCTTCGGCGAACAGGGCGTCGGTGGGGAAGGACGGCGTGCTGGTGTGGATCACCACCAGGTCGTATTGCTGCGCTATATCGAGCGAT